>JAEYRA010000197.1 GCA_023409755.1 Bacillota bacterium
TCTTAAGCAAAGACGGTGGAAGTCCATTCGCTCCTTTGTTACAATAATGGAGACGCGGCGTACCGGCCGCGCCGATGGGGGAACGATGATCGACAACCGGGAGGAGCGCTACTTCATCTGGCTTTCCCGCGTGGATGGAGTCGGCCCCACGACATTTCGCACATTGGTAAACCTGGTTGGTAGCCCCGAGGGCGTCTTCCGCGATGCCCCGCGGTTTCCGGAGCGGCTGCGCCAGGCACCCCGCCTTGCGGAGAAAACCCGTACTGCATTGCTGGCAGCCTGCAATGAGGAATATCTGGAACGCTTTTTTGCCACACTGGAGCGGCTGGGCATTGCTCCGGTCTGCCAGCTGCACCCACGGTATCCGGCAGGCCTTCATGAGGTGGTCGCGCCGCCGCTGACGCTCTATTGCATCGGGCGAGTCGAGCTCCTGCAGACCGAGCGGCAGATCGCCATCGTCGGCACGCGGGAGCCATCCAACTACGGGCGGGAGGTGGCCTTCCGCCTGGGGCGGCGGCTGGGCGGCAGCGGGGTGACGGTCGTCTCTGGCATGGCGCGGGGCATCGACACCAGCGCCCACCTGGGCACGCTGGAGGCTGGCGGCAACACCATTGCCGTGCTGGGCTGCGGCGTGGACGTCGCCTACCCCCGCAGCAATGCCGAAGTGTATGAGCGCATCTGCCAGCAGGGGCTGGTTCTTTCTGAATACGTGCCGCACACCGAGCCGTTGTCCGGCAACTTCCCGGCCCGCAACCGCATTATCAGCGGCCTGGCCCGCGGTGTCGTGGTGGTGGAGGCTGGCGAGCACTCCGGCAGCAACATCACCGTCAACTACGCCCTGGAGCAGGGGAAGGACGTCTTTGCCGTGCCGGGGCCCATCCTCTCGGGGGTCAGCGTCTCCACCAACGCGATGATCAAAAGCGGTTGCGAGGTCATCGCCGGGGAGGACGATGTTTTGGACTTCTACGGTTGGGGTGACAAGCCCGCCCGGGGCGGCGCAGTGGCCCGCCCTGCCCGGGCAGAGAAGCCCGCGCCGCCGTTGCAGCTGACGCTGCAGGAGCAAGCCCTGGTCGATGTTCTCATGGGCGGGGAGCGCTCCTTTGATGATCTCATTGAACTGACCGGGTTCCCGCTGGGCGACCTGTTTCCGTTGCTAGCGGGGCTGGAAATCAAAGGTGTGCTGGAGCAGAAGCCCGGCCGCCTGTATGTACTGAAGAGTGGAGGACGCGTTTGAAAGCAATCGTATTGGGGGCGGGGCTGGCCGGCTGTGAGGCAGCCTGGCAGCTTGCCCGCCGTGGAATCGACGTGGAACTCATTGAGATGAAGCCCCTGCGGCGCCAGAGCGCACACCAGACCGACGGCTTGGCCGAGCTGGTGTGCAGCAACTCCCTGCGCAGCAACGCCGTGGACAATGCCTCCGGGCTCCTCAAGCAGGAGATGCGTCGGCTGGGCTCCCTCATTCTGGAGGCTGCCGACGCCACGGCCCTGCCGGCGGGCGGTGCCCTGGCGGTCGACCGTGCAGCATTCTCGGCCCATGTGGCCGGGCGGCTCGCGAGCCTGTCCAATCTCACCATCACCCACCGGGAGGCCACCGCCATCCCCGATGGCCCCTGTGTGGTGGCCACCGGGCCGCTGACCGACGGGGCCATGGCCGAGGCCATCGCGGCCCTTTGCGGGGGCGACGAGCTCAACTTCTACGACGCCGTCGCGCCTATTGTGACGCGGGAGTCGGTGGACATGGACAAGGCCTTTGCCCAGTCCCGCTGGGGGGAGGGGGACGGCTACCTCAACTGCCCGCTGACCGAGGAAGAATACAACGCCTTTTACGACGAGCTCATTGCCGCCCGCACGGCGGAACTGCACGAGCAGGACCGTGACTTCAAGGTGTTTGAGGGCTGCATGCCGGTGGAGGTGATGGCGCGCCGGGGGCGGCAGACGCTGACCTTCGGGCCTATGAAGCCCATCGGCCTTACCGACCCGCACACTGGGCGGCGGCCCTATGCCGTGGTGCAGCTGCGGCAAGACAACCGCGAGGGCACCCATTACAACCTTGTGGGCTTCCAAACCCAGCTGGCCTGGCCCGAGCAGCGCCGGGTGCTGCGCATGGTGCCGGGGTTGGAGCATGCCGAGTTCGTCCGCTACGGCGTGATGCACCGCAACACCTACCTCAACAGCCCCAACCTGCTGACCCGTGACTTCGCCCTGCGGAGCCGGCCCGACCTGTTTTTTGCCGGGCAGATGACCGGGGTGGAGGGGTATGTGGAGTCTGCGGCTTCGGGCTTCGTGGCGGGCATCGCCCTGGGGCGGCTGCTGCGGGGTAAGAGTGCTCTCAATTTCTGCCGCCGCACCGTGCTAGGCGCATTGGGATACTATGTAGCAGACCCGCCGCTGCCGGGCCACGCCTTCGCGCCCATGAACGCCACCTTTGGCATTCTGGAGCCGCTGGAGGGCCGGGTGCGAGGCGGCCGCGCCCGCCGTGCGGCCATGGCCGACCGCTCATTGGATTACGTGGAACTGCTTGCAGACCAAATAGATTGACAGGAGGACAACCATGCAGATGGAAGGAACGACCATAGTGGCCGTGAAGCGTGACGGCATGATTGCCGTGGCTGGCGATGGCCAGGTGACCAGCGGTCAGAATACCATCATGAAAGCGACCGCCCGCAAGGTGCGCCGTATTTACAACGATTCGGTGGTCGTGGGGTTTGCCGGGGCGGTGGCTGACGCCTTCACCCTGGCCGAACGGTTTGAGGCGAAACTCGAACAGTACAGCGGCAACCTGGCCCGTGCTGCGGTGGAGCTGGCGCAGGATTGGCGCAGCGACAAGCTGCTGCGCAAGCTGGAGGCGCTGCTCATCGTGGCGGACAGTGAGGAGCTGCTGATCTTGAGCGGCAGCGGCGAGGTTGTCGACCCCGACGACGGCATCGCGGCCATCGGCTCCGGCGGAAACTATGCGCTGGCGGCGGCCAAGGCGCTCAAGGAGAACACCGACCTCCCCGCCCGCCAGATTGCGGAGAAAGCCATCGGCATCGCGGCGGACATCTGCGTGTTCACCAACCACAACATCATCGTAGAGGAAGTGGGGCAGAGCAAATGAGCCAGGCATTGATGGCGTCGGTGCTGACGCCCAAGGAGATCGTCACCGAGCTTGATAAGTACATCATCGGCCAGGACAGCGCCAAGCGCGCCGTGGCCGTGGCCCTTCGTAACCGTTACCGCCGCAGCCGCCTGCCCGAGGCCCTGCGCGACGAGGTGACGCCCAAGAACATCCTGATGATCGGCCCCACCGGCGTAGGCAAGACCGAGATCGCCCGGCGGCTGGCCAAGCTCGTCAACGCACCCTTTGTGAAGGTGGAAGCCACCAAGTTCACCGAGGTGGGCTACGTTGGCCGCGATGTGGATTCGATGATCCGCGACCTCGTCGAGGCGTCCATCCGCATGGTCAAGGCGTATAAGATGGAGACCGTGCGCGGGGAAGCCGCCCGCCAGGCCGAGCAGCGCCTGCTGCAGGTGCTGGTGCCGGGAAAGAAGCCCAAACGCCGCTCCAACCCCCTCGATATGTTCATGGGTAACCAGAACGAGGAGGAGAACGAGCAGCCCGACGCCGAGATCACCGACCGGCGCAGCGCCATCGCCGAGCGCCTGCACGCCGGGCAGCTGGAGGACAGCCTGGTGGAGGTGGAGGTGGAGGACAGCCCCGCCGGTATGGAACTCATGCCCGGGGCCGGCGGCATTGAGATCAATTTGCAGGACATGATGGGCGGCCTTCTGCCCCGGCGCACCAAGCAGCGCCGCGTCAAGGTGGCCGAGGCGCGCCGCATCTTTGAGCAGGAGGAAGCCCAGAAGCTCATCGACATGGACGAGGTGACCGCCGAAGCCCTGCAGCTGGCCGAGCAGCACGGCATCGTGTTCATCGATGAGATTGACAAGATCGCCGGCCGTGGCAACATGCAGGGGCCTGACGTCTCCCGCGAAGGGGTGCAGAGGGATATTCTCCCCCTGGTGGAGGGCAGCACCGTCACCACCAAGTACGGCCCGGTCAAGACCGACTACATGCTCTTCATCGCCGCCGGCGCGTTCCATGTGTCCAAGATTTCCGACCTTATCCCCGAGCTGCAGGGCCGCTTCCCCATCAAGGTGGAGCTCAATTCCCTGACCGAGGAGGACTTCCGTCGCATCCTGACCCAGCCGGAGAACGCCCTTATCAAGCAATACCGTGCGCTGTTGTCGGTCGACAACATCGTGCTGGAGTTCAACGACGAGGCCCTCAATACCCTGGCCCATTACGCTTATGTGGTGAACGAAACCAGCGAGAACCTGGGGGCCCGGCGGCTGCACACCATTATGGAGAGTCTGCTGGAGGACATCTCCTTCAACGCCACCGGCAACCACCCGGAGATCACCGTACAGGTCGATGGCGCCTATGTCACCGAGCACCTCAAGAAGGTGGCGGGGGAGAAGGACCTGCGGCGGTATATCATCTAGTGGTCAACAACCCAA
Organism: Bacillota bacterium; assembly: GCA_023409755.1. Taxonomy (GTDB): domain Bacteria; phylum Bacillota; class Clostridia; order Christensenellales; family UMGS416; genus JAEYRA01. The sequence goes on from JAEYRA010000197.1 coordinate 4,501, forward strand.
CCTGAATTCTTAACCAAAGAAGTCGATTGCCGGCACAATCGACTTCTTTTCTTTTCCGTGCTAAACTCATTCCATATCCAGTACAGGTGAACGGGGTATTTTATGATCTTAGGATTGAGCCATATCACGTTGATTGCAAAGGATCTCGAACGGGCAGCGCTCTTTTTCACCAGTATTTTTGATGCAAAAGAGGTCTATTCCAGCGGCGAGAACCCCTTCTCCCTTTCAAGAGAGAAGTTTTTTCTGATCAATGATCTGTGGATCTGCGTGATGGAAGGGGAGCCGCTTTTGGAGCGCTCCTATCATCATATCGCATTTCAGATACCGGACGGGGAGTTTGACCGCTACCATGAGAGAATAGAAGCCATTGGTGCGGAAATCAAGCCCGGACGTCCACGGGTCGAAGGGGAGGGTCGTTCCCTCTACTTCTATGATTTTGATGGGCATTTGTTTGAGTTGCATACCGGCACTCTTTCCGAAAGGCTGGCTCGCTACCACAATGACGCAGAGCCGCAATGACCGCAGGTTCCTTCCCCATCCAGGTGGAGCCCAAATCCAGGACAGCGGAACCTTCCAGCGCATCCTGACCCAGCCGGAGAACCGCGCTCCACATAAACCTCTTCAGTTCCATACATGCTTTGTCAAAAGAAGTCGGTTCTGAAAAGATCGATTTCTTTTGTTGTGTATGATATAGTAATTCGGAATTTCTTAAAGAAACCAGGAGTGGACGAGAATGACAACAATGCCGGATTTCGCCCGCAAACCCATCCTCTGCGGTGAGAAAGTGCTGCTCCGCCCCTTTCAGCCAGAAGACATTGAACCGATGATGGACATTTTGTCTGACTACGAAGTGGTCAAGCTGACCGGTTCTGCCTGCACGGAGGAAGAGGCGCACGCGCCATTGTCCCAGGAAGAAGCGGAAAAAAGAAAACACTGGTATGAAACCCGTAATGAACAGTGTGACCGTCTCGATCTGGCAATTATTGAAAGGGCGACAAACGAAATTGTTGGCGAAGTGGTATTCAACGAATATGACGACGTCACCAATAAAGTTAATTTCCGCATTCTTGTTGGCCCCCATGGACGCAACAAAGGGTTGGGGAGTGAAGCCACCGCGTTGTTTCTTCAATACGGGTTCGAAGTCCTGAACCTACATAAAATCGCGTTGCAGGTGTTCAGTTTCAACCCGCGCGGCGAACACGTTTATGTAAAGAACGGTTTTGTGCTGGAGGGGATTCTGCGGGAAGATTTCATGTATGAAAACGAGTACGTAGATACCAAGGTATATGGCATTCTGGCCTCGGAGTACAAAAAAAGAGCTTCCGTCTGAGACGATGCGGCGGATGGCCGCCATGGGAGGGAACCTGTGGAACTGGAACTGCTGAAGGACACGTTTTCCGTCTGTAAGGTGGAGGGCCTTGATGGGGTGCGGCTGGACGCGCCATTCACCTTCCTTTCTCGCACCGACGAGGAATGCTCGCTGGTGTGCCCCACGGCCCTCGTGCCGTTGGGTTGCCGCACGCGGGAGGATGGCTGGCGCGCCTTCCGGGTGTGCGGGGCCATGGATTTCACGATGGTGGGCGTGCTGGCAGGCATCTCCGGCGCGTTGGCCTCGGCCGGCGTCAGTCTCTTTGCCCTGTCCACCTACAATACCGATTATGTGCTTGTGAAGGCCGACAAATGGGAGGGCGCTGCCCGGGCGTTGATGGCCGCGGGGTATCGCTTCGTCTGACACAGGAATGCTCCACAGGAGGTTGCCCATGGCGTTTCAGGATTGGTTCAGCTCGGTGCCCGTGTTGCGGACACCCCAACTGGTATTGCGTCCGTTTTGCTACAGCGACATGGAAGCTTATCTTGGATTCTTCACATCTTCTGCGGTGCAGCAGTATCTCGGTGGGCTGAAGTGGCCCCGCAACGAGAGGGAACAGCGCCAGTGGGTCGATAACATCAACGGCCGGTGCCTGAAGAACAAGCTGGTATTCACCTGGTGCGTGGAGGAGGCTGCCAGCGGCGCGGTGGTGGGCCGTATCGACCTGGGCGGCTTTGTGCGCCGCTCCATGGCGGATTTGGCCTACTACTTTGCCCCGGAGCTTTGGGGGCAGGGGCTGGCGACCGAAGCGGCGGCTGCGGTCGTTCGCTTTGGGCTGGAGGAACTGGGTCTTCACCGCATCCAGGCTACGGTGCGGCCGGAGAACCCGGCGTCGGTGCGGGTGTTGGAGAAATCCGGCTTCCAGCGCGAAGGCTTGCTGCGCCAGTATGACTTCGGCTATGAGTTCCACGATGTGTACCTGTACGCATTGCTGCAGACGGATGAAGAAAAGGGGAACGAATGATGCGCGAACGATTGGAGACCTATGAGCAATTTGTGGAGACGCTGAACGAAGCGGGCTTTCTGCCGCTATCGGCGAACCCTGTGGGCATGCCAAACGTAGCAGACCTGACCGCCCCGCACCAGTGGCACACGGGGCTGGATACCGACCCCTGGCAGTGGAAGAGCCGGGTGGTGGAGGAGGGCCGTGCCGCCTTCGCCAAGGTGTTTGCCGGCCGGCCGGGGTTCATCGCACCGGCGTGGATGCCGCTGTTTCTGGCGGTACGCCGGGGCGGTGCCACGGTGGAGGAACGCTGGGAGGACGGCGCGCTGAGCCCGGGCGCGGCTCGCATCTGGGAGCTTTTTGCAGGTGGACGGGAGCGAATGGCAGCCCACGACATCAAGCGCCTTGCGGGCTTTGGCGGCGGCAGCTCCACACGCTTTGATGCCGCCATGATTGAGCTGCAGATGGGGTTGTTCCTCACGGTGTGCGGGCAGACGCGAAAAGTGACGCTGGATGGGCGGCCCCATGGCTGGCCGGTGCTGGAGTACGCGCCGGTGGAGCGGTGGGTGTGGCCTGACGCGTGGCAGCAGAGCCTCACTATGGGACGGGACGAGGCGGCAGAGACGCTGCTGGCGCAGTTGAACCGCGTGCGCCCCGGTTTGCCACGGGCAAGGGCGTTGAAATTTCTGTTAGGGGAATAAGCAAGTATATGGATTGGAGAGCATTGGCGGCCGTCGGTGTCGGCGGCTGCGTGGGTTCGGTGTTGCGCTACCTGGTGTCCATCGCTATGGCCGCGGCCTTTGGCAGCCGCTTCCCGTGGGGGACCCTGGTGGTCAACGCCATCGGTGGGTTGCTCATCGGTTTCCTGCTGGGGTGGGAAGCCGTGCGTGGCATGGCCCCGCAGCTGCGGCTGCTGCTGGTCACGGGGTTGCTGGGTGGTCTCACCACCTTCTCGGCCTTCAGCCACGACACGGTGACGCTGCTGGCGGATGGGCGCTGGGGCCTGGGGCTTTGGAACGCGGCGCTGAACCTATCGCTGGGCGTCGGCGGGGTGCTATTGGGCAGATGGAGCGTCTCCCTGTTGTGAGCAGCAGCCTGCAGAATTGATGGAACAAAAAAACAGCCCGTCGTACGTGACGGGCTGTTTTGGTAACTGTGACAGGTTATACGGCGGCGGCCCCCACCAGCGCCGCACCGCGGTCCAGCGCGTCTTTGTTGATGGGGATCATGTTGGCCTTGCGTTCGCCCAGTACTTTTTTGAGGGCGTTGAGCACAGCCTCGTGCGACACGGCACCGGAGCACTGTAAGTAGGCCCCCAGCACCACCATGCCGGCGACCCGGGGGTTGCCCAGCTCCCCGGCGATGTCGTTGGCTGGCACGTAGTGCACCTCAATGTCGTCACGGGTAGCCTTACGCTCAATGAGCGAGGAATTGACGAACAGCCGGCCGCCAGGCCGCACAGAACTCTCAAACTTATCGAGGGACGGCAGGTTCATGGCAATGACGCAGTCAGGCTGGGCAAAGACCGGCGCGCCCACCGGCTCGTCGGAGACGATGACCATGCAGTTGGCTGAGCCGCCGCGCATCTCCGGCCCGTAGGAGGGGAGGAAGGACACCTCGCGGCCCTCGAGCATCCCGCCGTAGCAGAGCATTTGCCCCAGGGACATGATGCCCTGGCCGCCAAAGCCGGCGATCAGAATGTTCTCAGTCATGGCTGACCTCCTTGTAGACGCCCAGCGGGTACTGGGGCAGCATGTTTTCCTTGAGCCAGCCCAGCGCCTCCACCGGGGACATGCCCCAGTTGGTGGGGCAGGTAGAGAGCACCTCCACCATGGAGAAGCCTTTGCCATCCAGTTGATTCTGGAAGGCTTTCTTGATCGCCCGCTTGGCGTTGACGACGTTTTTGACGTCGTGGGTGGATACTCGCTCCAGGTAGGCAGCGCCATCGAGGGCCGAGAGCATCTCGCACACCTTGATGGGGGAACCGGCGTGGGCCTTGTCCCGCCCGTAGGGGGAGGTCGTGGTGACCTGCCCCAGCAGCGTGGTGGGGGCCATCTGCCCGCCGGTCATGCCGTAGATGGCGTTGTTGATGAAGATGACGGTGATGTTCTCGCCCCGGGCAGCGGCGTGCACAATCTCGGCCGCGCCGATGCTGGCCAGGTCGCCGTCACCCTGGTAACTGAATACCACGGCGTCGGGCTGGGTGCGCTTGATGCCGGTGGCGACGGCCGGTGCGCGGCCGTGAGCGGCCTGCACCATGTCGCAGTTGAAGTAGTTGTAGGCAAACACTGCGCAGCCCACCGGCGCCACACCAATGGTGCGGTCACCGACACCCAGCTCCTCCAGCGACTCCGCCACCAGCCGGTGGATGATGCCGTGGGTGCAGCCGGGGCAGTAGTGCATGGGCACATCGGTGAGCATCTCGGTTTTCTTGAAGACGATGGCCATCAGGCGTCACCTCCCGCCAGGGATAAAATCTGTTGGAGCACCTCACCGGGCATGGGGACCATGCCGCCGGTGCGGCCATAAAAGTGGACGGGTTTGCGGCCGGCCACGGCGATGCGCACGTCGTCGACCATCTGGCCGGTGCTCATCTCCACCACCAGCACAGCCTTGACGCTGGGGCTGGCGGCCGCCTCGGCAACGACCTGCTCCGGGAAGGGCCAAAGTGTGATGGGACGCACCAGCGCCGCCTTCACACCCTGCCGGGCGGCTTGGGTGATGGCGCTTCGGGCGATGCGGGCCGTGGTGACATAGGCAATCACAACGACCTGGGCCCCGTCGGTGTCATCGGCGGCGGCGCGGGTCTCCTGGGCTGTGATGGTGCGGTAGTTTTCCTCCATCCGCTGGTTCACACGCTCCAACACGACCGGGTCGATGTAGAGGGAGGTGGCGATGTTGTTGTGGTCGCGCCCCCGCCGGCCGGTTGTCGCCCAGTCCTTGGGCGCGAGCGTCCGGGGCGTGTAGCGGCCAAACTCGACCGGCTCCATCATCTGCCCCAGCATGCCGTCGCCCATCACCATCACCGGCACGCGGTACTGGTCGGCAATGTCGAAGGCTTCCTGGGTCAAGTCCACCGCCTCCTGAATGGAAGCGGGAGCCAGCACCACCGTGCGGTAGTCGCCATGGCCGCCGCCGCGGGTGGCCTGGAAGTAGTCGCTCTGCGCGGGTTGAATGCTGCCCAGCCCAGGGCCGCCACGCACCATGTTGACGATGACGCAGGGCAGGTCGGCCCCCGCGATGTAGGAGATGCCCTCCTGCTTCAGGCTGATGCCCGGGCTGGAGGACGACGTCATCGCCCGCGCACCGGCAGCTGCCGCACCAAAGACCATATTGATGGCCGCGACTTCGCTCTCTGCCTGCAGAAAGCAGCCGTCAACCTTGGGCATGCGCCGGGCCATGTATTCTGGAATCTCATTCTGCGGCGTGATGGGATAGCCAAAAAAATGCCGACAGCCCGCCTGGATGGCCGCCTCGGCAATGGCTTCGTTGCCCTTCATCAGAACCTTGGCCATACTGTTCCTCCTTACCGTTCCACCTCAATGCAGACATCGGGGCACATGCGTGCACAACTCATGCAGCCGATGCATTTGGTCATGTCAGCGCAGCGTGCCGGGCTGTATCCTTTTCGGTTGATGACGCTGTCATCCAACACCAGAATCCCCTTTGGGCAGACGCTGACGCACAGGCCGCAACCCTTGCAGGCGTCCGTGTTGATTCTGACTAATGCCAAGACAATTCCTCCGTTTCCTGCTCTATTACGAGCTTGGCTGCCCGGTTGGGCAGCTTGGGTTTATTATATTTCAATTCATTCGGCGACGCAAGGAATATTGACTGGAATGGAAAATGCCAAGCCGGCTACTGCCTTTACAATGATGTCGGAATATGCTAAAATGCCGCTGGAATTCTAAGATTTCAGGAGGTGAACGAACGTGGCTTACAGCATTTCCGACGCGTGCATCAAGTGTGGAGCTTGCGAGGCCGAGTGCCCCGTCAGCGCCATTTCTGAGGGTGACAGCCAGTATCAGATCAACGCGGACACCTGCATTTCCTGCGGCGCTTGCGCCAATGTGTGCCCGGTGGACGCCATCGCCGAGGGCTGAGTTCCAGCGAAGGGACAATTGAAGATGGGGGAGGGGGTTCTTTGCGGGGCGAAGGGCTCCTTTCATTTTTGCCTCATTCGATTCCATTCGACACAACTATCAAACGCTCAGCGGGGTGATTTCCTTGCGTGCGGCGGTGTGTTCGTCTATACTATATCCAATTGATTCCACAAGGGCGGGGTTCCCTGCCCAAGAGCATCTGCTGTCCGGCTGCGGTGGGCGGGGGGAGGCCTCGCTGGCTTTTTGAGTGCGCTGCCGGTGGCCTGTCTCCAAGGGGGTATTTGAATGAAGAGAAAGCTGTCATTGATTTTGGCCATTCTATTGGCTGTCGTCCTCGCAACCCCGGCGCTGCCCGTCTCCGCCGTGGATTACAGCTACATCCGGGTCAACCTGGCTTCCATGGGGAGCCCAACCACGGTGCAGTTCAAGCTCAAAGGCGCCTACCGTGTCTCCGGCAAGTCTTCTCTTGACCTGTACCCCAACATCACCTACACCCTGAAGGCAGCCAGTACGGGCACAGGCATGACTTTGAGCTACCACAACGGTGTCAAAACCGTCAATGTTAGTCTGTCGTCCAGCATCACCCTCAAGCAGTACAGCAACGGCTCGGACGTCAACTTCCTGTATTTGAACAACAAGAGTTATGGCTGGTGTTATTATGACGGCGACATGACCATCAGCCGGTCGTCGGGCAGCAAGACGCTGAAACTCATTAACAAAGTCTATTTGGAGACCTACATATACGGCGTTCTGGCCTGTGAGATGAACTCCGACTGGCCCGCCGAGGCTCTGAAGGCCCAAGCAGTCGTTTCCCGCACCTACGCCATGCGCTTCCAGAAAGCCAATGCGGGCAACTCCTATGACATTGGTGACACTTCCAGCACCCAGGTGTATGAGGGGTATCCGCTCAGCAGCGGAAAGGCGATCAAGGCCATACAAAGCGCTGTGACAGCCACCAAGGGGATGACCGTCACTTACAACGGAGAACTGGCGGATGGCGTATTCTCCGCCAGCAATGGCGGACAGACCCGTTTGGCCACGACCAGGTGGTCCAGCGCCAAGAACACCTACCATGTTCTCAAGGACGATCCCTATGACCGTAAGAACAGCTCCAGCCCATCCTTCCGCTACATCTTCCCGGCCAAGTTTGACAGTGCTACCCTCGGTACGCTGAGCTCCACCGATAGAAAAAAGGTGGACACCATGGCGGCTTTGCTGAAAGAAAAGCTGGTTCCAGTCATCAAGTCCAAATCCGGTATCACGGTGACGGCCTCGCAGATCACCCTCAATAGCATCAGCAGCGTCACCCGTAAATCGGTGCGCAGCGGCTTGCCGAAGGGCAGCCTGGAGTACACCCAAGTCGCCGTTGTCCTCAATGTAACTGTGCCGGGCACGCCCACCGCCACCGCCTCGCCCACCGAGACCGCCACAGAGACGCCGACGGCGACACCAACTGCGACACCGACGGCAACGGCCACCGAAACAGCCACGGCTACTGCGACTGCTACCGCGACGGCCACAGCCACCGCAACGGCTACTGCTGCGGAGATGACCGAACAGGCCATGCCCACCGGTGAGGTTGCGGCCATGGGGCAGACGGTGGAACCCGTTGCTGCCACCGCAGCCGCACCCACGAGTGCACCGCCCAAGGCCACTGCCGCGCCTGTTGCCAAGACCAATGCAACTGCCACCTACACGGCCAGTTACACGGTGACGCTGACGTATACCGATGACAAGGGCGACCTCGTTGGAGAACTGAAATCGCGTTTCTCCAATTACCACAGCTTGCTCAAGACCAAAAGCCTGTGGAACATGTATTACATGAAATCTGCAGACAGCAAGTTCTTCTACCTCATCGTGCGGGGGTATGGGCATGGCGTGGGCTTCAGCCAGCGCGGAGCCCAGCAGATGGCCAAAGAAGGCAAGACCTACGATGAGATTTTGTCCTTCTACTACAACATGGACACCAATGACAAGGTCCAAAAGACGAGAGTGACGCTGACCTACAAGGCTCCCTCCAAGGTGCCCGGCAACAGCAGCCCTGTTTATGGCAAGGTGACCAGCAGCACGCTCAATGTGCGCGCCGCTACCGACAGCAGCAAGGGAGCCATTGTAGGTACATTAAAGAAAGGCGACTATGTGGAGATTCTGAGCACCAAGAGCAGCGGCTGGTACCGCATCCTGGTGAAGAACACCGGCCTGGCTGGCTATGTGGCCTCCCGCTACATCAAGAAGGTATCGTCCACCCCTGCGCCCAGCGCCACCGCCACCCCGACCCCGGTCACCGGTAAGGTGGGGGGGCAGGCCCTGAACATGCGCAAGAGCGCCTCCTCATCCGCCGCCATTGTCGTGATCATTCCCAAGAACTCTACGGTCACAGTGTTGGACACCAAGGCGGCGACCGGCTGGTACAAGGTCAAGTACCAGTCCTACACCGGCTACTGTATGTCGCAATACATCACCATCACCAGCAGCACGGCCACGCCAACCCCCACGCCCAGTGCCACGGCCAACAACAAGACCGTGCAGGGCAAGGCCAACGTGTCAGACTATCTGTCACTGCGTGCGTCTGCCGATACTGCATCCGACCGGCTGGCCAAGATCCCCAAGAGCGGGACGTTCACGGTAACCGCTGTGGACACGAAGCCCTCCTGGTTAAAGGTGAAATACAGCAGTCAGACCGGCTATGTTCTGGCCAAGTATGTCATCATCGCCGGTAACTCCAGCTATAAGGCTTGCACCATCACTGCCAGTACCCTCAACGTGCGGAAAACCGCCAGCACCAGCGGTACGATACTGGGCAAGCTTTCCAACGGGAACACCGTGGCTGTTACAACCAAGACCACCGTGGACGGCAAGGTATGGTACAAGATCCTGTATGGCAGCGGCACAGGTTACATCCTTTCCGATTATTGTCGCATCATGACCCAATAGGGCGAGCGGCTCCTTTTGCGCGGTGCACACGCGGGGTTCCAGTGGAACCCCGCGTTGTTTGTTGCATGGCCAACCTCTTGTATCATAATAAAACAATTTCAGTATTTGTAACAAAATTGTAACAAATCCAGATTCTGCGTCTGTTTCGCTCAGTCCCATGCTATAATGTGCCCAGTCTTTTGACGCAACAATATCGGAGGTGCAGGGTTGCATACGAAAGCCAGATTGGTGTTGGCTGCCATCGTTTTGGTGGGCCTTTCGATGGCGATAATGACCGGTTCGGTTTCCGCTGACGAAGCGTTGAAGCGGGGTGACGAAGGGAACCGTGTGGAGGAGCTGCAGAAGCTCCTCAAACGAAACGATTGCTACGACTACGGTACGATTACCGGGTATTTTGGGGTGTCCACTGAAAACGGTGTGAAGAAGTTCCAATCCACCCATGGGCTGGATGTGGACGGCGTGGCTGGGTCGGCCACAATGAAAAAATTGAAATCTGCGTCCACAACCACTGCGACCAATCCCAGTTCCCTCAGCCTTGGCATGAGTGGCGAAGCAGTGACGGAGATCCAAAAGCGTCTCAAGACGCTGGGGTTGTTCACTGAGCCCAAGGTTACGGGCTATTTCGGTCCCAAGACCGAGTCGGCTGTCAAACTCTTCCAGCAGGCTTCCGGCATGAAGGCGGACGGCATTGTGGGGAAGAAGACCAAGACCGCCATGTTCCAGAGCTTCAACTCCTCCACGCTGGCCGCCGGTATGAAGGGGAGCGCGGTGACCAAGCTGCAGAAGCGCTTGAAAGCGCTGGGGTATTACGATGGGAATGCCACCGGGCTCTATGGCCAGCTCACGGAGAAGGCAGTCGCATATTATCAGAAACTCAACAAACTGACTTCCGATGGTATTGCGGGTAAAAAGACACAGAACTCCATTTATAGCAGCAAAGCCAAGACCGAGAAGGAGGCCCGCCGGTCGACCAGTTCGGATTCCTCTGGCAGCTCGTCCGGCTCTTCTTCAGACGATGACGACACTGACCAGAGCAGCAAGGGTCAGGCGAAGGGCGAAGCCGTGGTGGAGTACGCGAAGAAGTTTCTCGGCGTGCCCTATGTCTACGGCGGCGATGGCCCCAAGTCTTTCGATTGTACGGGCTTCACCTGCTATGTGTACAAGCACTTTGGTGTCAAACTGCCCCGATCGGCCCAGTCTCAGGGCTACTCCGACTATGGTGTGAAGATCACCAAAAAGTCGGACCTGATGCCCGGCGATCTGGTCTTTTTCAACTCCCAGAGGGACAGTGACCTTTCCGACCATGCCGGTATTTACGTGGGCAACGGCAAGTACATCCACGCGCCGTACACCGGCACTGTGGTAAAGATCAGTAAGCTTTCGGACCGGCACGATTTCTCCTGGGGACGCCGGGTGTTCCAGTAATCCGCACAGCCAGCCACGGCCCGCGCGATGTCCGCGCGGGCTCTTTTGTATTTGCGATGTCCCCTTCCCAATACTCAACGTTTGCGATAGGATGATGAACATGACAGGCCACTGGGCGGATAACAGGAGGGCGGGTATGACGGTGGAACCAAAGCAACAGCAACTAGACTTTTTGGACTGGGAGTTCGGGGTGTTCTTCCATTTTGGCATTCGCACCTTCTATGAGGGGCATCGGGATTGGGACATGCAGGAGATGCCGCTGGCAGGCTTCGCGCCCAGTGCCCTCGATTGCTATCAGTGGTGCGCCACTGCGAAAGCCGCCGGCGCGCGCTACGCTGTACTTGTGTGCAAGCACCACGACGGCTTTGCCAACTGGCCTTCGGCCTACACCGACTATTCGGTGGCTAATACCCCCTGGAAGGAGGGGGAGGGCGACGTCGTGCGGGAGTTTACCGATGCCTGCCGCGCCAACGGGCTCAAGGTTGGGCTCTACTATTCCCCGGCTGAGTTTGGCTCCAGGGACCAGGAGGCCAAGGATTATGACGAGTACTTCATCCGCCAGATAAGCGAGCTGCTCGGCAACTACGGCAAGGTGGATTACCTGTGGTTTGACGGCTGCGGCTCTGAGAATCACCGCTATGACACCGCGCGCATCGTAGCCACCATTCGCACCCTGCAGCCGGAGATTCTACTCTTCAACATGTGGGACCCGGACACCCGCTGGGTGGGCAACGAGTCGGGCTATGCCCAAAGTGCCAACCTCAACGTGGTCACTTCCACGGCCTTTTCGGTGTTCACCGACATCCCGGATCAGCTGGATCGCCCCCGGTTCCTGCCGGTGGAGTGTGACTTCCGCATGCGGCTGGAGAACTGGTTTTTCAGTGACAAGGATGAGCACACCGTCAAGAGCCTTGCTGAGCTGATGGGTATCTACTACTACTCGGTGGGGCGAGGCGCCAATCTCCTCATCAACATCGGCCCGGACCGCAGGGGTCTGCTGCCGGATGCCGACGCACAGCGTTTGCTGGATTTTGGCGCAGAGATTCGCCGCAGGTTTGCGAACCCGCTGCCAGCGACGTTCACCCGCACGGATGCGGCCGTCTCCTGCCAATTTGAGGAGCCGACGCTCGTTGACCATGTTGTGCTGACCGAATCCCTGACCGCCGCCCAGCCCATCGAACGGTTCACCATTCGGGCTTACCCCTACTCCTACGGCCCGCCGGTGGTGGTGTATGAGGGCCATACCATCGGGCACAAGGCCATCTGTTCGTTCCCGCCATTCCTCACCAAGCAGGTGGAGGTCACCCTGGAGGGGACGGACGGCGACAATCTGACGTCGATGCAGGTGTTCTGTGTAGGCTGTTAAGGTGCCAAAGGAAATGCGATGTGCTGTCGAGCCGCCCCCGCAATGGGCCGTTCGGCTCATCCGGGGCGTAGACTGAACCAATGGGGTCTTCACTCGAACTCAATGAACCCCATTTTCTGCAGATCGTCCCTGGTGATCTTGTCTTCCACCGGTAACCCCGCGTCCTGCTGGAATTGGTTTAGCGCCAGCGTCAGGTCGTAATCGAAAATACCCGAGGCCCAGCCATGGAAATAGCCCAGTTCGGCCAGACGCTGCTGTACCGCCTTCACGTCGGCACCGCGCTCGCCGGGTGCAATTGGCTTGAAGCCCGTGCCGAAGGGCCCGTAGGGACCATTGCGCACGATAACGGGCGTTCCCACGCTAACCATGTCATAGAGCTTTCGGATGTCGCGGTTGCGCATGCGGATGCATCCGTGGCTGACCGCCGCACCGATCTTTCCCTCGGCATTGGTGCCGTGAATGCCGTAGACGCCCCAGGGGACATTGAGCCCCAGCCAGCGCGCGCCGAAGCTCTTTCCCTTTTTGATGCCCTTGGAGGTGATCTCCCAGTCGCCGATGGGGGAGGCGAAGCCCGGCTTGCCGGTGGCAATGGGGAAGGACTGTACCAGTTCGCCGTTCTCCAGCAGGTATAGCCGCTTTTCGTCCACATGAACCAAGATAACATAGTGGTGCGCCGTCGCCTCGCTGGTGACGGCGTGTTCCTTTTGGTGCAGGCACTCGGCCAACAGTGCCCCAGCGTACAGCAACGCCAGCGCGGCCAGCACCAAATTTCGGGCGGTCAGAAGTTTCCGCACGCGCTTCACCCCGTCCAGTATATTCATCGATGATGAGGTTGATGTGAGTACAGACACCGGGCAGCCGGAGATGCGCGCTCGCCCCCGGCGTCTTTTCATGAACGCGGTGATGACTGAGCATCGTAGATGGGGGCAGGTCTTGCCGCTGTTGGGCTTCGGCGGCTGGCAAAGGGGAACATAGAAGCGGCAAGTGCGCGGGCGCGGTGATAGCGGCACTGCAGCGAGCCGATAGCATGGAGCATTGACAGTAAGCATCTGCCGACCCATTCTACCGTGGAGAGTACCAGTGAAGTGGACTTGTGATTTCTCTCATAGTTCGATAGAATGGAAAGAGAGGAACACTCCGACTTACTACATCACAGGAGAGTAGAAGATTCACAAAAGCATGATGAACTTGTTTCGAAGAAACCATCGGGCATCCAGCCGTACCCCCTCTGAGGCCATTGCCCGGCGGCGCGCACGCGTCAACCCGGTGGGTTTGCGTGTGCATAAACCTTCTCAGAAGGGGTTGCTTTCGCGCGCGGTGAGACTGGCCAGGGTGCAGCTGCTGCAAATGCGCCGTTGGAACAAACGCAAAGCCATCCTGCTGGGTGCGGCGGTTTTGCTGTGCGTGTCGGTTCCCGTGGCACTGGCCATTGGCCGTGGACGGGGGACTGAGCAGGCTGCCGCGCTGCATGCCGGCAACACCCCCGCGACGGAGGTGACGCAGATCCCCACCACCAAACCGGAGGCCACGCCTTCGGTATCCGGCGGCACTGCCCCGGCTGTCGGCGTTACCAGTCCTGCCGGGGCGGATACGGCTACACCTGCTCCCACCGCCACGCCTGAGATTGATCCGTCCAACACCATCATTCGTGTTGGCATCACCGCACCGGTGGTGGCGAAGATTCAGAAACGCCTGATGGAACTGGACTACATGGGCGAGGACGAGCCGACCGAGTATTATGGCTCGGTCACAAGCTTGGCCATTTCCCTCTTCCATCGCCAGCACTAGCTCGCGGTGGATGGCACGGTGGGTATGGAGACGTATACCCTTCTCATAGGTGACGAAGCACAGAAATACACCGTGATGGAAGGGGCAAGCGGCGAGGACGTCAAGGACCTGCAGGACCGCCTGTATGAACTGGGATATCTGGAGAAGGCCACTGGAAACTTTGGCCAGCTAACGGTAAAGGCGGTGCAGAGCTTCCAGGAATACAACGGCCTGACCGTGGATGGCAAGGTGGGGCAGAAGACGCGCGAACTGCTGTACAGCGCCGATGCCAAGGCTTACTTCCTCAAGTACGGCGAGCAGAGCAGCGAGGTCAAATCCTATCAGAAACGACTGAAGACCCTTGGATATTTGCTTGGGGAAGCCGACGGCAAGTATGGCACAAACACCGTGACAGCCGTTCAGCGCTTTCAGGAAATCAACGGACTCATTGCCGACGGTTTTTTGGGACCTCAGACGGTGAAGCTGCTGATGTCCCGCTCCGCCCACGCGAACGCCCTCATCCTGGGTATGAGCGGCAGCGACATTGAGAACGTGCAGAAGAAGCTGAAAGCTCTGGGCTATATGCGCTCGGTCACCGGCTACTTTGGGTCGGCGACGGAAGATGCGGTGAAGGCTTTTCAAAAGCGAAACGGGCTATCTTCCGATGGTACCGTCGGCCAGAAGACACTCAGCGCGTTGGCCTCCGGCAGCGCGAAAAAGGCTTCCTCGGGCAGCGGCAGCGGGAGCGGGGGCAGTGGTGATAGCGGCGGCAGCGGCGGTTCGTCCTCCTCCCTCAAGGGTGTAGAAAGGCTCATCTCCATTGCGGAGAGCAAGCTGGGCAGCAAGTACGTTTGGGGGGCGAAGGGGCCCAATACCTTTGACTGTTCGGGCTTTGTGTACTATTGCCTCAACAAGGCGGGGGTCAAGCAGGGTTATCTGACCTCCAAGGGTTGGGCCAGTTCCCGCAGGTTCCAGAAGATCACCTCAACCAGTAAACTGAAGCGCGGTGACATTCTGGTCTTCAGCGGCGATTCGGCCGGGCACGTGGGCATCTACTTGGGCAACGGGCGCATGATCGATGCTTCCTCCTCCAATGGCAAGGTCGTCAAGCGCAGCGGGCTTTGGCGCGGCTCCTATTGGTCCAGCCATTTCATCTGTGCCTTCCGTGTGTACTGAGAAGTCCGGATGGCAATCGTGGTGGAGCCCTGCCATTGAATAAGTAAGCTGAGACAAAAAAAGCATCGGGTCATTGACCCGATGCGTTTTCTTTGCAGGGGATAGTGTGCGCCGCTGTTGCCCGGCAAACACGATCCGCACCGGATTTCGGGCGGGCAACCGTCTGTATACGCAGTTCGCACCATAGGGGGCTTGGCGAAGGCGTTGTTGTGGGGGATTACGTTGCTGCCAGCAGGGTGAATTCGCCGGGGATGCGGGAATCGTCCCAGTGGGGGTGCTCGTGGAACTCCAACAAGCGGAAGCCCGCACCCAGCAGCCCGTTGAGGATGTCAGCGAGGGTGTAGAAGCGCAGGGAGCAATCGGGGAAGGATGCTTGCTCCTCCGGCGTAAAGAAGCTCTTGTAAGCCACGTCGCCCCGGTGGATGCCGCTGTCGAAGTAGTCGCCCGCCACTGCCGCGGCGCTTTTGCCGATGTTGCCCACCGGCAGTACCTTGCGCAGGGGGTGGAAGTCGCTCAGCAGCAGCCGTCCGCCGGGCTTCAGAATGCGGTGCAGCGTGGTGTAGAAACGGTCGAGGTCGTGGAAGTAGTGCAGGATTCCGCCCTCAAGGTAGGCCAGGTCAAAGCAGTTGCTCCATTGCTCGCCGGCTGCGCAGAAGTCGCCCAGCACGTACCCCAGCGGTACCCCCGCGCAGGCGGCCAGCTCCAATGCGTAACGCCTGTTCTCCTCAGAGAGGTCGAAGACCGTCACCTCCGCACCCAGCAGAGCCAACGGCACGGCGATGCGGCCGTTGGAGCCGCAGGGGTTGGCGATGCGCAAGCCCTGTACCTGCTCCAGCCACGCACGGTGATGTCGCAGGCGGGCAGCTGGGTCCCGTAGGATTTCCGCCGCCTTTTCCTGTGGCGTGCCGTTGTTTTTGCACCAGAACTCATAGGCACGGTGTTCCCAGGCTCGCTTGTTCTGCTCTGCGGCATCGTTCATGGGGTCCTCCTGTGGGGGCGGTGCAAAGTGGTTCTTCTGGTTTTCAGTTATTCCAGCGCACGGTCGATTTCCTTCTGGATGCTGCGCAGGGACTGTTCCAGTGCCAGAATGTCCCCCGCCAGGCTCTTTTGGTCGTCCTGATTGCGCTCGATGATCTCGCCGGATTTGTCGGCAAGATTTCGAATCTCCGACGCCACCACCCCAAAGCCCCTGCCGTATTGCCCGGCATGGGCCGATTCAATGCTGGCGTTCACAGAGATGATCTTTGTCTGCATGGAGATTTGGTTCAAGCTGGCTCCTGAGTTCCTCAGCGTTTCCAACTTGTTGTTCATCTGATCCAACTGCTGGTTCAGGGACACAAACAGCTCGTCGAACTCCTGTTTGCCGCTTTTCAGCCGGTAGCGGGAGAAGTTCACACAGTTGCGCACGTCGTTGTGCCCATTCACGACGGCGGTGGCAAAGGCCTCGCAGCTTCCATACCCACAGGCGTAGCAGTTGATCTTGCGGCTTTCCTCGGTGGTCTTCCCCAGCTGTTCATAGACGCTGTCAAGGTTCAAGCCATTCGTTTGCTTCACATCGGCGCTCCGGTCGGTGTACGCACGTGCAAAGTCTGAAAGCTTGAGGGTTCCGTCCAGTTCGTGCAGAATTTCTTCGGGGCTCCGGCTCCCCTTTTCCATATAGGCACGCTTCCACCCATTGGTTCGACGGTCCACGTCATCGGCCTGGGGCGGATTTTCCACCGCCGTTCCCATGTTGCAGCCCTGTCGGCAGTTGAGGATGTCCAATAGTGTTGGTGTTGGCCTGTGCTGCTGCACGCGGGTCTCGTATTGGTTCAGGTAGTGGACCGCTTCCTCGATGCCTTCCACCTGCTTGACCCACACCTGGTCACCGGCGTAATACTCCACATTCTCCCGCAGCCCACCCGGCCGGCTGAAGGTGAACCCCAGATCGCCGGGTTGGTGGTCAAAATCAGCCTCGGCAAAGGTTGGCAGCCGAACGCCCTGCATCTCCAGCTGTTCTTTCAATTTTGCCACTGTGACGTTGTAGCCCACAAGCCCGCCGGTGTTGGGGTCCTGAAACTCCATCTGCTTCCCAATGCAGGGGGAGAGGAAGGCCAACTCGTCCGATACCCCCAGATAGTTCCTGACGTAGACCGCGGCGCACATGGCCGGGCTGTGTATGGGGGCCAGATAGGGTATCAGGGCCGGGTGGTATTTCTCAATGTAGGAGACGATCACGGGGCAGGGTTGGGCAATCATCGTTGGCCGTCCGCCCTGTTCCAGGGTGCGCAGATAGGCCCAGGTGGTGATGTCCGCGCCGAAGGACACGTCCATAATGAGCTTCACACCCAGTGATTTCAGCCAGCCGAAAAGCCGCTTGTACTCCGGGAAGCTGTGGCGGATGGCAGGGGCGACCAGCAAGGTGATCCCAGCTCCCGCTTTTAACCGCTGCAGGAAGCGGACGGTGTCGTCTTCGAAGTACCGTGCGCCGTGGTCGCAAACCTTGATGCACTCCCCGCATTGGATACAACGCGGTGAATCGATGTAGATCACATTCCCTTTGTCGGTGATTCGCGCGTTGTTGGCATGCACGGGGCATTTCGCAATGCACTTGTTGCAGCCTGCACACAATGCTTCCTGAGTGCCGATGGTCGGATGGTCCATGGGTCATTCCTCCGCAACTGTAGTGGGTTTGCACCTCTTCCCATAGC
>JAEYRA010000070.1 GCA_023409755.1 Bacillota bacterium
GGGCATGGATGCCCGCGAGGCGGAAGTAAGGTGCCGGAACGGCACGACCAGCCAGACGCGAAAGGCTCCTACGCCAGGCTCAGCAACACCTTCAACAGGGTGGGGAACAGGCACACCACCGAGAGCATGCGCACCGTGTGGAGCGTCACCACCTGGGTGGCGTTGCAGCCGAGGTCAGCCGCCATCATGGAGATCTCCTGCAGGCCGCCGGGGGTGGTTGCCAGCAGCGCGGTCGTCAGCTCCATGCCAAAGAGCTTGTGCATGACGAGCCCCAGCCCCATGGTGAACACCAGCAGCGTCACGGTGATGAGCACGATGGGCACCGCCAGCCCGGCCACCGCGTGCAGGCTGTCGGCGGTCATCTGTGCGCCGATGAGGGCCCCCACGGCGGCCTGCACCCAGGGTTTGAGCCAGGGCGGGAAGGCCCCGCGCCCGGTGATGCCGTTCCACACGCCGGCCCCGATGACGCCGCCCACCAGCCCGCCGGCCGGTACCCCCAGCAGCAGGAGCGCCAGCCCGCCCGCCGTTCCGGCTGCCATCGTGAGAGCAACGTTGCCCCAATGCAGGGGTTTGTTGCACTGAGTGTCGATCTGCGGGCCGCAGGGGGGTTCGCTGCCCTGGCGGCGGTGCAGGCGCTTCAAGATGGGCGGGTAAATGAGGTAGACCCCGAGGAGCCGGAAGAGCTGCAGCACCGAAACGGTGGCCGCCACCGCCCCCAGCTCGTCGGCGATGAGGGCGATGTCCGCCACCCCGCCGGGGCAGGAGGAAAAGAGCGCCGTGGCCAGGTCCAGCCCGCCGAAGCGATGCAGCAGCAGCCCCAGGGTGATGGTGACCGCGAACATGCCAACGACCAGCAGCGCCACCGGCCCGGCCATGCGGCGGAGCTTGGCGACCTCGGCGCGGTCAAGTGACCAGCCCAGCATGATGCCACCCAGCGTCTGCAGCACCGGGCGGGTGTTGGCGGGCAGCACGGCCAGCCCCGTGGTGATGCTCAGTGCCGCCACGAAGAACATGCCACCCAGCATGGCCGCCGCCGGCAGTTTCAGCCGCCCGGCCAGCCACCCGCCGGCGAAGGCCACCGCCAGTGTCAGTGCCACCCGCAGCCAGAGCTCCATGCTCACTGCCATGGGTTTGGCAGGGGCAGCCAGGTGCTGCCGGTGGTGTGCAGCCGGCTGGTGGGGTGTCCGGTGCCGTGGGGCGGCACTTCCATGGGCTCGTCCTCCTGTTTCGTATACCTCCATTATAACTTTACAGACCGACTCCACCAAGGCATAATGAACACCATGAGACAACAAAAGCCATCGCCTTGGACGGCAGGAGGGCCAATGGAGAGGGGACGCAAGCCGCAGCCCGCCCCGCGGGAGGAGAACCAGGAGGGCCGTACCAGCCGGTACCGCGTCAATTGGCCTCGGTTTCTGCTGTCGCTGGCATTGCTGCTGGGGGCAGGCGCGCTGCTGTTGCGAGGCGTCAACGTCCTGGCTGAGCGTTTGTCGGGTGATGAGGCGGCGCAGGCATCGGCGGCGCTTTCCACTGGCAAGGCCGGCCACACCCCCAACCTCGATGGGGAACTTGCCGGCGCGGTCGTGGTGGTGGACGCCGGTCACGGAGGGTTTGACTGCGGGGCCATCGGGGCCAGCGGCAGTCGGGAGGACACCATCAACCTGCAGGTGGCCCTCTGCCTGCGCACCGCGCTGGAGGACGCCGGGGCCACCGTCATCATGACCCGGGTGGACGCCAACGCCCTGGCCCAGACCAAGGAGGACGACATGGCCCGCCGTCGCCAGATCATTGAGGACAGCGGCTCGGACGTCGTCGTCAGCATCCACATGAACGCGCTGGAGAACGACAGCACAACGTCGGGCTACCAAGTGTACCATCTGCCCGGCTCCACCAGGGGCGAGGCGCTGGCCCGCGCCGTGGATGAGGGCCTGATGGCCCAGCCCGAGGGGATCAAAAGCCAGGGCCTGCGCACCGACAACCTCTACATCCTGAAGAGCGGCACCCAGCCCTGTGTTCTGGTGGAGTGCGGCTTTCTCAGCAACCCTGAGGAAGAATCGGACCTGCAGGACCCGGACTACCAGCACGCGCTGGCCGACGGCATCTGCCAGGGCGTGGCGGCCTACCTGGCCAACCGCACGCAATGACGGCCCACCTTGTGCCAAGCGAGCCTGTCCAAAGGGGTGCTGTCACAAGCATCTGTTGGAAGCAAGCCTCTTCTTTTGAGAAAAGCTCTGTTAGATAATATTTTTGGTATAAGGATGTGATATGAGGAGGGATGGAATTCTCCCTCCTTTTCAGTTTGCAAAAGTGAAACGTTTTGAAATACATTATCTTGTTTTATGAACTAAGAAAGGGGATATGAAAAAAGTTGTTTGGCAGGAGAAAACTCAATTACTCCGATTTTCTCCAATTTCCCATTAAAGGGCATACTGGTATCAGCTAAATAATCTATTGCAGTTGCTAATTTTGTTTTATCAAACGATATGGTCAGTTGGCAATCAGGCTTCCAAATTCCCGCATCAAAATATCCACGGTTATCTTTTACTCCTAATTGATTGATAGTGTTTTGTATCTCCATATGCAATTTTAAAATATCATTATTATCCGCAATATCTATTGTTACAAACGGTTTGTCACCTGGATATAAACCATATTTCTTAAAATGAATATTTATTTTCTCAAATCTTTTTGAAAGTAATCGAAGTTCATTTTGTACAGACGGTAAATCAATTGAATTAAACATAGCAAATTTGATATGAGGGCTATTTTCTGAATTGATTAGGTAATTATCCACGCCTATATCAGCTAATGCTTTCCATAATGCTTTTATTTTTTCGTCAGAATCTTGATCAAAATATCCAACTATTGCATATCCCATTTTATACCTCCATATATAGGCGGTCTATCTCTGAAATGTTAAATCACCGAAAATCCTTTGTTTTCCATTTGCTTTACTGTTTTTTACATGGAGAGAACCGCAAGTCGAGCATACCTGCTCATAAGAAAAATGTTTTTCATTGCAATCCTTCTGCAAATCCCTTTTGCATAGAATTTATTGTTATAAGTTGTCCAATATTATGCCACATCCAGAACATATGTTCAATGCCAATAATTTTTCTACAGAGTGTTGAGAAAAAGACAAGCAGAAATTTGCTGGCGGTTTTAGTGGCGGATTATACGAAAGGTTTTGATTTGTCATGAATTTTCAAGATATGTTCCCTTGCGAGAAAATTCTGAACCTAGAAGAGTTATCACCGGGATATGAAGACCACGCGAGCGATATTTGGTGCGTCAAAACAGAGAAGCGTGAAGTTATTGTCCGTGCTTTGTTCTAAAATACCGGCATAACACGAGGTCGGCATACTCCAATTTGTAACCGTGCAGCAAGCATGGTGGTTGCGGCACACCCCGGTATACCAGGGCAGTTTCCCCCGCCCCCATGCCAGCGTTGGACGGCCCTGATAGGGCCCCACAGTTGGTTCTCTGCGGCAGTCCCGTCCGGTTGGACGGGCTCGGAGTACTTACAATCCTTTAGAAAGAGCAAATGGGAACGAGCCGATCGCCGATTCATTCGGCGGGAGGAATGGAGGAGACAGAGCGAGTAGGATACAAAAAACTGCCCGCAGGCGAAACGTTAGAAATCCGTATGAGCGCTAACGTTTAGGATCGGTCGGCGACATGTGCGGCGACCGATTTTGTGGATGAGAACAAGCAATCTGAATCGTGGACGTCGCCGCAGCGGCGGACACGACAGGCCACCGTCTCGCTTTGCGCCGCCGCTGTCCTGTGCTATACTACCGGGTATGAAACAGCGACTGACACACAAGTATTTTGCTCTACTGCTGGCGGCGGCCCTTGTGCTGCTGCCCGGCTGCGCGGGCGGGGGCAAGGAGCCCGAGGCCACGTCCTCGGCGGCCATCCCGGTGGCGGAAGGTGCCTATGGCCAGGGCAGCAACGCCGCGCTGAGCCTGGGGCTGCTCTACGCTGCCGATGGCGGCGGCAACGAGGTCATCGGCACGGCAGGGCTGACAGGTGTGCTGGCTGCCCTTCGCAATGCCCTGGGGGACGAGGGAAACCCGGCGCTGGACGCTGCCCTGGGCATACAGGAACTGTCACTCAAGACCGTAAACGAGCGGGCCTCGGCCCTGCGCACCGCCATCGCCGGGCTCAAGAACGGCCGTTTTGCCTCCGCCTGGGGTCTCTTTGTGGGGGAGAACCAGGCCATGAAAGAAGATTACCTTGTGGCGCTGGGCAACGAACTGCAGCTGCCCGTGACCTTTACACAGCTGGAGGAGAGGACCGCCAACGCGGTGCTGGGCAGCTGGGCTGATGACAACACCGGCGGGCGCATCAAGACCGTGAGCGCCAAGGTGCCCACCTCCGGTGCGCCACTCATTCTGGACCTCATCACCGCCGACCCCGATTGGCAGCAGGCGTTGGACCCGGCCCACACCAAGGCGCTGGACTTCACCACCGCTGACGGCAGCAAGAGCGCCGTGCCCACCCTGGCGTGCCGGATGAACTGCGGCGTCTACACCGGGGAGGAAGGCGCCCTTGCCGTGCTGCCCTGCCAGGGGGACGAGACCCGCATCGTGGTGCTGCTGCCGCCCGAGGACGGCGACCTCAAGGAGTTCCTCAAGGTGGCGGCAGACAAGTTTGACGGTTGGCTGGAGCTGGCCGAATGGCAGGACCAACGGGTGCTGCTGCCCCGGGCTTCGCTGCGGTTTGAGGGCTCGGCCAAGGCGGTGCTGAAGAACGCGGGTTACGGTGCGTTCTTTGGCAAGGAAGCGACCCTCGACGCCATGGGCGATGGTCTGCAGGTGGCCGATGTGCTGCAGCTGGCTGAGTTCAACATCGATGAATCGGGGGTGGACGCCGCCGACGAAACGGCGGATTACTCCCCCGATGCGGACGACGACGTGGACACGCTGGCGGTCAACCGCCCCTTTGCGGTGCTGCTGCAGCAGACCAAGACCGGTGCGATTTTGATGGCGGGGTTGGTACGTAACCCGCTGGAAACCGCCACCGAGGAGAACGAACAATGACCGACGACAGGAGGAGAGACCCCATGGTGGATAAGGCACTCACGGACTATACGGTGGAACAGACGAAGGCGCTCTGCGCCATCCCCAGCCCTACGGGCTACACGGCGGAGGCCGTTGCCCATGTGGAGCGGGAGCTTGCCGCCATGGGCTGGCACCCCCGCCGCACGGTAAAGGGTGCACTGCTCTGCCCACTGGGGGGCGAGGGGACGGGTCTCTTGTTGAGCGCCCACCTCGATACCCTGGGGCTCATGGTACGCTCCATCAAGCCCAACGGCCGCCTGCGGTATGAGCCGCTCAACGGCTACAGTCATTTCCACGCCGCCACCGAGAATGTCACCGTCTTCACCCGCGACGGGCGCACCTACACCGGCACCATTCAGTGTGACAAACCCTCGGTGCATGTGTGGGGCGACACCGACAAGGTCGGCAAGGACGACGGGGCGATGGAGGTGCTGCTCGATGAGGAGGTGCACGACGCCGAGGGGGTCAAGGCCCTGGGCATCGGCCCGGGGGACTTCATTGCCTACGACGCCCGCACGCGCCTGACGCCTTCGGGTTTTTTGAAGAGCAGGCACCTTGACGATAAGGCCGGGAGCGCTTGCCTGATGGCGCTGGCGAAGGCCGTGCGGCAGGGCATCGTCACGCCCCGCCACACGCTGTGGCTTTACTTCACCGTGCACGAGGAGGTCGGCCACGGCGGCGCGGCCAGCATCCCCGCCGGGGTGGAGGAGATCGTCTCGGTGGACATGGGGGCCGTGGGCGGCGACCTTGGCTGTGACGAGTACAAGGTCTCCATCTGCGCCAAGGACAGCCACGGGCCCTACCACAATGACACGGTGAACGCGCTCATCGCCGCGGCCAGGGCCGGCGGCTGCGACTATGCGGTGGATATTTATCCGCGGTACGGCTCCGACGTGGACGCGGCGCTGACGGCGGGGCTCGACGTGCGCCACGGGCTCATTGGGCCGGGGGTGTACGCCTCCCATGGCTACGAACGCACCCATCGCAAGGCATTGGCAAACACCGTGGGATTGCTGCTCCACTTTATATAACCGATCAGAAGTTCATCAAAAAGAATTGACGAACGCGGCAATATTGGTTATAATGACATTCGCGTTTCTGATGGACGGCGGTTGCCGTCCGTGCCGAATGCGTGAAACCGGACGAATGAAACTTCGGCCGTTGCAACCCCAAGCGATAGGCAGGTGATTACAGCATGAAAAAGGACATCCATCCCAAGTACCAGCAGTGCGGCGTTGTGTGCGCCTGCGGGGAGAAGTTCACCACCATCTCCACCGAAAAGGAGATCCGCGTGGAAATTTGCTCCCAGTGCCATCCGTTCTTCACCGGCAAGCAAAAGCTGGTGGATACCGGTGGGCGTGTCGATCGCTTCAAGAAGCGCTACGGCCTGTAAATCGATGTGCATTGAGCGACGCAGAATGGAAACCTTCCGTTCTGCGTTTCTTTGCATTCGCAACGTGATGGAAAGCGCGTCTGCCACGGCGCGGGGGCAATGCGCGGCAGGCGGCAACGCAATGACGCAACAACGAGTCTACATCGTGGAGGATGCTGCAGCGCCCTCCGCGAGAACGGAGTGTATGATGAGAAAGAACAGCCCCATTGGCGGCCAGGCCGTGCTGGAGGGCGTGATGATGCGCCGCCCCGAGCGCATGGCCGTGGCCGTGCGCACCGAGGCCGGCACCATCGCCGTGGAGGCGAAGGAGACGCCCCAACCGGCCACCAAACCCTGGTGGCGGCGGACCCCCTTCGTGCGGGGCGTGGTCAACTTTGTAGATATGATGAAGGTCGGCATTGAGGCCATCAACCGATCGGCCTCCCTCATCGGGGTGGAGGAGGAGAGCACGGCCTTTGAGGAGTGGCTCAGCAAGAAGACGGGTAAGTCCGTCATGGATGTGGCATCAGGCTTTGCTATGGTGCTGGGGATGGTGCTGGCGGTGGGGCTCTTCTTCCTGCTGCCCACGGCGCTCTCGGGCTTGCTCACCAAGGTGGTGCAAAACGCCTTTGCCATGAATGTCATCGAAGGCGTGATGCGGATGATCATTTTCTTGGGCTACCTCTTTGCCGTCACACTGATGCCAGACATCAAGCGGTTCTTCGGCTACCATGGGGCGGAGCATAAGGTTGTCAACTGCTACGAGCATGATCTGCCGCTGACTGTGGCCAACGCCCAGAGCTTCACCACCCGCCACCCGCGCTGCGGCACCAGCTTTCTGTTTCTTGTGATGGTGGTGTCCATCCTCATCTTCGCCCTGGCCGGGTGGAGCGGCCCATGGTATGTGCGCATGCCCATCCGTCTGGCGCTGCTGCCTGTCGTCGCTGCCGTGTCCTACGAGGCGCTGATGGGCCTGGCCAAGTGGGAGAATGCCTTCACCCGCGCTGTGCGCGCGCCGGGCATGTGGTTCCAGGCGCTGACGACCCGCGAGCCCGACGACGGCATGGTGGAGGTCGCCATCGCGGCCTTCGCCGCATGCCTCACCGCGGAGGAACGTGCCCGCGTGGTGCCTGCCCCCGCAGCGGAGGAAACGACCGACCCGGCCCAGCTGGAGGAATCCGTTGACGTTGAGGCGGCGACTCCGGCCATCAATGAGCCCACCGGGGAGCTGGCTCAACCGGTGCTGCCATGACGGTACGCCAATGGGTGGCTGATGCCACCTTGCGGCTCGCACAGGCGGGAAGGGAGGACGCTGCCCACTTGGCGCGGCTGTTTGCGGAGGAAGCGCTCCCGCAGATGGGAGCCCTCTTGCCCACGCTGTGGGAGAAGCCCCTCCCAACCGGAGCCGAGGAGCGGCTCAATGGCTGGCTTGCCCGCCTGCTGGCCGGGGAGCCGGCCCAGTATGTACTGGGACACTGGAACTTCTATGGCCGGGAGTTTACCTGCGACCGGCGGGCACTCATCCCCCGGGCTGACACCGAAACGCTGGTGGAGGCGGCATTGCAGCGTCTGCCCGCCGGGCCCGCCCAAGTCATCGATGTGGGCTGCGGCACTGGCTGTGTGGGTCTGACACTGGCGCTGGAACGGCCACACTGGGCCGTAACGCTCGTCGACATC
Organism: Bacillota bacterium; assembly: GCA_023409755.1. Taxonomy (GTDB): domain Bacteria; phylum Bacillota; class Clostridia; order Christensenellales; family UMGS416; genus JAEYRA01. Next base: position 8,116 of record JAEYRA010000070.1, read on the forward strand.
AGCCCCGACGCCCTGGCGCTGACTGGAGAAAACGCCGCTCGCCTGGGGGCCAATGTGACGCTCACGCAGGCGGACCTCCTGGCCGCCCTGCCCACAGGGTCCTGGGACGCCATCGTCAGCAACCCTCCCTACGTCACCGCCGCCGAGTACGCCGCCCTCGACCAGCTGGTGCGGGAGCATGAGCCCCAGCTGGCGCTGGTGGGCGGGCCGGATGGCCTGCTGCACCTTGCTGCCCTGGCCGACCGCGCGCGGGAGGGCCTTCGACCCGGCGGCTGGCTGCTGGCCGAAATCGGCTGGCAGCAAGGTGATGCCGTGCGGGAGCTCTTCGCCCAAAGCCTGGGCAATGCCGAACTCATCCGCGACATCGGTGGGAACGACCGGGTTGTCGCTGCCAGAAAGGAACCATGACCGATGCTGGAACAGAAACTGCGGGAACTACGCGCCCGCTGGGAAGAACTGAACCTGTGGCTGAGCCAACCCGAGGCCATGCGCGACCAGAACGCCTGGCGCAAGGCACTGAAGGAGCAGGCCGACCTCGATGAAGTGCTGCAGGTGGGCGACGAGTGGCTGAAGGCCGGCGATGAGATCGCCCAGGCCCACGAGCTGCTGGAGTCGGGCGACGATGAACTCAAGGCCCTGGCGCAGGAGGAACTGCCCGCCCTCAACGAAAGCCACGCCGCGCTGGAAGAAAAGCTTCGTTTTTTGCTGGCCCCCAAGGACCCCAACGACGACAAGAACGTGGTGATGGAGATCCGTGCCGGCACTGGCGGGGAGGAAGCCGCGCTCTTTGGCATGGATCTGCTGCGTATGTACACCGCCTACGCCGCGGCCCGTGGCTGGCGCTGTGAGCTAGCGGACATCAACGAGACCGAGATTGGCGGCTGCAAGGAAGCTACTCTCATCGTGACAGGTCAGGGGGCGTTCTCCCGCCTGAAGTTTGAGAGCGGTGCCCACCGGGTGCAGCGCATCCCCGACACCGAGAGCGGCGGGCGCATCCATACCTCTGCGGCCACCGTGGCCGTACTGCCCGAGGCTGAGGAGGTCGAGCTGAACATCGATCCCCAGGAGCTGCGCATCGATGTGTACCGCTCCAGCGGGGCGGGCGGCCAGCACGTCAACAAAACCGAATCGGCGGTGCGCATCACCCATCTGCCCACCAACATTGTGGTGACCTGCCAGGATGAGAAGAGCCAGATCAAAAACCGGGAGAAGGCCATGCGCATCCTGCGCTCAAGGCTGCTGGATAAGCTGGAGAGCGACCGCAACGCGGCCTACTCAGCCAATCGGCGCTCCCTCATTGGCTCGGGTGACCGCTCCGAGCGCATCCGCACCTACAACTTCCCCCAAAGCCGGGTGACCGACCACCGCATCGGTTACACCATGTACCAGCTCGATGCATTCCTGGCCGGGGAGATGGACGAGGTACTGAACCGTCTGGCCATCGCCGACCGCACCGAGCGCATGCGGGCCGGGGAGGGCTGAGCACCAACCGGCGCGCCGGGGAGAGGGAGGCGTTCTCTTGATCGTATGGATGATGCTGCCGATAGCGGCGGGGTTGTTTGCGCTGGGGCTGCTGATGCGCCACGGCAGGGGACTGATGTTGTTGGCGGGGTACAACGCCCTGCCCAAGGAAGAGCGTGACAAGGTGGACAAGGCAGCCCTTGGCAGGGCGGCCGGCGCGCTTCTTGTGCGGCTGGGGCTGGCGTTGGGTCTGCTGGGTGTCGCCATCTGGCAGGAATGGCTCTGGGGTTCCGTTTTGCTGTTGGCCGTTATCCTGGTGGACCCCTGTGTCGCGACGGTGCGAATGTCCCGTTGGGTACCGATGACAGCAGCCTCACGGGGAGGGCTCATCGCCACTTGTGCGGTGGTCACCGTGGCGCTTGTGTCGGTAGCGGTTATGCTTCACTTTGGCGAGGCTGAGCCGGCGGTGTCTGTCTCCGCCGGTCAAATCCACATTGCAGGCATGTACGGCGTGGTCATTGCACTCTCAGACGTGTCCGACGTCATACTCCTTGACCAAAGCATGGAGATCATCGGCGTGGGGCGGCGCACCAATGGATATGGTGGCTTTGGCTCGCATTTGAAGGGGCATTTTGATTCCGTATCGTTGGGCAAGCATCTGTTGTTTGTCGATGCCGGTTCCCCGCCCACGCTGCGCATTGAGCGCAGCAGTGAGGAGACCATCTACCTTAGCTTTGCTGATGGACAAAAGACCGAAGCGCTTTACCAGGAACTGATGGCAGCGCTTCCTGCTCGCTGATCGGGCGAATGGGTTCACACCAGCATGCCGTTCCACAGGCGCTGGGCCTGCCGCAGCAAACTGAGCCGTGCCTTGCGCCGGGGCACGCCGGAGACGGCCTGCCAAGCCTGTGCCACCTCGGGCGGCGCGTCCGGCGCGAGCTTCAGCCCGCCGGCTGTCCACACGAAGTATTTTTGGTTTTCCGGGTCATTGAGCACATCCCGGCAGCCCATTGGCACCACCCCACAATATAAGCATATAATAGCGGAATAGAAGAACGCGCGTTCTGTTTCATGCTAGCACAGTTGGAGCGTCGCGGCAAGAGGGGTTCGGTGCGCCTTCCGGCACATCGGGCCCTTCTTTTTCCGCATGGTTCACTCTATTTGCGCCGCGCCCGCAATATGATAGGAGGAACGAAAGGCGGTGGCGGGATGGACGGGAATCTGCTGGCGGTGACATGGGCCACGTTTGCGGGGGTGCTGGGCACGGGCCTGGGGGGGCTGGCGGGGGCGCTGGGCGGCCGGGTGCGGGGGTTGGTGACAGCGGTGCTGGGCTTCACCGCCGGGCTGATGGCCGGCATCGTCTGCTTTGAGCTGCTGCCTGAGGGTGCGGCGCTGGGGGGGGTGTGGCTCACAGTGGTAGCGGCAGCGGCTGGGGTGGCGCTGGTGGCGGCACTGGCCCGGTGGCTGCCAGGCGAGACCGGCGACCTGGAGCACACGGGTCTTTTGGTGCTGGTGGCCATTGCCCTGCACAACCTGCCCGAGGGCATGGCCATCGGCGCGGGTTGGGCGGCGGTGCCGGCGCTGGGTGTCAAGTTGGCCATCGTCATCGGTCTGCATGACTTCCCCGAGGGCATGGCCATCACCGCGCCCATGGCGGCAGCTGGCCGCGCCCGTCCGCTGCGCCAGACCCTGCTGGCACTGCTGACCGGTGTGCCCACCGGCCTGGGGGCGCTTCTGGGGGTGTGGATGGGAAGCCGGTCGGGCCAGTGGGGGGCGATCTGCCTGGGGCTGGCCGCCGGCGCGATGCTCTATGTCACCCTAGGGGAGATGGTGCCCCGCCTTTGGGAGAGTGACGGCGCTGGCAAGGTGGGCTGGCAACTCCTCGGCCTGCTGGCGGGGTTGGTCGTGGCGTGGATTTGACAGCGGCATTGGACTACCGCTATAATCGGGAGAAACGTAAGACCGTAGGCGGTGGGACATGTTCAGCAAATGCGGACCGGAGAACTTTGCGTTAGCCATGGACTTTTTGGGCCGGCAGCCGGAGCTTAATTACTTCATGCTGGGCGATCTGGAAAGCTTTGGGTTGGATGACCCCAACGTGGACCTGTGGATGGAGGGCGGCGGGCAGCCCACGGCGGCGCTGCTGCGCTACTGGGGTAACTATCTCATCCATGCGCCGCAGGGGGCCGACTGGGCCCACATCGCCCGCATCATGCGCCATGGTGGCTTTGGCATGCTCAGCGGTGTGCCCTCTGAGGTCGCGCCCATTCTGCAGGAGTTACAGCTGAACCCCACCATCGACACCAACATCCTGATGTCGTTGCCGCCGGGGGCGCTGTGCCCGGTGGAGGGCGACATCCGGCTGGAGTGGGTCACCCTGGGGAACCTGCGCCAATACCAGGAGGGGTTACTCGCCCTGCGGGCCAACATTGCGGAGTTCAACGCCGGCTTGAACCTCGACGCCATGCGGGAGGAGTTGGCCCTGGGCTGCAAACGTATCCTCATCGCGGTGGCCGGCGGTCAGGTCGTCTCCATGGCGATGACGACGGTGGAGCGTCGCCGCTGGGCCATGATCGTGTCGGTCTGCACCCACCGCGACTGGCGGGGCCGGGGTATCGCCGGCGCAGTGATGACCACGCTGTGCCGGCAGCTGGCCGACGAGGGCAAGACGGCGCTGCTCTTCTACAAAAACCCGGTGGCCGGGCGGCTTTATGCCAGGCTGGGGTTCCAGGAGAGAGGGCGCTGGTGCTATGCCTACTTCCGCTGAACGTGGGGTTGCTTGGGAAACACGCTCATGATCCGTCCAGCGATTTGTTGCCGTGCCTCAATCATCCCAATGGGGTGCTGGAATGACTTGAAGGAACCACCAGGACAGCGCACAATAGAGGAAGAAAATCAGTTCGATAAGGTGCGGTCTCGGAAAGGGTGAGCGCATGCGTTGGCTGCTAACAGCTCTTTCTCTGTCGGCATTGCTGCTGACGGGCTGCGAGTCGGCCCCTGCCATTGCCGACCACACGGTGAAAATCGATGCGTTTACGCCGCAGAACGTGGCAGAAAACGTGTCCATAGGCAGCGACATCCTGTTCACGACGGCATACCAGGACATCCAGAGCATGATCCAGGACGCCGATGCCATCGTCCAAGGGGTCGTGCAGAGCATCGAGTATTCCGACGCGGGCGGCCACATCCGCACCAAGCTGGATCTCCTCGTTGGGGAAGCCTACAAGGGTGATGTCGCGCCTAACACGGAGATTTCCATCCTCGAACCCGGCGGGTACCTGCGGCTCAAGACATACTATGACCTGACGCAGCAGGTCTATCTGCCGGACACGTTTACCCAGCAGGACGTGGAGGACGGCAAGACGGTGGACCTGCGGCATACTCATAACCGCCCCGATGCGAAAGCGGGCGACACGCTGCTCCTCTTCCTTGCAAAGAGCTCGTCCCCTCTCTATGACGGCAAGCAGGTCACCGCCCCCACATTGGCAAAGGCCGACTATCCCGCCGGTTCCTGGGCCACCCTGGGGGTGTACATGGGCAAATTCCTCAAAACGTCATCGGGGTACGAGCGCGCCGGGTTTTACGCGACGCTGGACGAGGGCGACGTGTCCATCCAGTGGAGTTTCACCGAGCAGGAGATGATGGACGAACTGGACAAGGCGAAGTAGCCGTTGGAATTACCTTTTTTTGTAAAAGGCCTCCGGAACGAATGGTTCAGGAGGCCTTATGGTGCTATCATAACCCTTGAACGGACGAAGTGAAACGAACCTGCCGCCCCATCGCAACACTTCGTGTTGCTCACCCTGCTCTCAACGATTCTAAAGAATCGTCTGCCGCAGGGTGGGGGTAATACCGCTTCATTCGGCGGGCGGACGGCTTTTCAAAAAGTAGTTACAGGAAGAAAAAGAGTGAGCCGAGCGCCCCATCACAACACTGCGTGTTGTTCGCACCACTCTCAACGATTTTTGCGAATCGTCTGCCGTGGCGCGGGGGTAACACCGTTTCATCCGGCGGGAGGAACCCATTGTGGACGTGAATACGAAAAGCAAATCCCGCCCGCAGGCGAAACGTACCCCTAGAAGCCCCGTATGAGATCTACAGCTTGTGATGGGCCGGCGACATGTGCGCCGGCCCATCAAAAACGAGAACAAGCGCTCTAATTCGGGGCTGTCGCAAAGCGGCAGCCGCGACGCGTCTATACGTCGTACTTTTGCAGCAGGGCGTCCAGCGCCTCCCGCAGCAGCACGGCCTCGCCAATGCCCTCCCGACGGGAGAGTTTGGTCAGCTGCTGCAGCTGCTCCGCCGTGTAGTGGGAGGTTTTGGTCACCATCTTTTCCTCCCGGGCCAGGCAGACACGGTTGGCTCCGTTGGCTTTGCCCCGGAACATGGCGCTCTGGGCCTTGCGCAGCAGCTCTGACACACGGGCGCCATCCTCCGGCGCGGCGGCGATGCCGATCGTCAGCGTCTGGGGGGAGCCATCGGGGGTGCGCACGGGGTTGTTCTTGCGGATGTCCTCCAGCAACAGGAAGGCGTCTTCCCGCTCCACCTCGGCGGGGAAGAGCAGGGCGAACATGTCGCCGGCGTAGCGATAGAGGCCCGTTCCGGCTGGCATCTTCTCCAGCAGGTACCGCCCGGTGTCGATGAGCGCCTGGTCGCCGGCAGCGTACCCGAAGCGCTCATTGACCTGCAGGAAGTGGTCGAGGTCCAACACGGCGATGGTGACGATGCCGGCGCGCTCGCTCTCCGCCAGCCTCGCTTCCAGGTCCCGGTCAAATTCCTCGTTCAGCGGCAGCGCCAGTGTTTCGTTCACGGCATTGGTCTTTTCGTTCTTGGCCATGTGCAGTCTCCTTCCCAGCTTGTGGTGTGACGCGTCTATCTGAATCATAGCACGAAAGTGCTATTTGTAAAGTAATATTTTACAAATAGTACATATTTTGTCATCTGGGAATGTGGAGAGGGCGGTCTGACGCGGCTCCGCTGGCATGATGATGGGGCGCTTGTGCCGTTGGCACCCCTATGCTATGATGCCCCCACAAGAAATGGAGGGACTGCACCATGGCCGATTGGCTTTTCTCCCCCGGCGCACCGGCTGACCGCGAAGAGGTGATGGCGCTGTATCGGGCGTGCGCAGTGCAGCCGGGGTGTACCTGGTCGCAGGACTACCCTGCGGCTGAGAATTTCGACGAGGACACCGGGCACGGCTGGCTCCATTGCCTGCGGGAGCATGGTCGGATCATCGCCGTCGTCTCGTTTGGGGACATTGGCGAGCATGTGAACGATGGCATACCGTGGAGCGTGGCGGAGCGCCCCTGCGAGTTGGCCCGCATCGGCGTGCTGCCGGCGCGCGGCGGCCAGGGGATTGGTGCCTACCTTCTTAGCAATGCGATTGCGGTTGCCCAGGGCAAGGGGTTTGACGCCATACGCCTTCTGGTGAGCCCCGGCAACGCACCGGCGTTGGCCATGTACCGTCGGGTTGGCTTCCGAACGGTGGGCGAGGCCGATCGGTATGATCACCATTGGCTATGCCAGGAGTTGCCATTGTAAAAGGGGCTGCCCTGTTGGTGCTGCACACCCATCGGCTGATTTTCTCCTGCTCCGGTGTGGAAGATTTCGCCATGGCTTGCTGGGGAAAGCACTGTGCAGGCTGTTCACCTTCTGCCGCAAAAGAGGATACACAAATCAGGAGATTTCCGACCGGTTGAATGCTGCCTTCTCCAAGGTGTTGCCGTCGGCAGCGTGCTGAATAAGCAAGGCGTTTCCTCCCGCGCGCTGCTGTTGAAAAACACCATAACAATAAAATGTCTGGACACAGTCCAAAATGAATGCTATGGTAGATTTTGTCAAATGGAAAACCCGCTTGACATACCTTGGACAATGCGGGAAAGGCAACAGCGGGAAGGAAGGCGGTATTTTCATGAAACCAACATGGAAGCCAATCGGCAGTATCCTTTTGTCGGTGTGCATGGTGTTTACCCTGCTGCCAGCCATGGCGTTTGCCAAAGTGCAGGATTCCGGTGCGCCATTGGGCGTGAACGAAACAATCACTGTCTTTTCGGAGCCTTCTGGGGACGTGGCGGAACAGAACGTGAAAACTGGCGCCGCAGGCACCGATATCACAAGCAAATTCACCGACGCGAACTTCCTTGCCGAGGTGCGCAGCAGGATTGGCAAGGCTGCGGATGCGCGGATTTACGATACGGATTTGGCTTCGGTATTAGTGTTGAATGTTAGATATAAGAACATCGCAAGCCTTGCGGGAATTGAGTATTTCACCGCACTGCAGGATCTGGACTGCGCCGGCAATCAGCTGACATCGCTGGATGTGAGCAAGAACACCGCACTACAGGATCTGTACTGCTACAGCAATCAGATGACTGCGCTGGATGTGAGCAAAAACACGACACTGACAGAACTGAGATGCAACAACAATCAGCTGACAGCGCTGAATGTGAGCAGCAACACCGCACTGACCACACTGTGGTGCGACGGCAATGCGTTGACATCTCTGGATGTGAGCATGAACACAGCGCTGAAAGGACTGGACTGCTACAGCAATCAGCTAACGGCGCTGGACGTGAGCAAGAACACCGCACTCCAATATCTGTCCTGCCACAGCAATAAGTTGACAGCGCTGGATGTGAGCAACAAAACCGCACTGACCGGTCTGTATTGCTACAGCAATCAGCTGACAGCACTGGATGTGAGCGGCAGCACCGCACTGACCCAGCTGGACTGCTACAAAAATCAGCTGACATCGCTGGATGTGAGCGGCAACACCGCACTGACCAGGCTGTACTGCTACAAAAATCAGCTGACATCGCTGGATGTGAGCAACAACA
>JAEYRA010000075.1 GCA_023409755.1 Bacillota bacterium
TGGTCCATCACAAACTCCAGCGCCATGGACTGGCGCAGGGCGTCGGCCACCTCGTCGTCGCCCATGTCGGCGTTGACGCGGATGTTATCTGCAATGGTGCCGGAGAAGAGCACCACGTCCTGCAGCACCACCGAGACGCCCCGGCGCAGGTCGCCGAGTTTCCAGTCGGCCAGATCCACCCCATCCACCAGAATCTGCCCGCGCTGAGGCACATAGAAGCGGGAAATGAGGTTGATGATCGTCGTCTTGCCCGCGCCGGTGGCCCCCACAAAGGCGATGCGCTCGCCGGGGTCCACAGCGAAGGACACATCGCGCAGCACCCAGTCCTCCCCCTCATAGGCGAACCAGACGTTGCGGAACTCCACCCGGCCCCGCACCTCGCCGCCGTGGGTGCCGCACTCCAGGTCCTCCAGCGGGTCGGGGTCGTCCAGCAGCTCGTAGATGCGATCGGCCGACACCAGCGCCGACTGGATGGTGTTGTATTTCTCGGCCAGGTCGTTGATGGGGTCAAAGAACTGCTTGATATAGGTGGTGAAGGCGTAGAGCACGCCGATCTCCAGCAGGTTGCCGCTGATGCGGTGGTAGCCATAGACGACCAGAAGGGCGATGGCCAGGGAGTTGATGACCTCCATGATGGGGCGCAGCACCGAGTTCATCGTCACCTGGATCATCGTCGTGCGGAAGTACTTGGTGTTGAGCTCGCGGAACTCCGCCATCTTCTCCCGCTGGCGGTTGAAGGCCTGCACGATGCGCATGCCGGCCATGTTCTCCGCAAAGAAGCCGTTGATGCGGCCAATCAAGGCCTTCATGGAGGCGAAGTTGCGCCGCAGCACGCGCTTGACGGAGAGCGTCACGATGAGTATCAAGGGCACCGCCGTGAAGCCCACCGCCGCCAGCCGTGCGTCCATCTTGAGCATCACGACGACGATGCCAATGAGCAGGAACACATCGCGGAAGAGGTTCACCAGCACGTCGCCGTAAAACTCGTTGAGGGTCTCAATGTCGTTGGTGGCGCGGGTGATGAGCCGCCCGGTGCTGAAGCGGTCGAGGGCCTTGAGCGTCATGCGGTGGATGTGGCCAAAGACCTTGACGCGTAGATTATGCAGGATGTCCTGCCCCACGCGGTTGATGAGCCGTGCCTGCCACAGGGCGCAGAGCGACCCCACCACGATGGTGGCGAAGTAGATGCCCGCCAGCCCCGCCATGGAGTACAGGCCGTGGGCGGCCATCTTCCCCACCAGGAAGTCGTCGATGAGCACGCCCATCAGGTAGGGCTTCAAGAGCTCTGACCCGTTGACGGCCAGCACGCAAAGCGCACAGACCAGAAGCGCCCGCCAATAGGGAAGGGTGAGCCGAGCCAGCCGCCCGATGCTCGTCTGCTTCCGCTCCTTCATCCCGCGTCCCTCCCCTCTTCCATCTGCCGGCGCCACAGCGCGGCGTAGCCGCCGCCTTGGGCCAAAAGCTCCCGGTGGGTGCCCCGCTCCCGCACGCGGCCATTCTCCAGGTAGAGAATGAGGTCGGCATGCTCCACCGAGCTCAGCCGGTGGGCCACGACGACCGTGGTGCGCCCGGCAAAGCCCTGTTTGAGGTTCCCCAGCACCAGCTTTTCGGTGCGGTTGTCCACGGCGCTCAGCGCGTCATCCAGCACGATGAGACGAGGGTTGCGGATGAGCGCCCGGGCAATGGCCACCCGCTGCTTCTGCCCGCCGGAGAGATGGTTGCCACGCTCGCCCACCACCGTCTCGTACCCTTGGGTGAAGCTGGCCAGCTCCTGCGCCAGCCCAGCCTGGGCGGCGGCGCGCTCCACGTCCTGCCGGCTGCGGTCGGGCTCATAGAAGCGGATGTTGTCCTCCACCGTGGTGTTGAAGAGGAACCCATCCTGGGGGACGTAGGCGATCTGCCGGCGCAGGCCCTTGGCGGGCAGGGTGCTGACGTCCTTCCCATCCACAAAGAGCATGCCCTCCGGCGCGTCGTAGAACTTCATCAGGAGGTGGGTCAGCGTCGTCTTGCCGCAGCCCGTGGGCCCCACCACGCCCAGCACCTGCCCGGGTGCGATGGTGAAACTGACATCCTTGAGGGCGGGTTCGCTGCCCGACGGGTAGGTGAACGTCAGGTTGCGGGCCTCCACCCCGCCGGCAAGGGGCGCGGGCAGGTCGGCCTGCTCCCGCTCGGGGATGCTGGGAGCGTTGATGACCTCGCTTAGGCGCTTAAAGGACGCCACGCCGCGCTGAAACAGGTTCACCACCCGCCCCACCGAAAGCACCGGCTGCAGGATCATTGCCAAATACCCATTGAAGGCCACAAAGCTGCCCAGCGTAATCGTGCCATCGAGCACCATGCGGCCGCCAAAAATCATCGTGATGAAGAAGCTCACACCAAAGAGGATCTTGATGAGCGGCTCGATGGTGGAGGAGGTGCGCACGAGGTCGACGTTGGCCTGGCGCATGGTGTCGCTCTGGCCGGCAAAGTGCTCAATCTGATCGGCCTCCTGGGCGAAGGCCTTGATGACCCGCATGCCGGCCAGATTCTCCTGCACGGTGCCCGAGACATCGGCAAACAGCTCCTGTACGCGGCGGAACCGCCGCTGCACCTGCTGGCCGATGCAATAGACCGCCGCGATGGAGAACGGAATGGGCACAAGAGCGATGGCCGTGAGCGTGGGGTGCACGGCCTGCGCCATGGTGATGACCGAGAAGAGACCCACCCCCACGCCCGAGAGGAGCAGCGACACCGCCGGGCCGAAGGTCATGCGCACGGCGTTCACGTCGTTGATGGCATAGGCGATGAGATCCCCGGTCTTCTGATGGTTGAAGAAGTCCACCGGCATGCGCTGCAGGTGGTCAAAGAGCTCCTCCCGCAGGAAGCACTCCATGTTTCGCGCGTTGCCAATGATGAAATAGCGCCAAATGAAGCGGGTGACAAAGGTGCCCAGCGCCGCCAGCAGCAGCCACAGCACCTGCCGGTACACGGCGGCCTGGTCGATGGGCCGGGCCTCCAACAAGTCAATGGCGTTGCCCAGGTACAACGGGGCCAGTGTCTGCACCCAGCTAGAGAGCAACAGGAACGCTACGCCCGGCCCATAACGCCAGCCGTAGCGCCGAAGGAATCGCCCAATCACCGCTCGGTCTCCCTTCTGTGCTTGTTATCTCTTTTCATATTCCATGTTATTGTAACACAAACGATCCGGTCCCTTGCCTATACATTTTTACCCAATCCTGGACGGCCGAGGATCGCCGATGGATGTACAAAACCGTGTGAGCTTACAATACACTTGGCAGAAGACGCACTCGCTGCCATAGGAAGCGCCAAGGAAAGTGCGATAACCAACTGGAGACGCGCTGCGCTGAGCCCAGGCGCCTGGATGGCGCTAAGGCCGAGGGCTGGAATGGTGTTGCACAGCAACGCCATAGCCGCCGGCTGGTCGCGGCCTTGGCCGCTGCTCGCCCATGCATCCTGGGATGCGGCGTAAGGCCCGTAGGCGGCACTTTTGGAAAGCGCCAAAAGTGCCCAAAAACGCTTTTGGAGGCGCGGGCGAGTTTCCCAGACCTAGCGACCGGCACAGATTTTGATGCAGCGGCGGGTAACTCGCATTTGTATTGCTATGCAATGCAAATGCTCAGACATCCCCGCCCGACCAGCGCCTGGATGGCGCAAGGCCGAGGGTCGTGATGGCGTTGTACAGCAACGCCATAGCGTGCTGGATGCACGCGTAAGACCCGAGTGCTGTCGCCAGCAGAGTGCCGCCGATCGCCAGGGAGAAAATCGCAACGCGCACGAGGGACGGCACGCCAGACTTCCACTTCATAGAAACCATCAGAAGTCGCCAGGCGATACATTCGCCCCAGGCACTTCGCAACCTGACCATGCCACGCAGCCCCTCCCCGCCGCAACGATGCGCTCCCAGAAAAAGGCAGGGACGAGTGCCGAATCCGAGAAGCCGCCGGCCGGTTTATCCGGCCAAGGCGCACTGCATCTCGATCGTGCCGAATAGCCCTACTTCCCGCTGTAGCGGCGTCTCTCCCGTAAAAACCCCCGCACGCCCCACGCAATCAGACGCCCGCCAGCGACATGCGCGGTGGCGGGCCAAAACACACTCGTGCCGAGTTCTCTTCATTCGCGGCGGTCGTGCGAAGCGCGGCCGCCGCGAGGTTGCAGAGCAGCCGCCTGCCGCGGTATGATGGTA
>JAEYRA010000072.1 GCA_023409755.1 Bacillota bacterium
TCCGCATGGCCAGCCGTGCCGTGGCCCTTCTGGAGCAGGGCATCGGCAACCGCGCCGTGGGCATCCGTCAGAATGAGATCTTCGACATGGACATCACCGAAGCGCTGCAGGCACCGCGGGTGTTCCGCAAGGAGCTCTACGATTTGGTCAACCAGCTGGCGACGGCCTAGGAGAGAGGAACGGTACTGGTTACAACAGATTTTTGCCGCCCGATGCATGTGCGTCGGGTGGTTTTTTTGTTGGGTGAGGATGGAACGCAAGGGCGATATTTCTAGACCCTTTGTTCAGACAGCAAAACTTTCTATGAACGGCGCTGCCGCGGGCGGCACTTTTGGATGGCGCCAAAAGTGCCCAAAAGCGCCTAGGGTGCGGACGAGTTTCCAAGGCCGGACGACCGGCACAAGCCTGGGAGCCAACGGCGGTAACTCGCAAGGGCATTGCTTAGCAATCCCCTTGCTCAAACATCCCGCCCGTTGTCGCCGGATTCCTGCCGCCGGTCGTCCAGGAGAAACTCGAACGCACCCGATGGGAACGAAGGAAAACGTCTAAAGGGATTGCATCCCATCGCATTGCTCCGCAATGCTCGCTCTGCTCTCAACGATTCCGACGAATCGTCTGCCGCAGGACGGGGACAGCGTTCCTTTGGAATCCCTGCCATGGCATGAAACGGGTCAAGAGCTTCTCTTAGCAGCCGCGTCGCAGGGTTACCCCGCAGCGGCACGAACCAGTTTGCTCGTTGCAAGTAACCCTCTTAGCAGCCGCCGGGCGGTTCATCCGCCCAAGGCACCACACAACCCGTTTGTGGCACACCCCCTTCCCGCCCGCAGGCGCGTTTCCTCGTAAAAACCCAGCACGACCAGCGCAACCAAAAGCCCGCCAGCGACATGCGCGGTGGCGGGCTTAATTACACTCGTGTCGAGCACTCCTAACTCGAGCCCGTCGCGCAAGCGGCGGGCTCGACAGAGAAGCGCAAGCGGAGCGTCACGTGCGATAATCCCCGTTGATCTTCACGTAGTCGTAGGTCAGGTCGCAGGTGAGCATGAAGTCGGAGCAGGGGCCCTGGTGGAAATCGACCCGCAGCAGCACCTCCGGCTGCTGGAGGGCGGCGAGGGCGGCTTCCTCATCGAAGGGCAGGGCCTGGCCGCCGGCGCACACCGGCACCGCGCCGATGAACACGTCGACGAGGTTCGGGTTGAAGGACGCGCCGGAGTAGCCCGCCGCCGTGAGGATGCGCCCCCAGTTGGCGTCGCAGCCGAAGGCCGCGGTCTTGACGAGGGGCGACTTGGCGATGGCCTGGGCCACTTTCAGCGCGTCGTCGGGGGTGGGCAGGCCGGAGACGCGCACTTCCAGCAGCTTGGTCGCGCCTTCGCCGTCGGCGGCCAGCATGCGTGCCAGCCGGTGGCAGCAGGAGGTCAGCGCGGCCACGAAGGCCTCGCACTCGTCGGTGCCGGCGATGATCTCGCGGTTGCCGGCCAGGCCGTTGGCCAACACCACGGCCTTGTCGCACACCGAGGTGTCGCCATCCACCGACACACGGTTGAAGCTCTTGGCGGCCGCCCGGCGCAGGGCGTGGCCCAGTGCGTCGGCGTTGATGGCGCAGTCGGTGGTGATGACGGCGATCATCGTGGCCATGTCGGGGTGGATCATGCCGGACCCCTTGCACATGGCGCCGATGCGCACGGCCTTGCCGCCCACCGTGAGCGTCGCCGTGGCTTCCTTGGGGTGGGTGTCGGTCGTCATGATGGCCCGGGCTGCGTCAGCGCCGCCCTCTGCCGAGAGGGCCGCCGCCGCCGCGGCGATGCCCACGAAGACCTTCTCCATAGGGAGGGCCACGCCGATGACGCCGGTGGAACCGGTCAGCACGTCGGCGGGGTCGCAGCCCACGGCGTCGGCCACCAGGCGTGCCATGGTGAGGGCGTCCTCATCGCCGCGCTCGCCCACGCAGGCATTGGCGCAGCCGGCGTTGATGACCACGGCCTGGGCCAGGCCGTTGGCCACGTTGCGCCGGGCCAGCTGCAGGCTGTGGCCTTTTACGACGTTGCGGGTGAAGATGCCCGCCGCCGTGCAGGGCATGTCGCTCACGACCAATGCTAGGTCGGCGTTGCCGTTCTTCTTGAGCCCGCAGGCCACGCCGGCGGCTCGGAACCCTTGGGGGAAGGTGACACCACGGTTGATGCTCATTGCGTTCACTCCTGTGCGGTTGATGGTAGGGCGGGTTCGCCCTCGAGGCTATCGTCAAGCTCCAGCACCAGTTCCAGTGCCAGGTCTACGAGGTTTGTACGGATTTCGGCGCGGCTGTTCCACTCCCGGTCGCTCCACTGGAGGCCGCTGAGGTCGTCGCCGCCATAGAGAATCTGGCCCAGCGCCCGGATGGCGCAAGGCCGAGGGCCGTGATGGCGTTGTGAAACAACGCCATAGCCGCATGGATAGCGGCGTAAGGCCCGAGCGCCCCATCGTCACGCCTCGGAATTGCGCCACCGCAAAGAACACGGCGGCATAGGCCCTCCGATGGTTTGGTATAGTCTACCACAATGGGGCGGGGGAGGAAAGCGAAAAGGGGCGCGCCGCCAGTACGATCCACCCCTTCCTGCTGTGACCTCCGTGGGGCTGGGGGCAATAGAAAAGCTTCCGCCTTGCGCAGGCGGAAGCTTTTGAACGTCGCAGGGGTTTGCCGGTCGGAGGTGATTGCCCGGCGCTCGGCCTATTCCTTGCGCATGGCCAGGTAGACGTATTTCCCGTCGGCGTCTTTGTTCAGGTCCGCTGCATTGGACACCCATTCCCAGTTGGAGGGGAGGGTATAGGAGCCGCTGTTGCTGGTGTAGACCCCTCGGATCTCCTTCAGGCGTGGGGTCTCGCTGTTCCCGGGGTCTGTTTTGGTGCACAGGTAGATGTATTTTCCGCCGGCGTTCTTGTTCAGGTCCACGGAGATCTTTTTGTAGCCCTTCACACTGGCGCTGGAGCTGTCGCCCACCGCCAGCTTCAGATCGGTGATGGCGTTGGTCCGGTCGGTGGAGAGTCTGTAGGCAAGGTAGATGTAGTCGCCGCCTGCACCCTTGTTGGCATCCATGACCTCTTCGTTGTCGGTGCCGGGGTTCAGTTTTACTTTCACAAAGCCATTGGGGATTTGCTTGAGGGCATCCGCGCTCTCCGGCTCGCTGTAAACGCCGATTTCGGTGATGTACAGTTTGACCGGGTCCAACAAGAGCAGTTCGCTCTGGGACTTCTTTGCCAGTTCTTCAAACGTGCTTTCCAAGCTGGCAGCGGCGGCCGCGTCATCCACCAGCTCCCAGATGGGCAGCATGGCCTTGTCAAAATCGCCGATGCCGCTGATGACCGGTTTGTTGGCGATGGACTTCACCCACTCGGCATATTTGCCGGAGATTTCCTCAGGGCTGTTGCCCGTCAGGTTGTCGCCACCCTTGGATCTAAACGACATCGTGGAATGGTCGGTGACCACCTTGGCCTTCTTCTCAGTTGCCGCGTCCACCTTGGTGGAAAAGGACTTATAGGCTGCGGCCACATTCGCGTCCAGCGATTCCTTGGTTTGCTGGGAGGTGTTGCGGTACAGGAAGTTCAACTCCGCCCGGCCGCCCAGGTAGTACTGCATAATCAGGTGCGTGCCGTACTTCTTGAAAATCTTCTCGGGGTTGGAGACGGCATAGGCCTTCACATCGTCGATGAACGCCTCGTTCAGCTTCTTTTTCAGCACGCTGTCGCCCACCTGGTAGTACTGCTCCCCCGTCCGGTGGTACTGGATGTACTTGATCAGGGTCTGCTGCTCGGTCAGGCTCTGGGAGATGCTGTAGTCTGTCTTGAGGCTCCCGCTGAAAAACACACCCTTGTACTTACTGTCGGAGGATATTTTCATGGAGCTGTAAAAATCGCTGGCGGTGTTGGAGAACAGGTAATCCACGTCCGACCCCGTATTTGTCACCAGCTCAAAGTCGGTCACTTTCAGCTTGCTGCCGTCGATGATGGGATAGGCCTTGTTGATGCTCTTGGAGTCGATGTAGCCGTCATTGAGCACGTTGTAGCCGTAGAGCAGGTAGTTCGTGATGGGCTCGCCCTGCAGCAGACCGCCCTCCTCTTCCGCCTCTTCCCCCTCTTCCTCGTTCAGGTTGATGAATGTGCCGAGCGTTTCGCCGCTGGCGAACACTTCCACATCCTCCCGGTCTCTGTTGGGCTTGGCCGTGCCGGAGCAGCCGGTGCTGGCCAGCAGCAACACAGCCGCCAGCATCAAGGACAAGGTTTTCAAAGTTCTTTTCACGAGCAATCTCCCCCTATGTAGTCGGTATGGCTTGGCATTATCTGTCCGTTTTGGATCTCGCCGTTGCCCCGACCGGGGGACAACGGTATACTGAAATGGACAAACGTTGATTAAATACCGCAGTCACTGACTAAAGTCTTAATACCACAGCTTGATGAGGTTCAAACACAGATGGAGAAATTCGATCAAAAAGAGACCGGCTCCACCCGCAGGAAGGAGCAGGCAGCGCGGACAAAGGCGCGGCTGTATGAGACCGCAGACCGCCTGTTTCAGCAATATGGGTACGACACGGTTAGCGTGGATGCCATTGTGGAGGCGGCCGGGGTTTCCAAGGGTGCGTTCTATGTGTATTTTGAGTCCAAGGACGCGCTTGCCTCGGCGCTGATTGCCGACCATGTGAACCGAGTGGACATGGATTACCAGGCGTTTCTGGATGGCCTGCCGACGGGCCAATCGGTGGCGGATAATCTGTTGGCCCTTGTGGACAAGATCTTTGACGTGCTTGAGGGGCATGTGGGCTGCACCCGCATGCGTGTGCTCTACAAGTCACAGTTGGTCAATGCCGAGCATACGCAGAAGGCCTCAAGCTACAGCCGTGCGCTCTATTCCATGCTCCACAACGTGCTGGAAGGGGGCATCCGCCGGGGAGAGTTCCGGTCAACGCTCTCGGCGGAGGAGGGGAGCCGGCTTCTGCTGCTGGCCATGCGCGGCTTGACCTATGAGTGGTGCATCCGGTATCCGGATTATGATGTGAAGACGCAGGCGCGGCAGCTCTTTACCCTCTTGCTCGAAGGGATTCGGAGCAGGGATTGATGCAGGCTGACAAGGCCCCTCACACGAGGGGCCTTGTTTTGTGCTGGCGGGCTGGGTTGGCGCCGGACGCAAAAAACAACCGCCCGGATGGTCGCCGGGCGGTTGGAAGGAGTACAGGAAGAAGGTCTCTTGCACTATGTCAACCGGCGTTGCCGCCGGGAGGAGATCGATAAGTAACCCTGTTCACCAGGGGTGGTGGGGCAGGCCCGCGAGCAACAGTTCCGCCAGGGCACGGTCCTGCTCGGCTTTGCGCCGATCTTCCTTGGTCATTGGTTCCGCCTCCCTTCCCTTTGTTTGATCTCATTCTAGATGGAAACTGTTACCAGTTTGTTACGGGAGTGTGAACGAATTGTAAACAAATTAATTGCACGGAACATTTAGGGGTGGCGCGGGGCTGGGAGGGACAGGCGCGGCGTGTATCGGCCCGCCCGTGCCACTGGCAGCCTATCGTCGGTCATGGGGACGGACCCAGGGATTGGACGGGGAACTGCCGGGCGGCAACACCGATGGACCCGCGTGGGTGGGAGGGAGAACCCCACCCCACGCAAAACCGCGCCCGGCGAACCGGACGCGGCGTGCGGTTGGTGGGAGAGATATCAGGCCTTGGGCGGTACCGGGGGGCGGGGAGCCGGGCGGCGGCGGTTGGCGCGGCGTACCAGCAGCACCACCACCAGCACGAAGGCCGCGATGATGAGCAGCGGGATGGACAGGTACCCCAGCACCATGAGGACGGCGCCGATGGCGTTCATCGTCCAGTTGACGGAGCTGCGGAAGGCCAGCGAGATTTTGCGTCCGATGGTACCAAAGCCCCAGAACTGCACGGGGCGGTCACCTTCGTCGTCGATGACGACGGGCTTCTCAGGCTGGCGGACGGAGATGGTGACGGTGGAGTAGCCGACCTGGTTGTCCATCAGGCGAAGCTGGCCCTTGCACAGTTCAATCTCTTGCTGCACCTGGTTGAGCTGCTCGCGCACCTTCAGGATGTCGTCGATCTTCTCGGCCTTCTTGAGCACCTCCAGCAGCTGAATCTCCTGGGCCTGGGCGTTGCGCAGCTGGCTGGCGAGGTCGGTGTACTGGTCGGTCACGTCCTGGCTGGACATCCGGCTTTCCAGCACGCGGCCCAGGGTACCCACGGCGGCGGTGAAGGACTGCAGCTTCTCTGGCGGGACACGCACGGTGATGGTGCTGGTCTCATATTGTCCTTCGCCATAGAACTCGGATCCGGCAACGTAACCGCCGGCTTCGCCCACGGCCTTCTGTACCCCGGCCAGCACGGCCTTCGGGTCGTCGGCTTCCAGCGACAGGGTGACGGTATAGATCATCTTCTTGCCGGAGGCTGCCACGTTGCCGGTGTCGATGGGCGGCAGGTTCCCGGTGTCGCCGCCAGAGAGGGTGGTCGACCCGTTGCCACTGGCGACGGCGGCAGAGGTCGCCTGGGCCTCTGCTTGGTCTTGGGCGGGGTACTCCCCAGACTCGTAGTTGGTGGATTCCTCCGCGGCGGGTGCAGACGATGCGGGGCTCGACGCGCAGCCGGACAGGATGAGCAGCAGCGCCAGCAACAGCGCGGGCAGCCACAGTCTTCGCTTCAGGTTCCTCATGGTCGCTCCTCCTTGCTCCCTTTTCCCATCGGACGGACGGGGAGGTAGGAAAGTTCCTTACTGGGAAGGGCTGCTTGGCGGCGAACACTCCATGTCAATCCAGCAACACAGGCAAAGCACTGCACTGCGATTTTGTTGCATTTTGGGGGATGTATACTATAATAAAATGCTTGTTATGTGCAATCGTTGAATAAGGGGAAGGAATGAAATCGATGAACCTTTCGGAGATTATTGAACTTACGTCTGAAGATGTGGTTAAAACAATTGAAGAACAATTTCAGCCACTCAAAGTGCAGGACATCTGCCGAATCGCAAATGGCCTGGACAATACGGTATATAAGGTGAACGGCAGATATGTATTTCGGTTCCCCAGAAGGGACATTGCCGATGCGCTGATGATAAAAGAAGGCGCTGTGCTGCCAATCATACAACAATCCGTTACCCTGCCAGTCCCCCATCCAGTTTTCTACGGCAACCCCACGCGGGAGTACCCTTTTCACTTTCTGGGCTTTGAGTATATGCAGGGTTTTGGCGTGGATGAAATTGCCGCAATCAACCCTGTAGATTCCACACCAATCCTCGCCGGGTTTTTGTCCCAGCTGCATTCGGTTCCCGTGCAGAAGGTGGAAGGCATCGTGGGGCATGACGAAATCGGCAGACTGAATGTAGCGAAGCGAAAAGGTTTTTTGCTGGAGAACACGCAGGCGATTAAGAAAATGGGCATTACTGATACCGCTCGGCTGGAATCCTATGGCAAGGAAGTCACAGACATCAAATTGCGGGAGGAACCCGTGCTTGTCCACGGAGACCTGCACATCAGAAACCTGCTGTACCAGCGCAATGGCGTCGTTTCGTCCGTCATCGATTTTGGGGACATCCATGTCGGGCATAGAGCGTGTGACCTGGCAATTGTGTACAGCATCCTTCCCCGTGAGCAAAGGGGTGCCTTTTACCAGAGTTATGGTGAGGTATCTCAGGAAACAGAAGAGGCAGCCAGGTTCAGAGCCATTTTTACCAATACGATTCTCCTTCTCAGTGCTTCCCAATCGGACAATGCTGCGCTGATGGAGCGGGTCATTGTGTCGCTGAACAATGCTTTAAGTTAGGGCGGGATACGGCGCTGCCGCAGGCGGCACTTTTGGATGGCGCCAAAAGTGCCCAAAAACGCCTAGGACGCGAGCGAGTTTCCTAGACCTGACGACCGGCACAAGCTTAGGAGGCAGCGGCGGTAACTCGCCTTTCCTTATGCTCCGCAACGGAAAGGCTCAGACATCCCGCCCGCTGTCGCCAGCAAAGTGCCACCTGTCGCCAGGGGAAAACTCACACGCGCCTCGAAGGGGAGCGAAGAGGACGAAAGAAGACGAAAGAGGACGAAAGAGGACGAAAGAGAACGAAAGAGAACGAAGGAGACCGGGGAGAACGCCTAAGGAACCGGCGTACCTTGTGACTCTGCCATTGGGGACGGTGCGGTCCTCTCCAACTTTTCGTAAAAACCCATTGGAAGAAACGTCCCCGGCAGCCGCCGGGCGGTTCATCCGCCCAAGGCACGAACCAGTTCGTTCGTGGCACGAAATCCTTCCCGCGTGAGCGGGCGTTTCTGGCGTAAAAGCCGAACACGAGAAAGCAGAAAGAAGCCCGCCAGCGACATGCGCGGTGGCGGGCAATGGTTGGTTATAACGAGCTCTCCTGACTCGCGGCTGACGCCGCAGGCGGCAGCCGCGAAAGCGAAGCGCTAGCGAAGCGCCAGCGTTTGTCCTGCGTGGATTTCCACAGGCTGTGCAAAACGCAGGCCGTCGGCATCGGCGGTGCAGGCCACGGGGCGGCCATCCAGCGTGACATGGGGGGTGCCGCCGGGGAGCGTGAGGCCCAGCGCCTGCAGAGTCCACGACCCGCCCAGCACGGTGAGGGTCACCGCGCCGTTCTCGTCCCGCTCGTAGAGGCCCCAGCCCGTGCCGGCGGCGAAGGGGCAGCGGAAGGCCCCTTCCACCACCGGGGCGAAGCGCAGGATGCCCTGGCCCAGGTCAGCGGTGAAGCCGAGGAAGCTTGGCAGCAGCGAGAAGGCCGCCATGGAGCGGGCGTAGTTGCTGCCGCACTCCACCTCGTTGAAGGGGTTGCGGGTGCGCCCGTCGTAGCGGTTGCGCACGGCGGCCACCATCTCCACGGCCTCGTCCACCATGCCCTCCTGCACCAGGTGGCTGGCGGCGGCGTACTCAAAGCCGTGCATGGTCTCCTCGGAGTAGGGCGCGGTGATGACCGGGCGGCGGCGTCCCTCGGGGTAGGCGCAGATGAGCGTGCCGCCCTCGTCGTTGACGCAGTAGAGCCGGCAGGGGTTGAAGAAATCACGCATGGTGGGCACGAAGTTGTAGCGGTGGATGGAGCGCAGGGCGCTTTGCACCTTCTCGCGGGGGTAGATGTCGCCCAGGCCGCTGAGGTTGGCGTGCCACTGGCCCAGCACCTGGTCGACCGAGCTGCCCTCGCCGATCTGGTACTTGAGCTCGCCGTGCTCCTCATCCCAATAGGCTGCCTCGATTCCCAGACCGATGAGGGCGTCGGCGTGGTAGGGGGCCAGGGTGCTCTTGTCGTCGATGTCCACCCGGTGGTCGAAGTACTCACCGTTGAAGAGGTGCTCGCCCGCCCAGGCGCTGCCGCGGTTGAAGATGGCCTCGTACTCGGCCTGTGCTTCGTCGTCACCCAGCACCGCCGCCATGCGGGCCGCGGCCTTCAGTGCCGCCAGATACATGCCGGTGAGCCAGGAGTTGGGGCCGAAGAGCTCCATATCCAGCGTGTGGTGCTGGCGGCCCGTCAGCACGCCGGACTTTTCCGGGTCCCAACGGCAGTCGTTGTGCTCATCCCAGGCGTAGGCGATCATCTTCTTCACCCGCGGCCAGTGGCCGGCCAGCCACTCTTTGTCACCGCAGAGCAGATAGTCGCGCCAGAGCTTGATGACCCCGCCGAACTGCCCGTCGGCGCAGGGCAGGAAGTCCCAGTGTTTGCGGCCCACCGGCAGCTGCAGGCGGAAGCGCATGCCGCCGTGCTCATCCATGTTGTGGGTGAAATCCAAGTCGCGCATGGAGCGCTCCAGATCCGGGAACAGGTAGCAGAGGGCGTAGGCGTAGTTCCACACATGGGTGCAGGAACCCTCGCAGCAGCCGGAGTCGGTGTGCAGCCCCTCCCAGCCGTAGAAGGACCCGTCGGGCAGCCGCAGCGTCAGCGGCGTCACCAGGGTGGAGAGGGTGCTGAGCGCCGCGTCCCGCACGGCTTCGGGCAGGGTGGAGTCGGTCACCGCGTCCACAAAGCGCTCGGTGCCGGCCCACAGTTCCTCCCGCCGGGGGATGACGTGGTTGAGCACGGCCTCCACCGAGGGGAAGCGCACGGCGTAATGCTTGCGCCAGCGGTTCTCCAGCCCTTCCTCGGGCTTGGGCGGGGCCCAGTCATTCTCCAGGAAGGGATAGTACCAGGCCAGGGCAAAGTCGGCATTCCAGGTCTGGCCCGGCTCCACCCGTGCGGTCAGCGCCAGGCTGGAGGTGTCCGGCGTCTTGACCGGCTCGCCGTAGCGGCGCTCCGGCAGAGGGGCGGCGCTGGCAAAGTCCTTCCAGAAGACGTTGAGGCCGTCAAACCACGCGCCGCGGTACCAATGCACCTGGTGGCTGACCTGCCCCGCGCCCCACACGGCGGCACCCATCGCGCCGTACTGGCGGGGTTTGTCAGGGTGGGCGAAATTCTCCAGCACCAGGGCGCCGCCCTCGGGCCGGGGGAGATACCGCGCCGCCGCGCCGTCGGCCGGCAACGGGTTCGTCAGCGACAGGCACACGGTGTAGGTCAGCGCCCGGTCGCTGGTGTTGGTGACCGCCCAGCGGAAGAGCGCCGCCGGCAGTGAGCTGTCGTCGCTCTGCAGCGGCACAAAGGGGCTGAAGGCCGTCAGCGCCGCCTGCCCGGGGAAGCCCTCATAGGCATAGGCGAGCTGCGCCACCGGCCACGCCGCGTCAAAGCAGACCTGCGGGAAGTGGGGCAGGCCGCCCAGCGTCTCTCTCGGCTGGCCAAAGCCGTAACAGCCGAAGGCCTTGCCGCTGACGTCGCCCATGCGGCTGCCGGGTTCGTCGCCCTGCAATGCCCGGGCCCACACCTGTCCGTTGTCGTCCACGGCCTTGATGGCAAAGTGCGTCATGCCGTTGGAGGTGTTCTTGTTGGCCACCCCGGCGATCTCCCAATCCACCAGCCGGCCGGCCCCATTGAGGGACAGGCACCCCGCGCCAATGCCCCCCAGCGGCAGCCTCAACTCCCGCAGACAGTCGCCTTCGTACCGCTTCGTGTGCATCATTCATGCCTCCCGCGTTTTGTTGGTAACAGTATACCGCTTTGTCGTCTGCCGCAACAGGGGTGTGTATACCCTTATCTCCCTGGAGGAAACTGCGGCACTTTAAGTCGATAAAGTGTCGAAAGGCTACTAGTTGTGTCGAAAGTGTTCCTTCGGGTACAGAATGTGGTATATATATGCATACAAAGGAAGGAGGTGTATACCGTGTTACAGCCTCGGGTCCGACCCGCGCGGCCCAGCGATGACAGACGCGACTCGGCTCGCATCAAACGTTTGCGGAGCTGCCACAACCACCCGGAGGAAATCGGCGTACTACTGGCTCTTGCCCGGGAGGAAGAGGAGAGAAGCAAGCATCCGGATACGTTGCGGCGGCAAGCCAGGTAACGCCGGCACCAAGCGCCCCGCGGCCACCCCGCCGCGACGCCAAACAACACATTTTGACGATGTCATGCCCGCCGTTGGCGGGCATTTTGGCGATATAGCGCTCGCTTTCGCTCGCTTTCGCGTCCGCCGCCTGCGGCGAAGGCCGCGAGTTATGTCACCTTTGCCGCTGACGGCAAAGGTGACTCAGGAGAGCTCGTCACGAGTGCATATGAGCCGCCCGCCGCGCATGTCGCCGGGCGGCCGTCCTTTTCGCTGGTCGTACTGGGCTTTTACGTTAGGACGCGCCTTTGGGCGGGAAGGCTGTGTGCCACGGACGGGCCTTTTCGTGCCGCTGCGGGGTAAACCCGCGACGCGGCTGCTGGGAATGGCACACGCTGGAGCCCTCTCCCCAACCCCTCCCGTAGACTTGGGGGAGGGTGTGAGGGTGGGAGGTCACACTCGCCCTGCTCGTGCCCATGGCAGGGTTTCCAAAGGGATGCAGATCCCTTTGACGTTTTTCTCCGTTTCTCTCGCCTCCCACGGCGCGTTGCGAGTTTCCCCCTGGCGACCGATGGCACTTGGCTGGCGACAGAGGGGCGGGATGTTTGAGTCTTTCCGTTGCGGAGCATAAGGAAAGGCGAGTTACCGCCCTCTGCTGCTGAGCTGCGTGCCGGTCGCCAAGTCTTGGAAACTCGTCCGCGCCCCAGGCGTTTTTGGGCACTTTTGGCGCCATCCAAAAGTGCCGCCTGCGGCAGCGCGTCTCCGAAAAGTGGGATTGGATGCCAAAACAAAGACATGGGGGCGAATGGTGTATATTAAATCCTATCCTTTTTTGCTTCACCTGTTACCCGGTTCGAGAGTCTCATTAGTTTCACTGCCGTAAACCCCTTGCACCAGCCCCTGTCCCCCGGCTAGACTGCCGCAAACAGGAGGGGTGGCATGGAGAACGAACGGGAAGCGGGGGTGAGGGCACCCGCCGAGGGGTTGCCAGAGCAAGGGGACAAGGGAGAGGCGCGCTGCCGGGCAGCGGGTGCCAAGCGCCGCACGACGGGGCCGGCGGTGCTGGCCGTGGTGGAGGACCCCATCGTGACGGCTGTGGAGGAAGCGGTGCACAAGCCCCAGCGGAGGGCCGGCAGGCCGCCGGGCAGGGCGGCGCGGCGCGAGTGGGCCGGCATCGTGGCCCTGGCGGTGAAGGGCGGCCGGCTGGACGACGACGCGGCCCCGCTGGCCCGCAGCTTTGCCCGGCAGATTGACCGCATGGAGGGCTGCCTTGACGGGGCATACCGCCGCATGGAGGAGGACGGCACGGTGGCCACGCCCGACTGGCTGGACAAGATGGGCAAGGCCGAAAAGCAGCTGGCCGACCTGCGGGACCGACTGGCGGCCATGCTGACCGGGGGCGGTCGCTTTGTGCTGGAGGGGTTCCCTCCGCCCCCGCTGCAGGACGAGGATGACCATGGGGTTTGACTACCGCCCCACCGCACGGCAGCGGGCCTTCCACGCCTGCGGGGCCGATGAGGCCCTGTATGGCGGGGCGGCCGGCGGCGGCAAGAGCACGGCGCTGGTGGCTGACGCGTTCCTGAAGTGTGCCGCCAACCCCGGCGTCACGGCCTACCTCTTCCGGCGCACCTACCCCGAGCTCAACGACACCCTCGTTGCCATTGCCCGGCGGATGATCCCCCCGGAAGCGGGACGCTATGTGGCGGGGAGCCATGACTTCCGCCTGCGCAACGGCTCGGTGCTGCGCTTCCGCCACCTGCAAAACGACGGGGAAGTGGTGCGCTACCAGGGGGCGGAGATGCAGTACCTCTACCTCGACGAGCTGACCCACTTCCCCCGGGCGGTGTACGACTACCTCAAGACCCGGGTGCGTGCCCGGCGCGACCAGCGGGTGCGGCCCCTGGTGCGCTGCGCCACCAACCCCGGCGGCATCGGCCACGGCTGGGTGCGGCAGTACTTTGTGGACCCCTGCCCCGAGGGCGGCACGCGGGAGGAATGGGTGCACTCCGCCACGCTGGGACGCAGCCGGCGGCACACCGTGGCATTCCTGCCCGCTGGGGCGAGGGACAACCCCTACCTGGCTGAGGGCTACGTGTTTGAGCTGGAGCGCAAGCCTCCGGCGCTGCGCGATGCCCTGCTGCTGGGGCGGTGGGACGCCTTTGAGGGCCAGGCCTTCACCGAGTGGCGGGACGACCCGGCCCACTACGGCGATGGGGTGGGTACCCACGTCATCGCGCCCTTCCCGGTGCCGGCCGATTGGCCCCGCTGGTGCTCCTTTGACTTCGGCTATGCCCGGCCTTTCAGCGTGGGGTGGTGGGCCGTGGGGCCTGACGGGCGGCTTTACCGCGTGGGCGAGTGGTACGGCTGCACCGGCGTGCCAAACGTTGGCCTGCGGCTGGACCCGGCGGCCATTGCCCGGGGAATGCGGGAGCGGGAGGCTGCGCTGGGCGGGCCCGTGCCCATCCGCGTGGCTGACCCCAGCATCTTCGACGAGAGCCGGGGCCGCAGTGTAGCGCGGCTGATGGCCGACGAGGGCATCCACTTCCGCCCCGGCGACAACGCCCGCCTGCCCGGCAAGATGCAGCTGCATTACCGCCTGCGCATGGAGGCGGACGGTCGGCCGGGGCTGCAGGTCTTCCACACCTGCCGGGCCTTCCGGCGGACGGTGCCGGCCCTTGTGTACAGCGCCGTGCGGCCCGAGGACATCGACACCGACGGCGAGGACCACATCTATGACGAGACGCGCTACCTGCTGATGGCCAACCCCCTGGCAGCCCGTCAGACGGCCTCGGCCATGGCCGGTGACTGGCGGCCCGCGCCCCTCGATCCCTTTGCCGAGCCGCTCCGTCCGGCGCGGCGGCCCATCCTGCCGGAGTGAACGGGCTTATCCTCGGCGGCTTGGCGAACGATATATGGATGTACACAAAATGACATGCGGGAAGGTGGTGCCGGGATGGGCGGCAAAAGCAAACGATGGGCAGGGGCTGCGGCGGCGTTGCTGCTGCTGTTGGCACCGCTGACGCTGGCGGCCTGCACCGCGAAGGAAGAGGGACAGCCACCGGCCAGCCCCGAGGCCACCGCCACCAGCAT
>JAEYRA010000110.1 GCA_023409755.1 Bacillota bacterium
GCCGAGAACCGCCTGCTCGGCATTGAGAAGGCGGGAGAAGAGAGCGCGTAGCTGGCGCTGCACGTTCGCGGCGGCTGCTGAAGCGGCCCCCGCGAGTTGGGAGAACTCGTCATAAGGTTCGGTATGCCCCCTGGCGCACATATCGTCAGGGGGCATTTGATTGCGCGGCTCATACCAGGGTTTTACGAGGAGGACGCGCTGCGGCAGGAGGGTGAGAAGCCCTCTCAGGCTTCTGTGTGCCGGTGCTGAATGAATCGATGGCGGCTACGGAGTGCGCGTTTGCGACGGCCGCTGAAGTGGCCGCCGCATGTTGGGAGAACTCGTCATAAGGTTTGTTTGCCCCTGGCGCACATGTCGTCAGGGGGCATTTTACTGCATAGTCGTGGGTGGGGGGGGTACGTGAGAACGCCGCTCACGCGGGAGGGGTTGTATCACGAGCGTACCAATATTCCTTTAGGCGCGTTTGAGTTTCTCCCTGGCGACCGGAACTTCCTGGTTCGCGGCAGCCCGCGCGCCTTACGCCCCATCGTGCGGCTATGGCGTTGTTCCACAACGCCATCACAGCGCTTGGCTTCACGCGCTCCACGGCGTCTGGGGGCGGAGATGTTTGAGTCTTTGTGTTGCGAGGTAATACGAAGACGAGTTACCCGCCGCTGGCACTCAACTCGTGCTGGTCGTCAGGTCTTGAAAACTCGTCCACGCATTAGGCGTTTTTGGGCACTTTTAATGCCATTCAAAAGTGCCGCCCAGCGCAGCGCGTTTCCATAAATATGGGAATGAACACCCCAAACAAGACATTACAGATAACGTCATATGAAGCAAACTGCCGGCGGTTCGGTTCCATGCCATCCGCCGGCCTAGGAAACCCACCCGTTCCCACAACAATGCTTGCCGACGACACAAGGAGGGGGCATTTGTATGTAAGGGCCGTGTGGGCTTCCGGAGAAAGCACTGCTGTAGCAGGGAGATGCGGCTGCTATTGATTCGCCACGCAGCCAATGAGCCCGGCGGCCAGCAACCACTCCAGATAGTGGGCCACGCCGTCCTCCTCGTTGGAGAGGGTCACAGCGTCGGCGGCGGCCTTCGCCTCGGCCACGGCGTTGCCCATGGCCACGCCCAGGCCGGCAAAGTGCAGCATTTCGAGGTCAATGGCATCGTCGCCGAAGGCCGCAACCTCCGACGGTGTGATGCCAAGCGCGTCTGCCACGGCCCGCAGAGCATGGGCTTTGGTGGCGTCCCGGTGGGCGAAGCGGTAGTGATCCTCCCCGGCGTAACCGATGACGGTACAGGCGGGCACAGCTGCGGCGATAGCGAGGGCAGGTGCGGGGGAGTGGAAGGACGCATTGATCTTATAGGTCGCATCGGACGGAATAATAGAAAAATCCCAAAAGTGCTCCACGCCAAAGGGGTCGGTCAGGGTGTCGTCGTTGTGGCGGAAGCTGGTCTCCCCGTCAAAGAGCACCCGACCGGCACCATTGGCCAACGCCAAACGGGTGATGCGTGCCGAATCCTCCGACGACAGCAGGCAGCGGTAGACGACACGCTCCCCAACCAACGCCAGCGCCCCGCCGCAGGCCACGACGGCGTCGGCCCTTGCGGCGTCGATGTACTCGCGGGAGTAGCCCACCGAGCGGGCGGAGGCGGTCACTACTTTGGCGCCGGCCCGTTGGCAGCGGTGCAGAGCTTGGAGTGTCCGGTCGGTGATGCGCTTGTCGTCGGTCAGCAGTGTACCATCCAGGTCCAACGCGATCAGCTTGTACAAAGGCATTGCCTCCTATGGTTTCGCGGCATCGTACAATAAGTCACGCGGTTTGTCAAATTTTGATCAAGGCAGTGTTGCTAACTGCGAAAAGTGGTATAATAAACCATATATAAACCAATATGGGGGAGCTTATGGATACCTCCGTCTATCAAACGTCGTTTCACATCGATCTGCGGGATGTGGACTTCAACAAGGAGCTCAAACTAAGTACGCTGTTTGGCTACTTTCAAGAGGCGGCATCCCAGGCAGTGGACGAGCTGGGCATCGGCTTTGCCGCGTTGGAGCGGGAGCATGGGGTGGCCTGGGCACTGCTGCGCATGCGGGTGGACCTGCTGCGCTGCCCGCTGTGGATGGAGCGGGTTACCGTGGAAACCTGGCCCCTGCCGCCCCAACTGCTGGAGTTCGAGCGTGATTTCCTGCTGCGCGATGGGCACGGCGAGGTCATTGCCCGGGCGAGTTCGGTGTGGGTCATCTTCGACACCGCCAGCCGCCGCCTGCGCAAGAGTGAGACCATCGCCATCGACTATCCGCCCTTCCGCACCGAACGGGCACTGGGGGAGAAGCTGCGCAAACTGCCCGACTTGACTGCCCCCGAAACCGCCTACCACAAGACCATTGGGTACAGCGATGTGGACCTCAACGGACACATGAACAACACGCGTTACCTCGATTATTGTATGGACTGTTTCCCGCTGGAGGGTCATCGGCAGTACGGCGTTCGTTCCGTGGAGATCAGCTACCTCAACGAGGCCCTGCCGGGGGAGACACTTGAGCTGCTGCGGGACGTGTCTGCGGCGGGGGAGGGGATCATCTCCATCGCCGGGCAGAAGCCCGACGGCAAGACGGCCTTCCAGGCACGGGTGCACATTGAGCGGCGCTGTGAGGACACCGCGCACTAGGCGTTTGCCCGGCGGTAATGGGTCTCGCGCCGGCTGATGCAGCTGGCGACCTCCACCGATTGGCGGGCGCTCTCCACAGGGTCGCCGGGGGTGCGGCCCTCTCGCAGGGCATCGAAAAACGCGGCTTCCTCGGCAAAGAACCCGTTGGTGACGCCCATTGAGGTGTCGCCGTCGGCGGCGGTGGTGCCGTCCAGTGTACGCACCAACTTGTCGCCCACCATGTGCAGCAGCCGTCCCGGTACATCGGAGCCGCCCCAGACCGGCAGCTCCAGCAGGAACGTGTGGTCGTGCACGTGTGCAGCCACGCGCTCGGTCACTGCGCCGCCCATCGGGCAGAAGCCCAGCTGCGCCAGCGCCCCATCGGTCATGCGGGCCAGCATGCGGATGTCACCGGCCGGACGGCTTTGGGGGTGCTCGTGGTATTGGAAGAATACTTCCTCATAGTCCTGCCGGTAGAGATGGCGCACCAGGTCGATGCCGTGGATGGCCGTCATCGCGAAATCCGGGTCGGCACGGCCCACCCGCGTGAGATCCAGCTGTATGCTGGTGGGTGGCAGCCCCTTGGCCCGCAGGGCGGCAAGCTCCTGCGCCAGCGCCATCACCAGCGGCATGTGGCGGCGGTTGTGGGCCACGCTCGCTGGCACACCGGCTACCCGGGCCGCTGCAGCGATGGCGTCATTCTCAGCGGTGGTCAGCCCCGCCGGCTTTTCGGTGAGCAGCGGGATGCGGTGGGCCAGAACCTGTTGGGCAACCTGTGCCGTGCGCTCAATGGGCACGGCCAGCAGCACCGCGTCGGGCCGCACCTCGCGCAGCAGGCGTTCGGGGTCGTCATAGACCTGTGCAAACCCGTTCTGCCGTGCCATTTCCTCGGCAGCCTCCCGCCGCAGGTCACAGCAGGCGGTCAGCTCCACCCCGTCCCGCAGTGCCGCATAGCGCGCCAGCATGGCCCCGTGGGCCGACTTTGCGATGCCCCCGCAGCCAATGAGTCCAATCCGAAATGCCATGGCCTTCGCCCCCTTCGTTGTGGCCCCATTGTACCACAGGCGGGAGGGGCGTTCCACTTTCCAATGCTCAGGTGATGTGTTATGATGATGCGCAAGGAGTGGCGGAATGAGTATGGAGAACAGCCTGTGCCCCTGCGGACGGGAGCACCGGGTGGTGACCCGCGCGGAGATTGGCGTGGGGGCGGCACCGCGACTGGGACGAATGCTGCTGGCGGCGGGGTGGGGGGAGCCCATCCTGCTGGTGGCCGATGCCAACACCTGGCAGGCGGCTGGCGAAGCCGTAGCGCAGTCCCTGCTGGAGGCGGGCATACCCTGCCGGCGGCAGGTCTTCCCCTCGGGCGACCTGCACACCGATGAGCGCATGGTCGGGGCCATCCTCATGGCCCTCGACGACACTGTGGGGCGCATTGTGGCCGTGGGCAGCGGCACCATCAACGACGCTTGCCGCTTCGTGGCCAAGCGTACGGGCTTGCCCTATCTGGTGGTGGGTACCGCCCCATCGATGGATGGATATGCTTCCGATGTGACGCCGGTCAATCGTGCCGGCATGAAGATCACCTACCCCGGGGTGGCCCCGCAGGTGGTGGTGGGCGACCTTGCCGTGCTGGCTGATGCCCCATTGCCGTTGCTGGCCGCCGGGTTTGGCGACCTCTTTGGCAAGGTCAACGCCGCCTTGGACTGGAAACTGGCCCACGCCCTGACCGGAGAATACCGGTGCGAGGCCGTGGCAGCCCAGGTGGACCGGGCCGTGACGGCGGCACTGACCGCCGCGCCGGATCTGCCCCGGCGCGATGTGGCTGCCGTGGGCGGGCTTATGGAGGGATTGGTGCTGTCGGGCCTTGCGATGCAGATGGTGGGCAACTCCCGCCCTGCTTCCGGTGCTGAGCACCACATCTCCCACTTTTGGGAGATGCGCGACATGGCGCGTGGGCGGCGCTCCACCCTGCACGGTGACAAGGTGGGTGTGGCGACGCTGCTGACACTTCGGCTGTATGAGAAATTCCTGACTGGTGAACACCCGGCCGTTAGCCCTGCGGCCTCCCGTGCGGAATGGGAGGAGGGCTTGCGGCATGTCTATGGCGCGTTGGCCCCAGCCATCCTGGCCCAAGCGCCCGAGCGGCACTTTGACCCGTCCTGGCGCCGGCAGGTGTTGGATGAAATGACCACCTGCTGGCAGGAGATTCGTGGCTGGGCCGCAGGCCTACCGGCCCTGCGCACCCAGGGGGAGGCGGCGCTGCGGGCCATGGGGGCCCCGGTGCGGCCGGCCGACCTGGGCTATGCCCGACAGGACACGCTGGATGCCCTGCGCTGGGCCATGGAGGTGCGGGATCGCTTCACCATCCTGCGCCTGTGTTGGCTGTGCGGCTGTTTGGATCGCCTGGTGGAGGAGGTTGTCGATGAGTTTTGCCAATAGGGAGGAAGCACTGCGGCGCCTGCGGGGGGTGCGGTGCTTTGTGCTGGATATGGACGGCACCTTTTATCTGGGGGAACGGCTGCTGGCGGGCTCGCTGGATTTTTACCGCCACGCCCTCAACCGAGGCCGGCAAGTGCTGTTCCTCACCAACAACTCCAGCCGCGATGGGGAGTATTACGCTGACAAGCTTCGCAGCATGGGCTGCGTGGCGGGCGAGGAGGCCATTTACACCTCCGGCATGGCCACATGCCAGTATCTAAACCGCGTGATGCCCGGCAAAAAGGTCTATCTGCTGGGCAACCGATACCTCAAAGGGGAGTTCCGGCGTTTTGGCGTGCCGCTCACGGTGGACAACGCTGACGTGGTCGTCATCGGCTTTGACACCACTCTGGATTATGGCAAGCTCACCCGGGTCTGTGACATGGTGCGCAGCGGTATCCCCTACATCGCCACCCATCCAGACTTCAACTGCCCGACGGAGACCGGTTTTGTGCCGGACATCGGCGCAACGATCGCCTACATTAAGGCCTCCACCGGGCGGGAACCCGACTGTATCGTGGGCAAGCCCCACGCGGAGATCGTGCGTGGGCTCCTGGAACGCACAGGTCTGGCACCGGGGGAGCTCGCCATCTGCGGCGACCGGCTCTATACCGACATTGCCACCGGCGTACGCAACGGCATCCTTTCCGTGTGCGTGCTGACCGGCGAGGCCACCCCGAAGGACATCGAAGACAGCCCCATACAACCTGATCTCGTTTTTGAGCGGTTGGCGGACCTCGTGCCCTACATCCGTTGAATGCATACACGGGAGGAAAGAACCATGCAAATTGATTCCTGGCGCGCCTTTGCGGAGAAGAATCCCATCAAGCTCTGGGAGCATACCCCGGGCTACGACCCCACGATTGACCAGGACGAGCCAACGCTGACGCCCTACCTCTTGGAGGGGCAGGGGAATGGCTGTGTCATCGTGCTGCCCGGCGGCGGGTACGTGATGAAGGCCATGCACGAGGCGGAAGTCATTGCCAAGGCCATGAACGCACAGGGGTTCTCTGCCTTTGTGCTGGATTATCGCGTTAGCCCCTACCGGTACCCGCTGCCCCAAATGGACGCCTCCCGCGCGGTGCGCTTTGTGCGCTGCCACGCGGCGCGTTACGGCGTGCGGCCCGATCGCATCGCGGTGCTGGGCTTCTCGGCCGGCGGGCACCTGACGGCCTGCACCGGTGTCTTCTGGGATGAGGGCGACCCGAACTCCGCCGACCCGGTGGAGCGCTTCTCCAGCCGGCCGGACGCCATGCTGCCCTGTTATCCGGTCGTCGACCTCGTGGGGTCGTACGCCCATGAGGGCTGCGCTCAAGTTCTACTGGGGGATCGGGCGGGGGACATCGAGCTGCGCGAGCAGCTGAGCCCCGCGCGGCACGTGACCGAGCGCACCTGCCCCGCGTTCCTGTGGCACACGGCCGAGGACGACGTGGTTCCCTGCCAGAACAGCGAGGTCCTGTTCCGCGCTTTGTGTGAGAAAGGTGTGCCGGCTGCGCTCCATATCTTCCCGCGCGGACATCATGGTTTGGGTCTTGCCCTTGATTGGCCCCAGGTGCGCCGCTGGGTGGACCTGGCCGGCGACTTCCTGCGGGACTTGTGGCAGTAGCCCAGGCATTCGTCACAGGCGAATTGCGGGCTCTTCGCGGCCTACACTTCATATGTACCAAAGGGCCGGACCCATACGGGTTCGGCCTGTTCTTTTGTGCCAATTTCACAAAATGTTCACGCTATGGGAGCGATTTTCGCCAAGAACTTCCCTTGACGATGGCACACCTCGGTTCTATAATTGAATAGGTTTATATGCATACGAAGGGAAACCATGCCATGATGACGGTGGAACAAGTCCTGTCAGAATATGCGCTGAATGGGCGTTTTTCACGCTTTGATGGCCTGGAGGACGATCAGGCCGTGTCCCTTGTGCAGAACGGTGACTCAGAAGCGCTGGACTACCTTCTTTATAAGTACAAGAACTTTGTGCGCAGCAAGGCGCGCTCCTATTTCCTCGTGGGTGCCGACCGGGAGGACATCATTCAGGAAGGAATGATCGGCTTCTTTAAGGCCGTGCGGGACTATCGCCCCGACCGTGCCGCTTCCTTCCACGTCTTTGCGGAGATCTGCATCACCCGCCAGATCATCACCGCAATCAAGACGGCGACCCGGCAGAAGCACATACCGCTCAATTCCTACGTGTCCCTCAACAAGCCCGTGTACGACGAAGACTGTGAGCGGACGCTGATGGATGTGGTCCCCATGGAGTATGTCAACTCCCCGGAGGATCTGCTTATCGACCAGGAGAAGCGTGATTATCTCAACCGCAAGATGGATGAAACACTCTCGGACCTGGAATGGGAGGTACTCAACTCCTATCTTCAGGACAAGAGCTACCATGAGATTGCCCACGATCTCAGCCGCCACGTGAAGTCAGTGGACAACGCACTGCAGCGGGTCAAGCGGAAGATGGAGCGTTTCCTGGAGGAAGCGTAGACGCCCTGCCACAACACGCAACGATAAAACGCGGAAGCAAATTGCTTCCGCGTTGTTGTGTTCCAGCTCTCCCCCTGGCAGCGCAGCTCTTGCTTTGCGGGCAGGACATCGCTTGGCGCTTCTCTAGTCTCGCGGCGATGGCTGGCCGCCCAGCCGCCCCGTCAGTGGGGCACGCGGTAAGCCGGCTGCTTGGCGGCGGTGGGCAGGGGTAGCGGCGGCAGCATCACCACCGGCATGTGCTGGAAGGCACTGCAGGACAGCAGCAATGAAAACAACACCGCCGTCTGGGGCCACAGGATGGTCACGTCGGTCAGACCGTGGGTCAGTAGGGCAGCGGTGGCGGCAAACAGCAGCGCATAGGGCGAGCCGTCGGTGCGGGTGGAGACCAGCCCGCGCAGCGCCCCGCGGAGCAGCGGCAGCAGGAACCCGGCGAGCATCAGACACCCGACCAGGCCATAGTTGAGCAGCATGTCCAGATACAGGTTGTGGGCATGGGGGTATGCCCCGGCGCTCAGGTTGAAGTAGGCCATAGTACCCGTGCCAAAGAGCGGGTTTTCTCGTATGTAGGAGAGCGCTTGCCGCCAGATGTCAACGCGGACGTCGGCAGCTGGCCCCAGGTGGGTCATGCGCGGCAGTAGTTCCGGAATCATGGTGGAGAGGTATATCGCTCCCGCACCGCCCAGCAGCACCAGTACCGCCTGCAACGGCTTTCGGTTCAGCGCCAGCAACGCCACCATGCCAATGAGCAACGCCACCCACGCCGACCGGCAGCCCGTGGCATCAAGCGCCACCAGGTTTACCAGTAGCAGGCTCAGTGAGTAGACACGCTCCAGGCGGCCCTTTCGGCTCAGCAGCTGGTTCGCGGCAATCAGCAGCACAAACTCCAGCGCTGCCGCGTAATAGTTGGGGTTCCAAAAGAGGGAGGAGACCCGCTCGATCCCCAGTGCATACCGCTGCACAAAAGCAATGAGGGCCGCTGGTATGCTCAGCAGACACACCAAATCCAGCAGGCGGCGCTGCAACGCAGGCGTCATGTGGGCGGTGAGGTAGAGGATGAGGCAGAGGAAGCAAACGACCAGAAAGCCCACGAGCACGCCGACCCAGTTGCCCCACAGGGCAGGGATCGTCAGCGCCAGCGCCGCAAAGGGCAGTAGCCACCGGGCGTGTGGCACGCTCAGCAGTTGCGCCCGGCGTTCCTCATTGCAAAACAGGTAGACCGTGAGGCCAATGGCCAGCGCAGCAGTGGCCACGGCGTTGACAAAGGCCGACAGCACCGCAAGCGTAATGAGCACTTCCGGTAGCTTAGGCGTTTTCCACCTGTTCTTTGACGAGAGCATGGAACCGATCGTTGTACTCCTTCCATTCCTTCCCATTGGGGGTATGGAATATGATGTTTTTGGAATATACTTAGCGCAAAGGAAAAGGCTGCCTCCACCTGCGGAAACAGCCTTGCTTGGTACCTGGCAGCAATTACTTCGCCTTCGCGGCCGTATCCACATTGACGACCTGACGACCGTCATAATACCCGCAGTTGCCGCACACACGGTGGGGCAGCTTGGCATGCTTGCAGCGCGGGCACTCATTGATCGGGGGCTTCTTCAGCTTCCAATTGGCCAGACGCGAACGCGAACGGGCCTTGGAGTGTCTGCCTTTGGGACAAATCGACATGGATCACACCTCCTTGTTCCTTGAGCTTTTCAGTCTGCGGCGAATGGGGATTCGCCATCCGGGTCGGCCCCGCGGCAGTTGCAGGTTTCCTTGTTCCTGTCTGCGCCGCACACTGGACATAAGCCCCGGCAGTTTGGGTTACACAGATGCCTCGTTGGCGTCTGCAGGGCGATGAGATCGTTGACCATCTGGTCGAGTGTCAGCGTCTCCCCCTGGTACAGGTAGCGATCGGGGTGGTTGTCGTCTGCGGTCTTGGCGTATTCTTCCTCAAACGATATGTCCAAGGAGACGGGAACGTCGGTGAGACACCGGGCACAAGCGGCTAGATAGGACAC
Organism: Bacillota bacterium; assembly: GCA_023409755.1. GTDB lineage: Bacteria > Bacillota > Clostridia > Christensenellales > UMGS416 > JAEYRA01. The sequence continues at coordinate 9,606 of JAEYRA010000110.1, forward strand.
ATGCACCGTTCCGTGAACCAAGATGTCCTCCCCGGTGGAGAGAACCTCACCGCTGATGGCAATGGGTTCCTGGAAACGAAGGTGCTCGCCGGCATTCTCCATCGTTTCCGCCGTCTCCAGCAGGTGGAAGGGGACGGCGACACCAGGATGTTTGACGGCTGAAGCAACGTTTACGACCATGAACCCTCCGAATCGGTAACAAAGCAATTATAGTGAGTCAACACGGTCTTGTCAACCGGCTCTTTACCGTGTGCCGGTTGTCAGGGCCAGCGTGTCGCGCGCGATGACAAGTTCTTCGTTGGTGGAAATGACGAGCGTGCGTACCCGCGCCCCGGGGGCGGAGATGTCCAGCTCGGCCGCGCGCTGGGTGTTCTTCTCCTCGTCGATGGCAATGCCCAGGAAGTCCAGATTGGTGAGGATTTGGGAACGCAGGCGTGGGTTATTCTCCCCAATGCCGGCGGTGAACACCACGGCGTCCAGCCCGCCCATGGCGGCTGCATAGGAGCCGATGTACTTGCGGATGCGGTAGCAGAACATGTTGACGGCGGTCTGGCAGCGCTTGTTGCCCTCATCGGCCGCGGCCAGCACGTCACGCATGTCGGAGCTGACGCCCGAAATGCCAATGAGGCCTGACTTCTTGTTCAGGATGTTGAGCATCTCACCGATGGAGAGATCGTCGTTGTTCATCAGGGTCTCAAGCACGGCGGGGTCAAGGTCGCCACTGCGGGTGCCCATCAGCACGCCTTCGAGAGGAGTGAGCCCCATCGAGGTATCCAGCACCTTGCCATCGCTGACCGCGGCCACCGAGCAGCCATTGCCCAGGTGGCAGGTGACGATCTTCAAGCCGGGCTTGCCGCCCAGCATCTCAATGGCGCGGGCGGAAACGTACTTGTGGCTGGTGCCGTGGAAGCCATAGCGGCGCACGTGGTACTTCTCGTAGTATTCATACGGAATGCCATAGAGGTAGGCATAATCGGGCATGGTCTGGTGGAAGGCGGTGTCAAACACGGCCACCATGGGGGTGTTAGGCATGACTTCCCGGCAGGCCTGGATGCCCATAAGGTTGGCGGGGTTGTGCAGCGGCCCCAACGGGATGACGTCCTTGATGACCTGAATGGCCTCTTCATCGATGAGCACCGAATCCTTATACCGCTCACCGCAGTGCAGCACCCGGTGGCCGACGGCGTTGATGGCGTTCATGTTGTCGATGACGCCATGCTTTGGGTCGGTCAGGGTGTCCAGCACCAGGCGCATGGCCGCGATGTGGTCCTTCATGGGGCGCTCAATGAGCACATCCTCCCGCCCGTCGACACGGTGCCGCAGGTTGGAGCCTTCAATGCCGATGCGCTCCACCAAACCCTTGGCGATAACCTGCTCATTCTGCATGTCGATGAGCTGGTACTTGAGCGACGAACTGCCGGCATTGATTACGAGTATCTTCATGGGTACCTCCTCTATGATGGACGGGAAACCGTCAATATCCGTTACATGTCACGCCAACACGGTATTATAAACCCATCGAATGTGAAACTCAAATCAAAAGTTTATGATTTATCACACAATTCTCCATAAAATGAGCAGAAAACTGTTATTTCTTTGTATGGTTGCGTCCCATCATTCAGAAAGTACGGCCAACCAATGGCAGCTGCTCAGGGGATCGGTTCAAATCTCAAAGAGCAGCACCTCGCCCGGGGTGCCGTCGGGGTAGACAGCGTCGGGGTGGTCACGCAACACCTCGTAATGGCCCCCGGTGGCGTCACTCACCACCTTGTTCCAGAAGGCCACCGAGGCCGTGTTCTTGGTGTGGTACTTGAGCTGCCACCGGCCGTGGAACCGCTCAAACAGCTGTTGCACGGCGAACCGCCCCAAACCGCACCGACGGTACTTGTACATAACGAAAAACTCGCTCATGGTATAATCGGTGGGGCGGTCGACTTCCGGGTAATCGTTGACCATGACAAAGCCTGCCAGCTTCCCATCGGCCAGAAGGAAGAACGCCCACCGGTTGTCTTCGGTCCAGTAATGGTCCAAAAAACAGTAATCGTAGAGGCCGTGTTTGTTCACATCCCGCAGATCGTATTGGGAGAACTCATAATCATATTTCTCCAGCAGATTGCGCAGGATGCCTTTGTCCTCTCTCTCCACGGGCACGAATTCCATGTGCATTGGTATAATCTCCTTGTTGTTCATGGGTTCATTTTACTATGGGAACCCATGTGTGTCGATGTAGACGGTAAAGTTTGGTATAATAACCCCATCCAACAGAAAGGGGTGAGCCCCCTGCGCATCGCTGGCGTCATTGCGGAGTACAACCCCTTTCACAATGGCCACCGTTACCATGTGGAGGCCGCCCGTGCCGCGGGCTGCGACGCCGTGGTGGCGGTGATGAGCGGCAACTTTGTGCAGCGGGGGGAGCCGGCGGCATTCGACAAATGGGCGCGCACCCGCATGGCGCTGGCCGGCGGGGTGGACGCCGTGTTTGAGTTGCCTCAGTTCTATGCCCTGCAGCCGGCGGAGTGGTTTGCCTGTGGCGGCGTGCGGGTGCTGCACGGCCTGGGGGTGGACGCGCTGGCATTCGGCACCGAAGTGGATGACCTCGACACGCTTCGCCAACAGGCGGCGCTGTGGCGGGGCGAATCGCCGGAGTTGCAGGCAGCCATCCGGCGGGCGTTGGGGGAGGGCAAGAGCCACCCACGGGCTCGGTACGAAGCCGCGGCGGCCCAAGGCCTGCCGGCAGAGGCACTGCTCAATCCCAACGCCGTGCTGGCGTCCATGTATCTTCATTGGCTAAGCGAACTGTGCAGCCCCATGGAGCCGCTGCCCGTGCGCCGGGTGGAGGCGGCTTACCACGACGAGGACATCGCCGGGGCCATCGCCAGCGCCACGGCGGTGCGGCGGTCGCTGGCCGCAGGGGACGACCGCTGGCGGCAAGCCGTGCCCCAGGCAGTGGCGTCGCTCATCGACGGGTTAGCTGCCGCCGGATGCGGGCCGGTGCAGGCTGATGACCTGGGGCAGGCTTTGCTCTATGCCCTGCGCACCGGCGCGCCGCTGCCCGACCGGGCCGAGGGGCTCGACAACCGCATGCGCACCGCGGCTATGGCCTGCGGCACGGCGGAGGAATTCTATGCCGCTGTCAAATGCCGCCGCTACACGCTGGCGCGCATCAAGCGGGCGGCCATGCTGGCGCTTCTGGGTGTCACCGCCGACGACGTGGCTCTGTTGCGGGCCGAGCAGCCCGTTTACGCTCGTCTACTTGGCTATGCCCGCCGGGTCGAGTGGCTGGTGGGGGAGCTGGGGCGGCGGGCGACGATCCCCTTTGTAGCGCGGCCCGGTTCGTTCCGGCCCGAAGCGGGAGCAATGGAGCGCCTGTGGCTGACCGACCGACGGGCCAGCGACCTTTACGCCCTGGCACACAGAAATCCCGCCGGCCGGCAGGGCGGGCGGGATTTCACCGAGCGTATGATCGTGTGGGAAGACTAAGCCTCGGTCGGTTCGGGCAGCAGGGGAATGTCAGCGGCGGCAAGTTTCCCCTCCAGTTCCTCCATGGCGGCCAGCGCGGCCAGCCGCCCCCGGGCGATGAATTCCTCCACCAGGTTGAAGCTGGATAGGCTCATGCCCCGGGTGTCCGGGGCCAGCACCACATCGGCTGTCACCAGGCGCGTGCGCATGACCTCCCATTCCATGAGCTCATAGGAGCTGAGCAGCACGTCCATGATGGTCTTGGGGGTGGTGCGGCCGCCGCCCTGGTAACCTACGTCGACCGCAATGACGAAGTCCGCGCCCATGTCCCGTGCCACGTCCGCGGGGATGCGGTCGAGCACCCCGCCGTCCACGTAGGTCTTGCCGTCCATCATCACCGGCTCAAACACCCCGGGGATGGAGAGACTGGCCCGCACGGCGTCGGTGACTTTGCCGGTGGTGAACACCCGGGTGGCGCAATCCTCCAGGCAGGTGGCCACCGCGGCATAGGGGATCTTCAGGTCTTCGATGATACGGTCGCCGGTGAGGGTGCGGATGATCGCCTCCACCCGCGCGCCGCGCACCAGGCCCTTGCGTGGCATTGTCATGTCGAAGATCTTGCGGTAGTCCATCGTGCAGATCTGCGCGGCCAGCTGGTGCAGCAGTTTGGCCGGGGTACCGCTGGCGTAGATGGCCCCCACGACCGACCCCATGGAGCTGCCGGTGATGAGGTCAATGGGAACGCGCCGTTCCTCCAGCACTTCCAGCACGCCGATGTGTACCAGGCCCTTGGCTGAGCCCGAGCCCAACGCCAGGCCGACCTTCTTCCGCTCACTCATATTCCTCACCCTCCTACCATACATTGATTATGCTTGTTTTGGTGGTTGCATACACTTGGGGATGCGCTGAACAGAACACTGCATCCGTCTTACTTGGCCTTTTCCGCCCCGTGTCGTTGGCGGTCGGTCGCCTATGCACTCCGGCATTGGCGCTCTCCTCCGCCTGGCGGGACGAAAAACCCACGCCGTTATCCGGACGCTTTGTATGTTCATCCCTTCCCTGGAAGACGGGGGGACACGGTATGAAGGGCAAGGACTGGGCGCTGGCAGCGGTGGCCGCCGTTCTCATGGCGGGTTTCGCCCTGCAGCCGGCGGCGGCGCTGGAGAGCGCCCGTGATGGCCTTCTGCTGTTCTTTACGGTGGTGCTGCCCAGTATGCTGCCCTTCATGGTGTGCGCGTGTCTCTTCATCGACAGCGGGGCGGCGGGGGCGGCGGGGCGGCTGCTCGATCGTGTGATGCGGCCGCTCTTTGCCTGCCCGGGGGCCGCTGCCTTCGCGTTGGCGGTAAGCCTCCTCTCCGGCTACCCCACCGGGGCGCGGGTGACGGCGGAGCTCGTCGAGGCGGGGGTGGTGAGCCGCCGGGACGCCCTTCGTACCGGGGTGCTGGCGTCCTCCACGGGGCCGGTCTTCCTGCTAGGGGCCGTGGGTGCGGGGATGCTTGGCAGCGTGGCCGCCGGTTGGGTCGTTCTCCTCAGCCATTATGGCGCGGTGCTGCTGACGGGCATGCTCTTCTCCCTGGGCGGGGATCGCAGCCCCTCAGCATCGTTCCGCCCGGCTGGCCCGGCCGATGTGCCGCTGATGGAATCGCTTGGTTCGGCCACAAAAAAGACCGTCGATACCCTCTGGACGGTCGGGGGGTACATCATTCTGTTCTCGGTGGTGGTGCGGTTGCTGCGGCAGGCGGGGGCCTTGCAGGCCCTGGCCGCGGGGTTGGGGGCGCTGGGGCATCTCGTGGGTCTCGACCGGGCGCTGGGCGAAGCATTCGCCGTGGGCCTGCTGGAGATGTCCAACGCCTGCAGTGCGGCCGCCCAAACGGGAGCTTCGCTCGCCGATCGTTGTGTGGTACTGGCGATGGCTGTGTCTTTCGGGGGGCTGTGCATTCAGGCGCAGAGTATGCTGTTCCTCAGCCGGGCCGGGGTGCGTACGTCGCTCTTCCTGCTGGGCAAGGTTGTCCAGGCCGGGGTGGCGGCGGTGCTGTGCCGGTTGCTGTTGCTGCTGCCGGCTTTTGCCCGGGTGCTGCAAGGCACGGAGACGGTTTCCGTCCCAGCGGGCGGGTTGTGGGTGGGCACTGTCACCATGGGCGGGGCTGCCGCCGTGCTCCTGGTGTTTGTTGTCCTGGCGCTGGTCAGCGTCCGCGCATCGACTCGCGGTTCTGCCTGACGATGTCGAGGCTGCGGGACACGTAGCTCTCGAGATCGGCCAGGATGTCTTCGACATACTCATTGGCGCTCTTCTTGATCTCCCGTGCGCTGGTGTGGGCGCTCGTCAGAATCTCCTCAGCACGCTGGGCGGCCAGGCGGGTGATCTCCTCGGTCTCCACGAGCTTGCGCGCCTTGGCGTCGGCATCGGCGATGATGGCCTCGGCCTCCTTCTCCGCATCGTAGAGGATCTGGTTCTTCTCGCTCTGGATGCTTTGCGCTTCCATGATCTCCCGGGGCAGGTTCTGGCGGATGTCGCTCACGATGTTCAGGCACTTCTCCCGGTCAACCAAGGCCTTGCTGGAAAGCGGCATGTTGGACGCTTTTTCCAGTTCGTCCTGCAGGTAGTCCAAAAGCCCCATGATGTTCATGTCGGTTCCTCCTATTCAGAGCGCTTTGTGGCGAGGGCGTCTTTGACCTCTTCGTGGATGGCCGGCGGTACCAGGCCAGAGATGTCGCCGCCGTAGCGGCCAACCTCCCGCACGATGGAGGAGCTGACGAAGGAATATTCGGTGCTGGTCATGATGAACACCGTCTCCACCTGGGGGGCGAGGCGCCGGTTCATCGTGGCCAGCTGGAATTCCATTTCAAAATCTGACACGGCGCGCAACCCGCGGACGATGGCGTCAGCCTGCAGGGTGCGGGCGTAATCGACCAGCAGCCCGCCGAAGCTCTCGCAGCGTACGTTGGGCAGGTGGGCGGTGCTGCGGCTCAGGAAGTCCAGCTTTTGCTCCACCGGGAAGGTCGCTCGCTTGGCGCTGTTGTTGAGCACCGCCACCACCAGCGTGTCGCACAGGCGCGACGCTCGCTCGATGATGTCCAGGTGCCCCAGCGTCACCGGGTCAAAGCTGCCCGGGTATATCCAAATCCCCATCGGATCCCCGCTTTCTGTAGAAGGTAAACCCCACCGCGCCATACTGCCGCCGGTCGGTCGCAACGAGATCTCCTACGGCGTCCGGCAGAGTATCGCGGCTGCTGTGTTCGGCTATCACCACGCCATCCGCCGCCACCAGGCCGCCCCCAACTAACTGGAGCGCCGGCAACAGGAGCCCGGCAGCATAAGGTGGATCCAGGAAGACCAAGTCAAAAGGCAATTCCTTTGCCAGCCACCGCGCCGTCAGGAAATCCTCCTGCCGCACATCTGCCACACCCGTCAACCCCAGTGCTTCGACATTGCGCCGCAGCAGCCGGGCTGCCGCGCCGTCCCGCTCAAAGAGCAGGCAATGGGCTGCCCCGCGGCTCAGGCTCTCAAAGGACAGGGCACCGCTGCCGGCAAAGCCATCGAGCACCCGCGCGCCGCGCACCGCCCCGGCCAGAATGTTAAAGAGCGCCACCTTGGCCCGGTCGGCGGTGGGCCGGGTGTGCTGCCCGGGCGGGGCGTCGAAGGCACGGCCCCGCAGCGAACCGCCGATGATGCGCATGGTCAACCTCCAGACGGCACACGTTTCCTATTTAGCGATTGTACTATAAAGCGGGGCGGGTGACAAGCGCAACCGTGTACAACCCGTGGGCAGCCCAACGCCGCCGGCGCGGGGCCGGCGGCGTTCGGGGATTGAGCAGGTCACTGATTGAAGGACAGCGTTTTCAGAATGTGGTGGGCGATGTCGGCGGGGGCGACGAGGAGAACGTGGTCACAGAGGCGCTCGTGCTCAACCACCAGTTCCGCAAACCGTTCCCGGATGATTGGGCCGGTGGTCGTTTCCTGCCGGCGGGCCGATTCCGGTTCCCACTCCAAGCCGTTTCCTCCTTTGCGGATGCATGCACTCGCCCAAATAGTGTCTATACAAAGGCGTTGGGTTCATTTTTGCCGAAAAAATAACGGGGAAGCCAGGGCGACTTCTCCGTTGGGCCATCTATTTCAATTCGATGAATTGCTCGCGAATCGACCGCTCGTCCTCGCCGATTGTCTCCAGCCAGACGCGGTCGATGACCGTTTCAAAGGAGTCGTGCAGGCCGGCCAACCCTTCGAGCGCCCGGTCAAAGGCGGCGGACTCACGCAACCGGCCTACGGTCAGGTGGGGGAAGTAGGGCAGCTTGCGGTACAGGAATGGCGCTAGCACGTCGGTGTACAGCCGGTCATGCAGGGCGATCACGTCGTCGTTGCCTCGTTTCACATTGAGGAACAGAAAACCGTCCCGGTCATCGCCGGAGAAACCCTCAAACCGGAGCAGGAAGGGCTTGGCGCTAATCATCGCCTTTTGCATGTGCCCGGCCAAAGCTTCCGTCGTCAGGTCGCAGACGAAGGGGAAGACGAGTGTGATGTGCGGGCCGATGCTGCTGGCCAGGGGGTCGTACCGATTCCGAATCTCACCGATAACCTCATGGTTTGAAAACTCAGGGAACAGCAGAATCGATCTTTGCATGTCGTCACCTCCTTGCCCGCTATTCCTCCAAAGCCGTGAGCGCGGCCTCCCACTGCTCCACCAGGGCGTCGCAGGCCTGCTTCTGCTCGTCGTGCCGGGCGGAGAGGGCGGCGATCTCGCCGGGGGACAGCGCCGCCGGATTGGAAAGCTGTTGCTCCAGCGCCGCCAGTTCTCCCTCGGCCGCGGTGATGGCATCCTCCAGACGCTTTACCTCCCGCCGTCGCTCGCGCAGCTCGGCCTCGGCCTCCCGGCTCTGGCGGTCCTGCCGGCGGCGCTCGGTCTTGGTCAGCCCCTCGTTGGGGTCGAAGGCCGGCGGGCGGTTCTCCACCGCCTTGTGGTTGAGGTAGGCGTCCCAGTTGCCGGGGTAGTCGGTCACGCCATCGTCGGTCATCTCCAGCACACGGGTGGCGATGCGGTTGATGAAGTACCGGTCGTGGGAGACGAACAGCAGCGTGCCGTCAAAATCGAGCAGGGCGTCCTCCAGCACCTGGCAGGAGGCCGTGTCCAGGTGGTTGGTGGGTTCGTCCAGCAGCAGCACATTGTAGCGGCCCAGCAGGAGCTTAATGAGCGCCACCCGGCCCCGTTCCCCGCCGGAGAGATCGGCGATGCGCTTGTCCACATCGTCCCCACGGAAGAGGAACGCCGCCAGCGTGTCACGTATCTTCTGGGGCTCCAGCGTGCGGTACGCATCCCACACCTCGTCGATGACGGTCTTTTCGGGCGAGAGTCCCTGCTGCTTCTGGTCGTAATAGCCCACCTGTACACCGGTGCCCCACTGGAAGTGTCCGGCGTCCTGGGCCAAGTCACCCATGAGGATGCGCAGCAGCGTTGTCTTGCCGATGCCATTGCGCCCCACGATGCCCACCCGGTCGCCCGCACGGATGGTCAGATCCATGTTTTGGAAGAGCCGCACCGGCCCGAAGGACTTGCCAAGCCCCTCAGCCAGCAGCACGTCGCTGCCGGTGCGGCGGGTTGTCTCAAAGGCGAAACGAACGGTGGCCTCCTCCCGCACCTGGTCAACGCGCTCGATCTTGGCGAGCTTCTTCTCCCAGCTGTGGGCGGCGCGGATGCTCTTCTCCCGGTTGTACTGCTTGTAGCGGCGGATGATCTGCTCGTGGCGCTCAATCTCCCGCCGGTTGAGATCGTAGGCCTTCTGCTGCAGGCGGATGCGCTCCTCCCGCTCGATCATGTATTCGGTGTAGTTGCCCTCGTAGAGGCTCAAGCGATGGTTGCTGATCTCCCCGATGGAGTTGCAGACCGCGTCCAGGAAGTACCGGTCGTGACTGACCACAATGACGGCGCCGGCATAGCTGTTGAGGTAATCCTCCAGCCAGGCGATGGAGCCGATGTCCAGGTGGTTGGTGGGTTCGTCCAGCAGCAACAAGTCCGGCCGGCGCAGCAGCAGCTTGGCCAGCCCCAGACGGGACTGCTGCCCGCCAGAGAGCGTGGACGCCCGCCGGTTGATCTGCTCATCGTCGAAGCCCAGGCCCTTCAATACGCCCAGGATGGCGCTGCGGTAGCCATAGCCGTTGGCGGCTTCAAAGCGCTCGGTCAGGCGCGCGTATTCGTTGGACAGGCGGGTGAAGGTCGGCTCGTCACCCACGACCTCGCCCATGTCATGCTCCAGCTGGCGCAGGCGATCCTCCATGGCAAACACGTCGGCGAAGACCGTGAGCATCTCCTCCCACGGGGTACCGTCGGGCACGGTCATGCTCTCCTGCGCCAGGTACCCCAGCTTCAGGCTTTCAGAGCGGTACACCCGGCCCTCGTCGGCGGCCAGTTCCCCGGTGACGATGCGAAGCAGCGTTGTCTTGCCCGCGCCGTTGGCCCCCACGATGCCAAGCCGCTGCCGGTCCTGCAGGGCCAGGCTGATGTCCTCCAGCACCGTATCCACGCCGTAATATTTACCTATTCTATCAAGGGTTAGTTGTATCATTGTTCCGTCCTTGCAATGGTGTGCGTCCTCCATTATACCGGAGGAATGCTTTGCTGACCAGTGTGCAGGGACAGTCCCGTGCCGTCAAAACCGGTGGTTTGTGTATGGAATAATTGCATTGCCCGGCTCGGCAAAGAATGGTATGATAAACGAGCCGTAGTGGGTGGACAACCCCTTTGGCCAGTTTGTGTTTATTCACTTGGCAGGTTCGACATACTAACGATGGCGTTGTGTGCTGCATGGGCAGTTGGGAGGAATGGTATGCACAGGAAGGTTTCGGACGCGGTGATTCGACGGTTGCCGCGATATTACCGCCAACTGGCGCTGCTGGAGCAGGAAGGCGTGCAGAAGATCTCTTCCCTGGCGCTCAGTGGGCGTATGAACATCACCGCCTCGCAGATTCGTCAGGATCTCAACTGCTTTGGTGGCTTCGGCCAGCAGGGCTATGGCTACAACGTTGCGGAGTTGCGCCGGCATATCGCTCACATTCTGGGCCTGACGCACCAGTACCGCATGATTGTGGTAGGCGCGGGTAACATCGGCCAGGCGCTGTCCCATTATTCAAACTTCCACTCCGAAGGCTATGACGTGTTGGCACTCTTTGACACTGACCCGGCGCTCATCGGCCAGACGATCGGCCAGGCCAAGGTGCTGGATGGTGCGGGGCTGGCACAGTTTCTGGCTGAGCACGAGGTGGACATCGCGGCCATCACCGTGCCGGCCGGCGCGGCGCTGGCGGTGGCGCGTCTGTGTGCCGACGCGGGAATTCGCGCAATTTGGAACTTTGCGCCAGTGGACATCGTCATACCTGGTGTAGCGGTCGAGAACGCCCAGCTCACCGATGGGCTGATGGCTCTGACTTACCGCCTTTGCGACCTGAAGGACGAAGGGGAGCCGGACGAAGGTTGCACCCAGAGGGATACAGGGGTAGAATAGCGGCATCATATCGTTTTTATCTATCATTTGGAGGAACGGCCATTATGCGGGGAAGGAACTTACCGGTCAAACAGAAAAGGAAGAGCAGAAGCAGGGGGAGAGCCAATCCACTGGTCATCGTGTTGGTGTCCGTGTTGGTGCTGGCTGCCGGCGGCGGCATCGCCTACATCACCCATCAGAACATCCAGCAGGAACAGGCTCGCCAGCAGCAGGAGCTCATTGACAGGACCGTCAACGTGGACACCATTTACGACGGCGTGTATGTGGACGACATCCCGCTGGGCGGGCTGACCAAGGAAGAAGCCAAGGCCAAGGTGGAGGCCAAGCAACAGGAAGGCCTGAAGAACATGAACGTGACGTTGGCGCAGGGCGCCCAGACGTGGGCGTTTACCTCGGCGGACATGGGCGTCACCTTCGACACGGATGCAATCATCGACCAGGCTTGGAACCAGGGCCGCGAGGGCAGCGTACTCAACCGGTTTGAAACCATACAGAAACTGCCGGAAAACCCGGTAAAACTGACGACGACGATGACCGCCGACACGACCGCACTGGAAGCCAAGGTGCGGGAGGTGGCAGCTTCCCTCACCGTGGCTGCGGTGGATGCCGGCATCAAGGGCTTTGACCCCAGCAAGGAGGGCGATAAGCGCTTCACCTTCACGCAGGAAAAGGCTGGCACCATGGTGGATGCCGACCAGCTTTGGGCAGCAGCGAAGGCCGAACTGGACAACAAGACCTATGGCACCGTGCAGATTCAAACCCAAGTGGTGGAGCCGGCCGTGACGGCAGAGGAACTGAAAAACAACACCCAGCTCATCGCCAGGAAGGTCAGCATCATGAAGTCGGACAGGAACCGGGAGGAGAACATCCGCCTGGCCTGCGATGCCATCAGCGGCACCGTCCTCCTACCGGGGGAGACCTTCTCCTTCAACGACGCCACAGGGGAGCGCACCGCCAAGAAGGGGTATCAGATTGCCGGCGTCATCAACAACGGCAAGACGGACAACGGCCTGGGCGGCGGTGTCTGCCAGGTGTCCGGCACCCTCTTCAACGCCGCGGTGATGAGTGACCTGGAAATTGTGGAGCGTACCAAGCACACCTACGAGCTGGCTTATCTGGAAGCTGGGCAGGATGCTACGGTCGATTATGGCCGACTGGATCTGAAGTTCAAGAACAACCAGAAAATGCCCATCTACATCATCATGTACTCCAGCGCCCGCACCCACAAGGTGACGGCGGAGATTTACGGCCAGCCGCTGGCCGATGGCGTGACGATTAAACTGGAGAGTGTCACCACAGCGACCTACAAGCCCGGCGAGACCAAGTACGTCAAGGATTCCTCCGTACCGAAGGGGACGACCAAGGCCTACACTGCCCACACCGGCAAGCGTGTAACTACCTACAAGGTTTACCTGAAGAACGGCAAGGAAATCAACCGCGTGGTGCTGCACAAGGATTATTACAGGGCCATCACTGCGGAGATCCACTACAACCCCGCTGACCCGAACCCCAGCGACCCCACGCCTAAGCCGACGGTAAAACCCACGCCAACCCCCACCAAGCAGGAACCCACGCAAGAGCCTGACCCCACCGACGTGGTGGGTTGAGCTAATAAAGACGTATCGAGCGTGCCCGTCACAGCGACGGGCACGCTCTTTTCTTTTGCCGTGAGGAAGATATGGTCAGAGGGGATTCCCTGCCGGGCGGGAGACGGTATAATGAGTGGCAAACGAAGCGTGGAGGAGGACGAACCCATGCAAGGAGCGACACATTTGCGCTGCAACCACCGGGCGAACCCGCTGGGGGTGGACACCCTGCAGCCGCGGTTTGCCTGGCGGTGCGCAGGGCAGCAGGCCTGGCGGGTGACGGCGGCGGCGACCGTGGAAGCGTTGGAGAGTCAAACCAACCTGCTATGGGACAGCGGCCGGGTGGAGGGGGACAGCAACCAGAACATCCGCTGGGTTGGAGCACCGTTGCCCAGCGCTACGGTCGTCCATTGGCGGGTGCAGACCTGGGACGAAGGCGGCAAAACCAGCTGGAGTGAGCCAGCGTGGTTTGAGACGGGCCTGCTTCACCCCGAGGACTGGCACGCCCACTGGATTGCACCGCCATCCTGCGCAACCCCTGAGGAGGACGGGGCCAGCCCGTTGCTGCGCATCTCCTTCCAGTTGGCGGGGAAGGCCACCCGTGCACGCCTCTATGTCTGCGGGCTGGGGTATTTCGCGCTCGCCATCAACGGCCGGCCGGTGGACGACGCCCGGCTGGACCCACCCTTCACAGCTTATGACCGCACCTGTCTGTACCGCGCTTTTGACGTGACTGCACTGCTGCAACCCGGTGAGAACGTAGTAGCCGTGGCGCTTGGTAACGGCATGTACAATGTGGATACCCCCAACGCCTGGGATTTTGAGAAGGCACCCTGGCGGCACCACCCCAAATTGCTGCTTCAGGGGTTTGTGGAGACCGATGTAGGCACCGTGCCCATTGCCACCGGAAGCCACTGGCGCACGGCACGCGGCCCGGTGACGTACAACAACCTCTATGTGGGAGAAGTCTACGACGCCCGGCGGGAGCTCCCGGGCTGGGACGGACCTGGCTTCGATGACAGCGACTGGGCACAGGCGGTCGTCTGCCGTTCACCGGGCGGGCGGCTGCGGTCGCTGCAGATGCCATCCATCCGCGTGACGGAGGAGTTCGCCCCGGCGCGCCGGTGGCGGCTGCCCGACGGAGCCTGGGTCTTCGACCTGGGGCGTAACATCGCCGGTTGGGTGCGGCTGCGGGTGCGTGCAGCGGCGGGTACTGTGATTACCCTGAAGCACACCGAACTGCTGGCCGAGGACGGCAACGTGGACGACCGAAATATTCGCGCACACGTGGTTTGCGAGAGCATCCAGCAGGACACCTACCTTTGCAGGGGCGGGGAAGAAGAGTGCTACGAGCCGCACTTCACTTACCACGGGTTCCGGTATGTGCGGGTCAGCGGCCTGCCCGGTGAACCCGACAACGGCACGCTGACGGCCTGCGTGGCCCACACCGACCTGCCGGAGGCCGGTGGGTTCGCGTGCTCCCATGACCTTGTCAACCGCCTGCACGCGGCGGTGAAGGCCTCCACCGAGAACAACTACCACGGCATCCCCACCGACTGCCCCCACCGGGAGAAGAACGGCTGGACGGGCGACGCCGTGCTCTCCAGTGAGCAGGTGCTGCTCAACTACGACCCCCGCACGGCCTATGGCAAGTGGCTCGATGACATCCTGGACGCCCAACGGCCCGACGGCGCGCTGCCGGGCATCGTGCCCACCGGCGGTTGGGGGTACAACTGGGGCAGCGGCCCCATGTGGGACAGCGTTCTTTTCTTCCTGCCCTGGAACCTTTACCTTTACACCGGTGACCGCGAGCCGCTGGAGCGGTGCTGGGACGCGATGGAGCGCTATCTCCGGTACCTCGACACGATGAGTGAGGACGGTACGCTGGATTTTGGGTTGGGTGATTGGTGCTCGGCTGGTCGACCTGCTGACGAACCCAAGACGCCGACGCGGGTGTCTGACACCTGGTACTATCTGGCGGACAACGTCGTGGCAGCCAAGGTTGCGGGTGTTCTGGACCTGCCCGGGCCCGCCGCCCGGTACGAGGAAAAGGCCGAGCAGCTGCGGCAGGTGTTCCGTGAGCAGTTCATTGACGAAAGCACTGGTGCGGTGGCCGGCGACTGCATGACGGCCTATGCCCTGGCCCTCCATTGGGGCATTGTGGCAGGGGACTTAAGGGAGCGGGTGCTAGAGCGCCTTGTGGCGGAGGTGGAGGCCCATGACCGCCACTTCGACTGCGGCATCCTCGGCACCAAGGCCGTGCTGCAGGCCCTGAGCGACCACGGGCGGGCCGACCTGGCCTTCGCGTTGGCCACCCAGACGACCTACCCCAGCTTCGGCGAATGGGTGTTGCAGGGATCGAACACACTGTGGGAGTCGTTCGAGGGAGGGGACTCTCACAATCATCACATGTTCAGCGATGTGGGTGCATTCTTCTACAAGACGCTGGCTGGCATTCGCCCCGACGAAGCTGCACCGGGCTTCCGGCACACGGTGCTGGCACCCCAGCTGGTGGATGGGCTGGACTTCGTCCGCGCCTGGCATGAGACGCCTTATGGTACCCTGCGGTGCGCCTGGCAGCGCACAGCGGAGGGACTGACGCTGGACATCGAGGTGCCTGCAGGTACGGCGGCGACGCTGCGGCTGCCGTCGGGTTGGCGCATTCCCTGGGTGGAGGGGGAATCCGCCCCGCCGACGGCTGATGCGTTGGCTTTACCCGGCGGCTGTCATCGGGTACTGGCGCACCGCACGTGAGCGTTTTCCCGATTTCTGAGGTTTGTAGACACTCTGAACCGTAACCCAAAAAGGTGCCGGTCGCCATTCTGGCAAAGGGTAATGAACCTCCCCCCCCATCGCATATGTCGACAGCCTGACCAGCACCCATTGGGTGCCGGTTTCCGTTTGCTGGCGGCAAATCATGGTATCCTATGAAAACCGCACAGAAAAAGTCAGCGGCTTTCTACGGGTTTTACGAACAACTGTTTGCAATTTTGCCCACTCTGTGGTATGCTAGTTCAGTTCACAAAGAGTGAGGAGG
>JAEYRA010000121.1 GCA_023409755.1 Bacillota bacterium
AGCACCAGGTTGCGGCTCTTGGCGAAGTCAACCTTGGAATCCACCATCACGCGGATACCGGAGGCGGCGATCATGCCGTAGAGCAGGAAGGAGATGCCGCCGATGACGGCCCAGGGGATGGTGTTGATGAAGGCGGTGAATTTGCCGAAGAAGGCGATGACCATGGAGATGACCGCGGCCCCGCCGATGACCCAGACACTGTAAACCTTGGTGATGGCCATGACGCCGATGTTCTCACCGTAGGTGGTGGTCGGCACGGCGCCCACAAAGCCGGACAGCGCGGTGGAGAAGTAGTCGCCCAGCATGGAGCGGTGCAGGCCCGGGTCCTTAATAAGGTCTTTGCCAACCACTTCGCTGGTGACGAGCTGGTGACCGATGTGCTCCGTGATCACGACCAGCAGCGCCGGCAGGATCGTCAGAATGGCGCCGGCCTCAAACATGGGCAGCTGCACGTGGGGCAGCGCCAGCCAGGTCGCCTCGCTGATGGGGGCGAAGTCCACCAAATGGAAGAGGATGGCTGCAATGTAGCCCACAACGATGGAGATGAGGATCGGGATGACGCCGAGGAATTTGCGCAGGCAGACCGAGCCGAGGACGGCCACGCCCAGGGTGATCAGGAACACCCACGCGTTGGCCGGCAGGATGGCCGCGCCGTCAGCAGGCAGCAGCCCCGCACCGCTGGCAGCGGTACCGGCCAGCTCCATGCCGATGAGCGCCACCACCGGGCCCATGGCCGCCGGGGGCAGCACCACGTCGATCCACTTGGTGCCGAACTTCCAGATGATGACTGCCACCAGCATACCGACCAGGCCCACCACGACAAAGCCGCCCTGGGCAAAGGCATAGGCTTGGTCATGGGCATAGCCCTGGGCCACCATCTTGCTGATGACCGCACCGGCAGGTGCAAGAAAGGCAAAGCTGGAACCCAGATACGCGGGCGCTTTGCCTTTGGTCAACAGAATGAAGAGAAGAGTGCCGATGCCGTTCATGATGAGGACAATGCCTGGGTCGATGCCAAAAATGATGGGAACCAGAATGGATGCACCGAACATGGCAAACATGTGCTGCAGACTCAGCGGAATCCATTGCAGCAGGGGGACCCTCTCTTGGACCTGAATGATTTTGCGCTGCAAAACAGTCACCTCCATCGATTTATGCACACACACCATTGTGCGCATACACATTGTTGGAAAGTATAGCACAGCCATGTCATTCCGTCACTAACGAAATTTCATTTTTGGAGCGGATTTTGAGGAATTTGAAAGTGTTTTGGGGCCTCATTGGGAATGGGCGACACGAACGTTCGTGCTATATGCCGAACAATGGAGGAATACCAGGCCGTGCCCGCAAATGTCCTTCGCGCGAGCGCGGCCCGTCCCTACGCTGGCCGGCCCGTTGGGCTGGGTAGAATCCCTTTTCCACGCCAGTGTGGAGAAGTGGAATGCCTGAGGGCTGGCGGCGGATGGGAAGGGAACGAAGGGAACGCCCCAACGCCGGACCATGGAGTTGCGCCAGCAACCCCGCAGCGGCGGGCGGATGCCGCCCATCGCAACGTGATGCGCCTTACCGGCACCTCGCCCGCATCGTGCAGGCAGTCACAACCCTGAGGGTTGTGACCCGGTACCGTCGGCCTTAGGCGCACGGTCGCAGGGGTGAGCAGCACACGAAGTGTGCGACCAGCCTACGCC
This sequence comes from Bacillota bacterium, assembly GCA_023409755.1. Classification (GTDB taxonomy): domain Bacteria; phylum Bacillota; class Clostridia; order Christensenellales; family UMGS416; genus JAEYRA01. Next base: position 1,689 of record JAEYRA010000121.1, read on the forward strand.
TTGGATTGTTCGCCCTGTTCTCACGCCTGCAGGCGCGTTCTATCGTAAAGCCCCACAGGATCTACACAAAGGCAGCCGCCCCATCACAATGCTTCGCGCCTTACCGGCACCTCGCCCGCATCGTGCGGGCTGTCACAATCCTAAGGGTTGTGACCCGGTACCGTCGGCCTTAGGCGCATCCCAGGTCGCAGGGGCGAGAAGCACACGAAGTGTGCGACCAGCCTACGCCATGGATTGTTCGCCCTGCTCTCAACGAATCGTCTGCCGCGGGGCGGGGGTAATACCGGGCGATTCATTCGCCCAAGGCACACCGCATACCGTCCGTGGCACGCAGCCCTCCCGCGTGAGCCCAAGCGCCTGGACGGCGCTAAGCCAAGGGCCGTGAGTGCAACGCGTGCGTTGCACTAGCCGCAAGGAGGCGGCGTAAGGCCCGTAGGCGGCGTTTCCCCGTAAAAATCCGCACGACCGACGCAAACGAACGCCGTCCGACGGCGTGTACGTCGGGCGGCAATACCACACTCGGTACGAGTTCTCTGGAACTCGCGGCGGTCGCGCCAGCGGCCGCCGCGAAAGCGAAGCGCTAGCAGCGTCACGCCCACTCCGGCTGCACGTAGGGCACGCGGGTCATGAAGAAGTTCTCCACCTTGGCCACAATGGGACCGCCGTCGGCGTGGGAGGCGTCGAACGCCGCCCGCCAGCGCGGGTCGGCCTCAAAGGATGCAAAGGCGGCGTCACGGGCCGCGCGGTCGGCAAAGGAGCAGACATAATAGATCGTCTCGGCGCCGTCGGCGTCCTCGTAGAAGTCGCACACGTGGATGCCGTGTTCGGCAAAGAGCCCCAGCGTCACCTCGCGGAAGCGCTTGTGGATGGCGGGCAGCCGGCCGGGGTGCATGTGGTAGACGCGCAGTTCGTAGAGCATTGGGGAACCCTCCTCGTCCATTGTCATTGTCCTTATAGTATATAGGCACGGGAAGGTGTGCGGTAGGGGTGTGTAAGCAAAACACAATGTACTTTCGGGTATCCCTTTGGCGGGGTTGCGCGTCACCCGCCGGCGAATCGGTTCCTCCTGTGCGTCACACAGCCCCGGTCCGCAGCACTTGGCCCCTCCCCGCCAATCGCAAAGCCCCGTACGCCCCGCGTAAAGCAGCGTCCTTCCGCGGCGTGCCGAGGGCGAATGCGCACCCACATGGATCGCGCACCGGGTGCGAAGCCGCGAAAGCACAGTGCATTTATTCCCCCCGGCGCCGAAAACTGTTATAATGAAGCCAATGATAATGAGCAAATGAGGGAATGACGATGAAAATTTCTTGCGAGTGCGCCCAGCTGGCCGCGGCGGTCGGCACCGTCACCAAGGCTCTGCCGGGCCGCACCACCATGCCTGCGCTGGAGGGCGTCCACATTGCCGCCCACGGCGACACGGTCACCCTGACCTGCACCGACCTGCGTCTGGGCATCGCCACCGTGCTGCCCGCCACCGTGGAGGAGGAGGGCGAGGCGGTTTTGCCCGGCAAGCTCTTCTCGGAGATGGCGCGCAAGCTGCCCGACGGCACCGTGCACATCGCCGTGGAGGGCACCACCGCCCAGATCAGCGGGCGGGGCACCCGCACCCGCCTGCAGGTGATGGACAGTGCCGAGTTCCCGGCCCTGGCCCAGGTGGAGGACGCCACCGGGGTGCTGCTGCCCGCCGAGACCCTGCGCGGGCTCATTCACCGCACGGTGTTTGCCGCCGCCACCGACGAGAGCCGCCCCATCCTGACCGGCGTGCTGGTGGAGTTCCTGCCCGGTGTCTGCCGCTTTGTGGCGTTGGACGGTTTCCGCCTGGCCATCTGCAACGCGCCTTACAACGGGGAGGCCGGCGGCCTCAAGGCCGTGGTGCCCGCCACCGCGCTCACCCGTCTGGCGAGCCTGCTGGATGACGAGGAGCCCGTCGCGCTGGAGATTGGGCCCACCCACCTGGGCGCGACGCTGGGCGGCACCCGCGTGGTGACGCGCCTGCTGGAAGGCGAGTTCCTCCGCTACGAGCAGATTCTCCCCACCGAGTGGTTCACCCGTATCACCGTGGCCCGGGCGGGCCTGGCCACCGCGCTGGACCGTGCCTCCATGTTGGCGCGGGAGGGCCGCAGCAACCTGGTGCGCCTGAAGATTGCCGAGGACACGCTTGTCGTCACCTCCAACAGCGAAGCCGGCGACGTTTATGAGGAAGTGCCGGTGAGCCGCGAGGGCCGCGACCTGGAAATCGCGTTCAACTCCCGGTTCCTCACCGATGTGCTGCGCAACCTGGAGAGCGAGGAGCTGACCATGCAGTTCACCACCTCGGTCAATTCCGCTGTGCTGCACAGCGCCGAGGGCGACGACTTCACCTATCTAGTGCTGCCGGTAAGGGCGTTCCCGCAGTGATCGGTCACATCGGGCACCGCCCGATGTGACCAACCCTACGGCGCTTACAGTGCTTTTCGCATGAAAAGCACTCGTCGCGAAGCGACGCCAGGCGCCGTAGGGTGGGTAGCTGGAACCACCACCCAACCCGGCGCGAGCCCCTGCAAAGCACTCGCTGCCGCAAGGCAGCGTCAGGCGAGGTCGGAAGATAGCTGGAACAGCCACCCAACCCGGTGCGAGCACCGGGCAAAGTACTCGTCGTGGAGCGACGCCAAGCGCCATACGGCGGTTAGCCGAAACCACAACCGAAAAACCCGGCGCGAGCACAGGCAAAGCGCTCCGGCACGCCCCAGGCGTGCACAAGGCAAGTTGGCACAAGCGCAAACCGCGGCGCGAGCACCTAACAAAGCGCTGCCGTACGCCGGTAAGTTGGGACAACCCAAAACCCGGCACGAGCACCCGGCGCGCCTCCCGGGTATTGTTTCCGACATCCTTACGACATCAACGGTCTGGCATGCATCCGGCACGCCATCCACAGCCCGGCTGCTGGCTGCTTACACCAGCCCGGGTATCTCAGCCTTAGTACGACGGATGTGAATTTTCTGATTTGCGTCTTTCCGTGGCGTGTGGTTTTCCTATGCTTGTATGACCTTGTCGCATGGTGTACAATCTAGGACTGTTGGTGTCGAAAAGAATCGAAGGAGCTTGTTCACCTGATGAAATCGCTTTCCCTGTCGGTCATCGTACCG
>JAEYRA010000169.1 GCA_023409755.1 Bacillota bacterium
GCAGTCGGCATCCTTGTACCAGCCGCCGAATGTATAGCCGGTGCGCAGAGGATCAGCGGGTGCTGTGATGGCGGTGTTGTGCTGCGCTGTTATAGAAGCGACGGAACTGCCGCCCTGGCTGTTGAACGCCACCGTGTAGGTGTTGATTGTCCACTTGGCATAGAGCGTTGTGCCGGCTGTTACCTTGTCAGTCGCAAAGTCCCATGCTTTAATGCAGTCGGCATCCTTGTACCAGCCGCCGAATGTATAGCCGGTGCGCAGAGGATCAGCGGGTGCTGTGATGGCGGTGTTATGCTGCGCTGTTATAGAAGCGACGGAACTGCCACCTTGGCTGTCAAACGCCACCGTGTAGGTGTTGATTGTCCACTTGGCATAGAGCGTTGTGTTAGCCGTCACTTTGTCGATCGCAAAATTCCACGCACTTGTAAAGGCGGACTGCTTGTACCAACCATCAAAGGTGTATCCAGTGCGCGCAGGATCCGCGGGGGCGGTGATTGTGGTGTTATACTGCGCCGTTTTGGAAGCGACCGAACTGCCACCCTGGCTATCGAAGGACACCGTATATGTATCGATTACCCACTTGGCATACAGCGTGATATCCATTCGTACCTTGTCGGCTGCGAAGTCCCAAGGATTCGTGCAGGCAGGATCTTGATACCACCCTGCAAAGCTGTGGCCTGCCCGCACAGGTGCTGCCGGTGCCTGGATGGTGGTATCATAGTTTGCCGTTATACTTGTGACCGAACTTCCCCCCTGGCTGTCAAAGGTCACCGTGTAGGTGTTGGGCGTCCACTTGGCATAGAGCGTCGTGTCGGCCGTCACTTTGTCGGTCGCAAAGTCCCACGCGCTTGTGCAGGCGGCCTGCTTATACCAACCATCAAAGGTGTATCCAGTACGCATAGGATCCGCGGGGGCGGTGATTGTGGCGTTATGCTCCGCCGTTATGGAGGCGACCGTACTGCCGCCCTGGCTATTGAAGGACACGGTATGAGTATCTATGGCCCACTTGGCGTACAGCGTGATATTTGTGAGTACCCTGTCGGCATCGAAGTTCCAAGGAATCGTACAGGCAGGGTCTTGATACCACCCTATGAAGCTGTGGTCTGCCCGCGTAGGCGCTGTCGGTGCCTGGATGGTGGTATCATAGTTTGCCGTTATACTTGTGATCGGGCTTCCACCCTGGCTGTCGAAGGTCACATGGTACGTGTTTATGTTCCATTTTGCATAAAGGGTGATATCAGTCATGACCAAGTCGGACGAGAAATTCCACTGGTTGATAAGCGCCTCATCTTTGTACCAGCCTAAAAACGTATACCCATTGCGTGTTGGCGGGGCAGGTTCTGCTATCGTTGTATGGATGTCTGCCGTTATACTTCCTACTAAGCTGCCGCCGTTACTTTGGAATGATACGGTTTGCTTATTCGTCGTAAAGTTGAGGATGGTGGCCGGTCCTGGTGGGTTGATGCCGGATTGAGCATAACGAACAGCCAGGGTATGGTCTCCGGAAAAATCGATGGCATTGAACGTCGCACCATTGTACCCGACGTATGGTGCATTATCCAGGCTGTACTCCATGATGATTGTCATTCCTGTTACGGTATTGGCCGTATCATCATTGGTTACAAGCGGTGCCAATGGCATCACCGGGACAAGCGGATTCACAATTTGCTCATTGTACCAATCGCTCATTGTCAGAACTTGGGCAGAGTTGGCGTTAACGTATTGTTTGACATAGTTCACCAACAGCTGCAGATCAGCGGCAGTTGTAACCAGGCTCCCCTGCGTCGGTTCTACTTTATGGATCATGAAGATGAGGGTTGAGCCATTGGCTACGGCAGTATCGACGGCGTTATAGCAGCTGCTCAGAGGGTAATTGCTGGAGACTGCCTTTATTGGCAGTTTATAATAGCTATCCTGGTTGGTGATCGGCGTGGCTAGAATGCCAGAGTCTGTAGACCGAACTGATTTTACACCAATGCTCTTCAGCACGGAGATCAATTCGGGAGTGTACAGACCGGATGGGTATGCGGCATGGTAAGCACCGCGGCTCAAGCCGTTACCGATCAGCCAGTTTTGGCAAGTAAGGTACATCTGTTTCAGCTCATTCAAATGGGCTTCATCGGTATAACTGCCAATCTCATGATGGTTCGATGTGTGATTAGAGATGTCCCAGCCATTGTTGTATAGATCCACTAATTGAGCCAGAGTCATGATGCCGGGGGTTCCATCCCTTACGGAACTGCTGTTGACATAAGCGGTTGCTCTAAAGTTTGCTGCCTTCAAAATCGGATAGGCATAGACATACTGGCTGGTCCAGCCGTCATCAAAAGTGAAGATAATCTTTGCCGGCGAAGCAGCAGCATGAACACTTACTGGCATGAGTGTAAACAACAATACACAAGTAAGCACCATGCATATGGACCTGAGAACAAAAGGTTTCTTGAACGTAAGCATGTTGACCCCCTTCTACCACGTCTTGGCTACAACCATTGTATGTATAGCCCTGTGAATTTTATTTATTCATACGCTCTTGTTATTACACGTAGAATTCATCGCTTCTGTTTGTGCCATTGTTCTGGATAACCATAAATGTGTAGCATCAACGATGTGGATACCGAGCTGCCTGGGACAATATCGGCGCTGTGTGCAAAAACGGCGTCGCAGCTTAAGCGAACTACATCAGAATATCGTGATTGGTGAGATCTGTAAGTATATGTTACCAGTCAAACCTTGGCGAAGAGAGGATCATAACAGCGGGCAATGCAGGGTCAGGTTCCTTAATCGTGGGCAGAAGGGAATAAGCCGGCAATAGGCTTTGTTGGGCTATCAGAATTCCCTGAAAGCTCCAAAAATTCTTTCAATAGATAAGCAAAAAGCTGCACGGAAGAACAGTGGCATCGAGCACAAAAGTTAAAGATCACCTTTTTTCGGCTTAACGAAATAGGTTTACTGCACCGGAGAGGGGAAGCTTTGGAAGTTAGCGAGTTTGGGCTTCACTGAATGATGTTGGGTGGGGGAGCGAGTCATTTGTGAACTGAGGCTGTTCCGTTGGGACGAATGGCGCCCTTTGCCGGCGGTGCTTCTTGGAAGAGAAAAGAAAGGGATAATGAACGGCACCATCCTGTATGAGGGATGGTGCCGTTCGTTCGCTCTTGTTGTGCGGGTGGGGAACGATGTCCGCTTGTTCTCTCGTTCAGTTCACCCGGTGAATGAGCTCCCCGGCCAGGTAGGCCTCTACGTTGCGAACGGTCTCGTTCATCAGCCGCACCCGCGCTTCACAGGGAGCCCAGCCGATGTGGGGCGTCAGGAAGCAGCGCTTCGCCCCCAGCAGCGGGTTGTCGGCCCGCATGGGCTCGGCGCTCAGCACGTCGATACCGGCAGCCCCGACCTTGCCGCTGGCCAGTGCCACCGCCAGGTCGGCTTCGTTCACGATGGGCCCGCGGGCGGTGTTTAAAAGGATGACGCCATCCTTCATCTGGGCGATGGTCTCGGTGCGAATGAGGTTCTTCGTCTCGTCGGTCAGCGGGCAGTGCAGGCTGATGACGTCAGACCGGCGCAGCAGGTCCTCCAGCGGCACAAAAGTCACCGCGCCGTCGCTGCCGGTGCGGCGGCTGCGGCTGGTGGCCAGCACCCGCATGCCGAAGGCCGCGGCGATGCGCGCCACCGCCATGCCGATGGTGCCGCCGCCCACAATGCCCATCACCTTGCCGTCGAGCTCCATGAGGGGTGACTGCCAGTAGGCGAAATCGGGGCTGCGTACCCATGCGCCGTCGTGGATGGCATCGGAGTGCAGGCCAACGCGGTGGGTGATCTCCAAGAGCAGGGCGAAGGTCAGCTGCGCCACACTCATGGTGGAGTAGCCAGGTACGTTGCACACAGCGATGCCCAGCTCCCGGGCGGCGGCGGTGTCCACGATGTTGTAGCCGGTGGCCAGCACGCTTACGAGCTTCAGGGCCTTGGCTCCGGCCAGCGTCTCGCGGTCCAGCGGTGCCTTGTTGGTCAGCACGATTTCGGCCCCCTCAATGCGGCCGGCAATGTCCTCCCGCGCTGTGCGGTCGTAGACGGTCAGCTTGCCCAACCGCTGCAGCGGCTCCCAACTGATGTCCCCGGGGTTGGCGGCGTATCCATCCAGCACGACGATGTTCATGGCGGCTCCTTTCCTGGTGGCGCAGTGGTAATTCTGCCGCCATTCTACCCGGCGGTGGTAATACTGTCAACGCACGGGTAGACTCCCTTCGACACGACTTGCGTCTGGAGCGACGCTATGTTATCATTGTTTTGATAAAATGTAAGGCGTCTCACAGTGAGTTTGGCTAAAATTTAACAGAAATAGTAAACGAAACACAGATTCGGCTGAGAGAAGGCCGTTTTTTCCTTTTTGCCGGTGGTGGAACCAATGCCAGGGCAAACGATGAAGACAGAAGGGCAGGAGGATGGGGATGAAACACGCGCTTGTGGCGCAGTCAGGCGGGCCGACGGCGGCCATCAATGCCACGCTGGCCGGGGTGATCCGCCAATGTCTGGCGTCCGATGGGGTGGAGCGGGTCTATGGGGCGCTCAACGGCATTGAGGGGCTGCTGGAGGGGCGCATCATCCGCCTGGATGACCAGATTGGCGGCGAGGACGACCTGACCCTGCTGGCGGCAACACCGGCCATGGCACTGGGCTCCTGCCGCCACCGTCTGCCGGATCCAGCCGAGAAACCTGAGCTGTACGCCCGCATTCACACCATCCTAAAACAGTTTGGCATCGGTTTTTTCTTCTACATCGGCGGCAATGACTCCATGGACACGGCCCACAAGCTGTCGATCTACTTTGCGTCAGTGGGGGCGGACATCCGGGTGATCGGCCTGCCCAAGACCATTGACAACGACCTGCCAGTGACCGACCACACGCCGGGCTATGGCAGCGCCTCCCGCTATGTGGCCGGCACCATGGCCGAGCTTTACCGGGATTGCAGCATCTACAATGTGCCAGCAGTGACGATTGTGGAGGTGATGGGCCGCCATGTGGGGTGGCTCACGGCGGCGGCGGCGGTGCCGCGGGCGTTTGGCCTGCCTGCACCGCATCTTGTGTACCTGCCGGAGGTCGCATTTGACATCGACCGCTTTCTGACCAATGTACGCGCTTGCTTGGCGCAGCAGAACTGTGTTCTCGTTGCCGTCTCTGAGGGCATCCACACCGCGGATGGCACCTTCGTGTGTGACATGGAGGCCAGTTCCATCATCGATGCCTTCGGCCACCGGCAGCTTTCCGGTGCGGGCAAGGCACTGGAACACATTGTCCGTCGGGAGATTGGTTGCAAGGTGCGCGCCGTTGAGCTCAACATTTTGCAGCGCTGTGCCGGTCAGCTGGCTTCTGCCTGCGACCGGGAGGAAGCAGAGCGGGCTGGCCGGGCGGCGGTGCAAGCGGCGCTCCGGGGGGAGACAGGCAAACTTGTCTACATCCGCCGCCTCTCCAACGAGCCTTACCGGTCGGAGATGGATCTTTGCCCGTTGGAGGACGTGGCCAACCACGAGAAGGCCGTGCCCCTGGGTTGGATCAACGAGGATGGCAACGGCGTAACCGGGGAAGCCCTCGCCTACATTCTGCCCCTCATCCGCGGCCGGGCGGAGGTGCCCGACGGTGAGTACCTGCCGCGCCACTTCACGTTCGACCACACGCGGTTGGCACGGCCGGAGTAAGGTCGGTAGACAGCCGGCACACGCAGCCCAACGAATGAAAAACCCACCCGATACCGGGTGGGTGAAGTGCAATTGTCCGAGGCGACAGAAGGGCGTGGGCGAGTGCCCTGCGGGTTGGGATGGTGACACTTATCGTTCTGTTTGCTCGGTCATCAATCCCCATCGAAACCCGAATCGGTCAACAAAGGAAACAAAGCAGGAACTGTAGGTCGTGCTCTTCATCGGGTAGATGGTTTCGCTGCCCTCACGCAGGAGTTCATACGCTTGCATCACTTGCTCTTTGTTATCAAAGGTGACCACCAAAGAAAGTGCAGTGCTTTTTTGAAACGTCACATCCATGTTGTCGCACATCATGATTCGTTGCCCACCAATGTACAGCTCCGCATGGTATACATAGTCAGCTTGTTGCGGTGTGAGCGGCTTCTCCCAATCGGCGCTGTTGGCATCGGAATAGCGCAGCAAGCATCCGACCCGGGCGCCAAAGGCCTTCTGGTATAAGGCGATTGCCTCCGCACATTGCCCTGCGAAGTTGAAGTTGGGTGTGACGATTGCCATTCTTCAGCCCTTGCCTTTCTTGATGACACCGTTCCATGAGCGGCAAAATGGATTTGCGCCAGCGGACTCACCGGCTGGCGCTGTGTTTGCTGGCTAGAGCTGCAGCGGATAAATGCCCGCCTTCACCGCTTTGCGGTAGGCGGGGCAGCGAGTGTGGTCGCCGAACCACTGACAACGACTGCAGTGCAGGCAGGGGATAAGCGGGGCGGGGTCATTCTCCAGCGCCTTGGCGGCCCAATGGGGGTCGGTCAGCATGGCCTTTCCAACGGCGGCAAAGTCAGCCCAGCCTTCGGCGATGAGGCGGTTTGCCATTGCCGGGTCGTCCAGCCCGCCTACGGCAATGACCGGGACTTTGACATGCTTCTTGATGTATGCTCCACGCCATGCCAAGGCGGAGAAGGGGAATTCTTCCGGCGATGTGACGACCTCGTCGGCCTCCATGCCGCTCGAGACGTTCAGAAGGTCGAACCCCATGCGTTCGTATTCCAGGCAATTTTCCAGCCCCACGGCCATCGTCGGGTTGTCCACCCCCGTGCGGATGGTTACCAGGAAATCGCTCCGCACCGACTGGCGGATACCCTCGTAAATCTCGCGCACCAGCTGCAGATGGTCGCCGTAGCGGTCGGCGCGGCGGTTGAGTTTGGGGTTGGTGAAGGCACAGAGCAGATACCCGTGGGCTCCGTGCAGCTCCACGCCGTCGTACCCGGCCCGTTCGGCCCGCTGTGCGGCGGTCACGAAACCATCGCGGATGCGCACGACCTCGTCGAGGGTCAGCGCCCGGTGCAGGCCATCACCGTTGGTGTACTCGCTGGGGCCCACAAACACCACATCATCGGGTTCGCCCTGCGTGCTGGCGTAGTGAATCTGCACCAGCATGAGGGCACCGGTAGCCTTGCAACGATCAACGATGCGGCGGTTGTCGTCAATCTGCCAGTCCGCCCACAGGCCCAGTTGCTCGCCGGCGAGCTTGCCCTCCGGCAGCACGCAGGTGGCCTCCTGCACGATGATGCCGCTGCCGCTATCAGCAAAAGCGCCGTAGAGCGACAGGAGCTCCGGTGTGACGCGCCCGTCGCGGTGCAGTTTGGTCACGACCATCGGTGGAACGACGATGCGGTTCTTGACGGTGTGCTTGCCGATTTGAATGGGTGAAGTAAGATCCATCATTCTCCCTCTCTCTTTGTGCATTTAGCGTCAATGCGTTCAATGTCCAGTGCCAGCACCAGCGCCCGTGGGCCGTCGGCGGCGATGAACCGCTCGCTGTCCTCGCCCGTGATGCCATTCTGCAGGTTGATGGCATGCAGACCGTCGTGGCGCTCTCGCTCGTCCTCCACCACCCGCAGGGGGCCGTAGGCCATCACGCACGCATAATGGACGGTGGCCTCCCCCGGCAGGATGACCTGGCTGGGAACGGCGGTGAACCACCCCACAGGGTTGGTGCGTACGAAGTCCACCTTCTGTCCGTCCTTGGCGCTGTGGAAATAGAGCGTCTTTCCGATGAGACCGTGGCTCAGCGGCACGCCATAGGGCAGGCCGTCAGCGGCCAGTGACAGTACGCCCCAGGTCGCGGCCTTCAGGTATTCATAAGCGGTGGCTTCGTCGCGTTGGTTGGCCTTCCGGCGCATTTCCTTATACATGGTTCACCTCGCCAGCGATCTTCTTCCAATGGATGAGGTTACCATATCATAGCGCCGAAGGTGAAGCAACTGATGTCTAGAATGGAAGTGTGTTATCATCAAAGAGCATTCGTGCGTGCGAATGCGGGTTCTATAGGTATATTCTTTGCTTCGTTTCACCCAGCCCCGTGCCTTGACGCAGGCTTGGTAGGGTGTTAATATTTCTTTTTAGGCAAGAATATGTCATTGGATGCAGAAAAAGGAGCGGGACGATGGATTTCAAAGAGCAAATCGCCGCGGCAATCGCGCCGCACGCAGGGATGGACGCCAAGGAGCTGGAGAGCTTCCTGGAGGTGCCGCAGGACAGTAAGCTGGGGGATTTCGCGTTCCCGTGCTTCCGCCTGGCCAAAACCCTGCGAAAGGCTCCGCCGGCCATCGCGGCGGACTTGGCGCAGGCGGTGGTGAAACCCGCCGCCGTCTCCCGCGTGGAGGCCGTGGGCGGCTACCTCAATTTCTTCATCGATCGTGGGCTGTGGGCCAGCACGGTGTTGGAGGCCATCGCCGGGCAGGGCGAGGGCTATGGTGCGGGGCAGGAGGGCGAGGGAAAGACCGTTGTCATCGATTATTCCTCCATCAACATCGCCAAGCCCTTTGCGCACCATCACCTCTCCACCACGGCCATCGGCCACTCGCTCTACCGCATTTTCCAGAACCTCGGCTATCACTGCGTCAGCATCAATTACCTGGGCGACTGGGGCACGCAGTTTGGCAAGCAGATCGTGGCTTACAAGCGCTGGGGCGACCGCGCGGCGGTGGAAGCCGGCGGCATTCGGGAGTTGGTGCGGCTCTACGTGCGCTTCCACGAGGAAGCCGAGCAGAACCCCGCCCTGGACGACGAGGCCCGCGCCTGGTTTAAGAAGATTGAGGATGGCGACGGGGAAGCCCTGGAACTGTTCAACTGGTTCAAGGAGATTACCCTCATCGATGTGCAAAAGGTATACAACCAGCTGGGCATCACTTTTGACAGCTACAACGGCGAGGCGTTCTACAGTGACAAGATGGAGCCGGTGGTGGAGGAGTTGAGGCAGAAGGGCCTGCTGAAGGAGAGCGACGGCGCGCTTGTCGTCGATTTGGAAGAGTACAACATGCCGCCCTGCCTCATTAAGAAGAGCGACGGCGCCACTCTTTACACCACCCGCGATCTGGCCGCCGCCATCTGGCGCAAGAAGGAGTACAACTTCGACAAGAGCCTCTATGTGGTGGCCTACCAGCAGAACCTCCACTTCGCTCAGTTCTTCAAGGTGCTGGAGCTGATGGGGTATGACTGGGTCTGCAATATGAAGCACGTCAACTTTGGGATGATCAGTATGGCCGACGGCTCCATGTCCACCCGCAAGGGCCGCGTCATTTGGCTGGAAGACGTGCTGGCCGCCGCGCGGGAGAAGGCGCTGGAGGTCATCAAGGTGAAAAGCCCCGACCTGGAGGGCAAAGAGGACATCGCCCGGCAGGTGGGCGTGGGCGCGGTGCTCTTCAGCGTGCTGTGCAATAACCGCATCAAGGACATCGTGTTCGACTGGGACACCGTGCTCAATTTTGACGGGGAAACGGCCCCCTACATCCAGTACACCCACGCTCGCTGCTGCAGCGTGCGGCGCAAGGCCCCAACCCTGCCTGAGGGCATCACGCCGGACTGGTCGGTTCTCACCAACGACGAGGCGCAGGGCTTGCTGAAGGAGTTGGCCGGCTTCCCCGATGCCATTCGCGAAGCTGCCGATCGGTATGAACCCATGGTCGTCTCCCGTCAGATCATCGAGGTGGCCAAGGCATTCAACAAGTTCTACTACGAGCATCGCATCCTGGAGGGTGAGCCCGGGCAGATCTGTGCCAAGCTGCTACTGACAGACGCGGTGCGGCTGGTCATTCGCCGTGGCCTGTGGCTCTTGGGCATCGAGGCACCGGAGCGCATGTGAGCAAGGGTATGCTGACTGCCCCAATCCGTGCCGATGCGACAAAATGCTTGACTGCCCGACACACGCTGGGTATTATTAACCTTATGGAACTATGCCCATTTCTCAGATCGCTCTGCAGGAGAAGTACATGCTGACCAAGTGCGATTTCAAGATGGAGAAATACGCCTGTCTCATCACGCTGCCGGAGGACAGGCCCATTCTCCCCGGCCGGATGCTGCGCGCAATCGTGGCCAATCTGGAACGGCGCTACCAGCTTCTGGAGTTCTCCAGTGTTGTGGGCTACCGCGAGGTAGACACGATGGAGGATGTGTTGGGCGTGGTGGAGTTGCACACGGGTTTTTTCCACCGGCTCTTTGGCAAGCACCGGCTCTGCGTCTTTCAGAAGCCTCACCCCAGCCTTTATGACCCGGAGTATATGACGCTGACGGAGGAGGAAATGGAGGAGTTCCGCGAGCGGCTGCCTCAGGAGGAGGAGCTGGTGACCGAGGACTTCACCGTCTCCATCCCGTCGCAGTTTTTCCTTGCCATGACCATCGACGACTACAAGATGGTCATTGACATCCTGAACCACCTGAAGCTCAAGGATTTCACCGACGTGCGCGAAGCCATCGCCACACTTTTTGACGGCGTTGTCTCCGTCTTTGACGAGACGGAGTTGCTGGCCGAATACACCGATGACATGCTTCCCGACCTGTTGGCTGAGGGGCTGGAGGAGTGGGTCAACCCGCCCGAGCAGGTGGAGCGGCTGGATATTTGAATGAGCAGCGCAACCAATGGGAATACCAGAGAAGGCGAATGGAACATTCGCCTTTTTGTGTGGCGCACATGGGAGGATCAGTATGCTGACAGACATTGAAATCGCCCGCGCGGCGAATATGGAACCGATGGAGGCCATCGCGGCGAAGCTGGGAATGGGGGCGGGGGAACTCATCCCCTATGGCCGGCACAAGGCCAAGATACCCCTGGACGTGGTGGAACGGCTGCGCGCGAGCGGACGGCAGGGCCGGCTTGTGCTGGTGACGGCCATCAACCCCACGCCAGCCGGTGAGGGCAAAACCACGACCTCCGTGGGGTTGGGTGACGGCCTGGCGCGGCTGGGGCAGCGGGTCGCGCTGGCCCTGCGGGAGCCGTCGCTGGGCCCGGTGTTTGGCGTGAAGGGCGGCGCGGCCGGCGGTGGCCATGCCCAGGTCGTGCCGATGGAGGATTTGAACCTCCACTTTACCGGCGACATCCACGCGGTGACCGCGGCCAACAACCTACTGGCTGCCATTTTAGATAACCACCTCTTCCAGGGCAACGAGCTGCGCATCGACCCCCAAACGATTGCCTGGCGGCGTGCGCTCGATATGAACGACCGGCAGCTCCGGCAGATTGAGAGCGGCCTGGGCCGTGGCAACGGCGTGCCCCGTTCGGATGGGTTTGACATCACCGCTGCGTCCGAAGTG
>JAEYRA010000114.1 GCA_023409755.1 Bacillota bacterium
GCCCGGTGTTATGGAGGACATGGCCGCTTTTGCGTTGGGGGAGTCGTTTCGTCCCCTCGTGTCGGGCATTTTGGATGGTCGCAACGATTTCTCGCTGTACGACCAACCAGTGGGTGGGCGCACCTACACCCGGGAGGAGTTGGCGATCATCAGGTTCAGCATTGCCAAGTGGAGGTATCGCGCCTTTGCTTGGGTGTTGGGAGGCATAGCGTGGGATGCCATCGAGTGTAATCTGTACCGGAAACAATGGAAGAACCATTTGGAGATCTTCGACAGGGCGGTTCTGCTGCTTCTGCTGTATGACAGGGGAAACATGGAATTTTCCGTTTTCGAAGGGGTGGCCCAGCCAGAGGCCAAGCGGGAGGAAGAACGCGGGATGCTCCTTGAGGTGGTGGACGCGTTGCATCTTTCAGGGCTCATGACGCAGGAGGAAAAGCGGTTCCTCCATTCCAAGAGCGGCGAAGCGTCCGAGGAGGATTTTTCCTCCACCGACTCTGCGTACGAAGCGATTGAGCCGCTGTTGTGGTCACTTTGCCTGGTAGACGAGTTGTCCAGCTATCAATGGAACACGGAAAAGGATTTCCACCCGATGTTGCTGGGGGAATGGAAGGAGTCATACGCCAGGTGCAGCCCCCGGAAGCTGTCAAGCATCCGCCGGCAACGTGATATCGCTGCCCTGTGGCACTGGCGCTGGCAAATGGAGCTGGAGAACCCTTTGACTGATCCTCCGGGGGAAGACAGTGTGGAGGAACAGGCCATTGCCCGGTTTGGGGAGCCGTTCCGCCCCCTCGTAGCTGAGATCCTGGATGGTTGCAGCGATTTTTCGTTGTATGGCCAGCCGTTCCCCGGCGAAACGCTGGACCGCACCGAATTGACCAGGGTACGCGCCGACCTCTCCAAATGGCGGTACCATGCTTTTGAATGGATTTTGAGTGACAGGTCTTGGGAGGAGATCGGGGAAACGCTGTAAGGCATCCCCCCGTGCGCCAAGCGCCGCCCCGGCTAGGGCGGCGCTTTCGTTGTGTGGTGGCTGGGTGTTACTTGCCCTGCCCGGTGTACACCAGCACCGCGTCCCGCAGGAAGGCCGCCAGGCCCGGGCGGTTGGCGTCGTAGTAGGCGGTGAAACGGGGGTCGTCCACGTACATCTGGGCCATGCCGGCATGGGCCTCGGGGCTGTAGTGGCCCCACCAGGCACTGAGCCACTGGCGGTGCATTTGTGCAGCCTCCTGTGCCAGGGGGCCAGCGGGGTCGCCGGTGGCCTGGGCGGCCAGCAGCGTGTCGATGATGCGGGCGGCCAGGGCTTCCTGGTCGCGGTACTGGGCTTCGGTCATCTTCCCCAGCTGCTGGTTGCTGCGGTCCACGGCCTCGTTGCCATACTTGGCACGGATTTCCTTGCCGTATTTCTTCTCGTTCTCGTCGATGAGCTCCCGGCGGAAGCCCTCGAACTTCTCGTTGTCGGTCATTTTGGTTCCTCCTTCCAGTTCGTTGAGGGAGCGTTCCACGTTCGTGAGCAGGCGATCCACCTCCGCCCGCCGGGCCAGCAGGGCAGCCCGGTGCCGGCGCAGGGCCTCGGCATGGTCGAAGTCCGGTTGGGCCAGCGTGTCGGCGATGTCATTGAGCTTCATGCCCAGCGCCCGGTAGAAGAGAATCTGCTGCAGGCGGTCGACCTGAGGCTGCCCATAGAGCCGGTAACCCGATGAATTGATGCGGGCTGGGTGCAGCAGCCCGAGCTCGTCGTAGAACCGCAGTGTGCGGGTGCTGACGCCCGAGAGCTTTGCCAGCTTCTGAATCGTGTATTCCATGCGCATGCCCTCCCTGTAACAAGAGAATAAACCTTGACGTAACGGCAATGTCAACGGGTTTTTTGAAACTTTTTTCGGCCTGTTCGCCTTGCCAGTTTGGGGGCGGTGGGGTAGTCTATAACCACACAGCGGAAGGAGACGCCATGGCCAGCCGATACGCCGAGATCATCGTGGACATCGCCCACGCCGAAGTGGACCGGGTGTTCGATTACATCCTGCCCGAGAGCCTGGCCCAAGTGGGGCCGGGCTGGCGGGTGCGGGTGCCTTTCGGCCATGGGCGGGTTGAGGGTTTCGTCATGGGCCTAAAGGACGAGACCGACGTGCCGGCAGGAAAGCTCCGGGCGGTGGAGCGGGCGCTTGATGATTACCCCGTGCTGCTGCCGGAGATGGTGGAGCTGGCGCTCTGGATGCGGGGGCAGTACCACTGCCGGCTCATCGACGGCCTGCGGGTGATGCTGCCCGCGGAGATGCGCGGCGGCCGCGTGCGGGAGAAGAACGAGCGCCTGGCCGAGCTCACCCTGACGCCCGAGGAGGTGGGCCGCGCCATGGCCGCGCTGGCCCGCGCCCCGCGCCAGGCCGAGGTGCTTCGCTGCCTGCTGGCCCAGGGCGGGCCGGTCGCCGTGCCCGTGCTGCTGCGGCAGGCGGGCGCCACCGCCGCGGCCCTCAATGCCCTGGTGGAGAAGGGCGCGGTGACGCTCACTGAACAGCGGGTGTGGCGGCGGCCCCGGGCGGCGGGGGCACAGCATGACGATGAAAAGGCCCCCACTGATGAGCAGCGGCAGGTGCTGGCGCGTCTCGTCGCCGCGCTGGATGGCGAGGGCGGGCGCTTCCTGCTCCATGGTGTCACCGGCTGCGGCAAGACCGAGGTATACATGCAGGCCGCCGCCCACGCGCTGGCCCAGGGCAGGAGTGTGCTCATCCTGGTGCCGGAGATAGCCCTCACGCCCCAGATGACCCAGCGGTTCACCGCGCGCTTTGGGGAGCTGGCAGCCGTGCTGCACAGCCGGCTTTCGGCGGGGGAGCGGTTCGACGAGTGGCAGCGCATCCGCCGTGGGGAGGCAACGGTCGTCATCGGGGCCCGGTCGGCGGTGTTTGCGCCGGTCACCAACCTGGGGCTGGTGGTGGTGGATGAGGAGCACGAAACGAGCTTCCGCGCCGAGCACCCGCCCCGCTACGACGCGCTGGAGGTAGCCGAACGCCGGGCTGCCAGCGCCGGAGCCGTCTATGTGGCCGGCAGCGCCACCCCCTCCATCGCCAGCTACCACCGGGCCGAGCGGGGGGAACTTGCTCTTCTCACCATGCGCCGCCGGGTGGGCGGGGCAGGCCTGCCGCAGGTGGAACTGGTGGACCTGCGGGACGAACTGCAGACCGGCAACCGGGGCGTATTGAGCCGTCGGCTCATTGAGGAACTGACGCGTTGCCTCAACGACGGGGCCCAGGCCATGCTGCTCCTCAATCGACGGGGGCATTCGCGGTTCGTGTCCTGCCGGGCCTGCGGGCATGTCGTCACCTGCGACCTGTGCGACGTTTCGATGACCTATCACAGCGCCGGGGAGCGGATGAAGTGCCACTACTGCGGTGAGGAGCGGGACATCCCCGACCGGTGCCCGGCCTGCGGCAGCGCCTACATCCGGTTCTTTGGCGATGGCACCCAGAAGCTGGAGCAGGAGCTTGCCGAGCGCTTCCCCGGCGTGCCGGTGCTGCGCATGGATGCCGACACCACCGCCGGCAAGGACGGGCACTTCCTCATTCTGGAGCGGTTCCGCCGGGGGGAGGCCCGCATCCTCGTGGGCACGCAGATGATTGCCAAGGGGCTGGACTTCCCCAACGTCACGCTGGTGGGGGTCATTGCCGCCGATGCCCAGCTCTACCTGCCTGATTACCGCGCCGCAGAGCGTGCCTACCAGCTGATGGCCCAGGTGGCCGGCCGCGCAGGCCGGGCGGAGCGTGCCGGCCGGGTGCTCATCCAGACGTACTCCACCGGGCACTATGCCGTGCAGGCCGCCGCCAACCACGACTATGGCGCCTTCTACCGCGAGGAACTGGGCTTGCGGGAGCTGTCGAACTTTCCGCCGTTCACACGGCTCATCCGGGCGGTGTTTGCCAATGAGGACGAGGCTGCGGCAGCCTTTGACGCCAACCGCGCCAAGGAAGCGATGGAGCTCTTTCTGGAGCTGCACCCCGACAGCGCTGCCCAGGTGCTGCTGCTGGAGCTGACCGACGCGCCGGTGGCCCGCATGAACGGCCGCTGGCGGCGGCAGCTGGTGCTGAAGGTGCAGCCCGGCCCCGGTGGCCGCGCCATCGAGGACGCACTGGCCGATGTGGTGGGCAAGCCCCAGCCCGGTGCTTCCCACGCCACGCTGGAGGTTGACCCCGTGGCCATGCTCTGAGCCGCCTGCCCTGTTAAAACTACGTTGTTTGTGATACTATAATACTGTTTCGCCCATCGTGGTGTTGGGCGGCCTACCGGGTGTGCCCGGGCAGCCGTCGGCACAATGGGCGCAAGGGCGTATCAGCTGCGCGGATAAAACCCAAACCGGTGCGGCGGACGGCCATCACACAAAGCACAGAGAGTAGACACAACAGGACTTGCGGGAGAGTGAAACCAGTGGCATTGCGAAAGATTCTGACAATCAATACCAACGAAGCCGAACTGCGGCGGGTGGCCAAGCCCGTCACCGTGTTTGACAAACGGCTGGGAGAGTTCATTGACGACCTCTTTGAGACGATGTATGCGACCGATGACGGTGCGGGCCTGGCGTCCACCCAGGTGGGCGTCTTGAAGCGCGTCGTCGTCATCGACGTGGGGGAGGACCAGAAGTACGAGCTCGTCAACCCCATCATTGAAGAGATGCATGGTGAGGCCGATTATGAGGAAGGGTGCCTTTCGGTGCCCGGCATGCGCGGGCGCACCAAGCGCGCCGAGCGGGTGAAGGTGCGTGCGCAGGACCGCACCGGCCGCGTCTACACCGTGGAGGGGGAGGGTCTGCTGGCCCTGGCCCTGCAGCATGAGATTGACCACCTGGACGGTAAACTGTACATCGACCGTGTGATTGGCGACCTGTGGGAGGTAGAGGCTTGAGAATTGCCTTCCTTGGCACGCCGGACTTTGCCGTGCCCCCGTTGCGGGAACTGGTAAATGCGGGCTATGAGGTCGTGGGGGTGTTCACCCAGCCCGACCGCCCCCGCGACCGGGGCCAGAAGACACAGCCCTCGCCGGTTAAGGAGACCGCGCTGGCCCTGGGCCTGCCGGTCTTTGCCTTTGAGCGCATCCGCCGGGCCGAGGGGGTGGCCGCGCTGACGGCGCTGGCTCCCGACCTCATGGTCACCGCGGCC
This sequence comes from Bacillota bacterium, assembly GCA_023409755.1. Lineage (GTDB taxonomy): Bacteria > Bacillota > Clostridia > Christensenellales > UMGS416 > JAEYRA01. Next base: position 5,139 of record JAEYRA010000114.1, read on the forward strand.
TTCGGGCAAATATTAAGCCAGAAGGTACTGGACATCCCCCGCATCGGCTGCGTGAACGTGCACGGCAGTCTGCTGCCCCAATACCGGGGCCCCGCGCCCATCCAGTGGGCCGTCATCCGGGGGGAGGCCGAAACGGGCATCACCACCATGATGACCGACGCCGGCATCGACACCGGTGACATCCTGCTGCAGCGGGCCACCCCCATCGGCCCCGAGGAAACGGCCGGCGAGCTCTTTGACCGGATGGCGGCGCTGGGGGCTGAAACATTGCTGGAGACGCTGCGTCAGCTGGAAGCGGGCACGCTGCCCCGCCGCCCACAGAACCATGACGAGGCCACCCACTTCCCCATGCTCACAAGGGAGACGGGTCGGGTGGATTGGACCCAACCGGCGGCCCAGGTGCACAACCTTGTGCGAGGAGTCAACCCCTGGCCGGGGGCGTGGACGCTCTGTGACGGACAGACGATGAAGCTGTGGCGCACCCGGCCCGCCGAGGGCGAGGGTTCCCCGGGCACGGTGCTGCGGGCCGATGGCAGGCAGGGCCTTTTGGTGGCCTGCGGGCAGGGCGCGGTGGAAGTGCTGGAGCTGCAGATGCCCGGCGGCCGGCGCATGGCGTCGGCGGATTACCTGCGCGGACGGCGCATACAGGAAGGAACGGTGCTCCATGGCGGTTGACAACGCCCGCAAGGCGGCCTACGCAGCCTTAAACGATGTACTCATCAAACGCGCCTACGCGGACCTTGCGGCTAAGGAACGCTTCCGCGACCTGCCGGAGAGGGACGGCCGCTTTGCGCGTAAATTGCTCTATCAAACACTCGACAAACTCTTTGCCATCGACTGGGCGCTGGAGCCCCACCTGGACGCAGCGGCCACCCCCGAGCGGGTGCGCAACGCCCTGCGCCTGGGGGTGTGCCAGCTCCTGTATTTTGATGCCGTGCCGGACTTTGCGGCCCTCGACACCACCGTGGAACTGGTGCGGGAGGATGGCTTTGCCAGCCATGCCGCCCTGACCAACGCGGTGCTGCGCAACGTGCAGCGTGCCGGGCGAGACATCCCCCTGCCCGACCGGGAGACCGACCCGGTGGGGTACCTGAGCGTGACGACCAGCTGGCCGCGTTTCGTGGTGGAACTGTGGCAGAAGGAACAGCCCGCGGTGGCGGAGGCGCTGCTCAATTGGGAGCCCCCCTACCGGCTGACGGTGCGGCCCAATGGCCTGGCCGGCGGCACGGCGGAGGAACTGGAGCAGTTTTTGCAAGCGAGCGGGTGGGAGTATTCCCGCGGGTCGCTGGCGGCTGACTCCTTTGGCGTGAAAGGCGCGGCCGATCTCACGGCCTGGCCGCTCTTTGCGGCGGGCAAGGTCACCGCCCAGGGAGAGGCCAGCCAGTTCGTCTCCCGCGTGGCGGCAGCCATCGCCGGCCCGGGGGCGGAGATTCTGGATGCCTGCGCGGCCCCCGGCGGCAAGACGGCCCTGATGGCCGACGCGCTGGGCGGCGACTGCGCCATCACTGCGTGGGTCGTGGACCTGCACCGGGTGAACCTCATGAAACAGACGTTCCAGCGCTTGCAGGTGCCGGCCCAGGCCGAGCTGCACGACGCCCGCTTTGCCGACCAGCGGCGCTTTGACTTTGTGCTGGTGGACGCGCCTTGCTCGGGCCTCGGCGTTGCGTGGAGCTCGCCGGACATCAAAGTCTCCCGCCGACCGGAGGACATCCGGTCGCTGGCCGCCACCCAGAAGAAGATCCTGCGCAACACCGCCGAGTGCGTCAAGGTCGGCGGACACCTGCTCTACTCCACCTGCACCATCTGCCAGGCCGAAAACGAGAAGATCCTGCGGGACTTCCTGCGGCTGGAGCGGGCCTTCCGCCCGGCGGACCTGGCGGCCCACCTGCCCGAGGGGCTTCGCCCCCGCGTGAAGGATGGCATGCTGCAGCTTCTGCCGCCGGTGGACGGCGTCGAGGGGTTCTTCCTGGGGCTCCTCACCCGGGTGAAGGAATGAACGGCAAACCCGCGCTGCTCGATATGACCGGGGAGGAGCTGGCCAGTGCGCTGGCCGCTCTGGGTCAGCCCGCCTTCCGCGCCCGCCAAGTGGGGGAGTGGCTCCTCCGCGGGGTGAATTTTGATGGGATGACCAACCTACCGGCGGCCCTGCGCGGGCAGCTGGAGGAGAAATACATCGTGGGCGGCGCGGCCATTGTGGAAGCCCGCCAGTCCCAGAAGGATGACACCGAAAAGTATCTCTACCGGTTTGCCGACGGCAACGTGGTGGAGGGGGTGCTGCTGCGCTACCACCACGGCAACACGCTGTGCGTCTCCACCCAGGTGGGCTGCCGCATGGGCTGCGCCTTTTGCGCGTCCACCAAGGACGGTCTCATCCGCAACCTCACCGCCGGCGAGATGCTGGGCCAGCCCATTGCCGTAAACGACCGCCTGGGCGGCGGCCGGCAGGTCACCAACCTCGTGCTCATGGGCAGTGGGGAGCCGCTCGACAACTACGACAACGTGCTCGCCTTCCTGCGCCGGGCAACCGATGCCAACGGGCTGGGAATTTCGGCGCGGAATATCTCCCTTTCCACCTGCGGCCTACCCGAGGGCATGGCAAAGCTCGCCAAGGAGGGCCTGCCGCTCACGCTCTGCCTGTCGCTGCACTCGCCCTTTGATGAGGCGCGTGCCCGGCTCATGCCGGCGGCGCGGGCTTTCACCGTGCGGCAGGTGGTGCAGGCGCTGAAGGATTACATCGCCGCCACCGGGCGGCGTGCCATTGTGGAATATGCCCTCATTGCCGGCACCAACGACCGGGAGGAGGATGCCCGGGCCCTGGCGGCGCTGCTGAAGGGCACGCTGTGCCATGTCAATCTCATTCCATTGAATGCCGTGCCCGAGGCCGGACTGGCGGGGACGACCCGGGAGGGTGCCAACCGCTTTGCTGCGCGTCTCACGTCGCTGGGCCTGTCGGCCACCGTGCGCCGCACCCTGGGGGAGGACATTGAAGGCGCCTGCGGGCAGCTGCGGCGCCGCCACATGGAGAAGGGGGAACGATGAAGCCGCAAGCGATGCAGTACGCCGCGCTGACCCACCGGGGCAACGTGCGCAAGCGCAACGAGGACAGCCTGTACATCCCCGATGGGGGGAGCGTGGACGGGCTTATCATCGTGGCCGACGGCATGGGCGGCTACAACGCCGGTGACGTGGCCAGTGCGCTGGGCGTCAAGGTCGCCTGCCACATCTTTGAAAACGACCGCCGTCAGCCCCATGTGCCGCCGGTGGAGCAGACCATGCGCCGGGCCTTCAACGAGGCCAACCGCGCCATTTTGGAGTACGCCGCCACCAACGAATTCTACCAGGGCATGGGCACCACCATGACCATGGCCGCCCTGGACATCGACCGCTGGGTGGTGGGCAATGTGGGCGACAGCCGCACCTATGTGGCACGCGGCGGCGTGGTGGAGCAGGTCACCCGGGATCACTCTCTGGTGCAGATGATGGTGGACCGGGGCAGCATGAGCCGCGAAGCCGCCCGCCAGCACCCCTACCGCAACGTCGTCACCCGCGCCATCGGGTCTGAGAGTTACACCGGCGCGGACATCTACACCGTAGCCATCACCCCCGGCGATGTGCTGCTGCTGTGCTCCGACGGCCTCTCCAACTACGTGGATGAGGGCGACATGGCGGCAGCGCTGGGGGCGAGCCCCACGCTGGGCCAGGCGTCGGATCTGCTGGTACGGCTGGCGCTGGAGCGCGGCGGCTCCGACAACGTGACCGTGGTGCTGGCTCGCGCCGTGGGAGGTGACCCCAATGGAAGGTAGCCTGCTGGCAGGCCGGTACCGCATTGGGGAGATCATCGGCTCCGGCGGCATGGCCATCGTATACCGCGGGCAGGACGAGCTCACCGGCCAGATTGTGGCTGTGAAGGTGCTGCGCAGCGAATACGTGCAGGATGAGGCCTACGTCCGCCGGTTTGAGAAGGAATCCCAAATCGCCATCCGTTATGCCCACAAGAACATCGTCCGCACCATTGAGGTGGGGGTGGAGGAGGGCCGCCATTACATTGTGATGGAGTATGTGGATGGCCAGACGCTCAAGGAATACATCGCCGAGCATGGCCGCCTGCAGCCCGAGGAAGTCGTGCGCATCGGCTGGCAGATCTGCGACGCGCTCTTCTATGCCCACAGCCACCAGCTCGTGCACCGCGACATCAAGCCCCAGAACATCCTCATCAGCCGCGAGGGCGCCATCAAGGTGGCGGACTTTGGCATTGCCAAGGCACCGGACAGCACGATGACGATCTCCGGCTCCAATGTCCTGGGTTCGGTTCATTACATCTCCCCCGAGCAGGCCCGCGGTGGTGTCATCGACGAAAAGGCCGATCTTTATTCCATCGGCGTCGTGTTCTATGAGATGATCACCGGTACCGTGCCCTTCGCCGGCGACACGCCGGTGGCCGTGGCCATCAAACACCTGCAGGAGGCACCCCGCCCCCCGCGGGAGATTGTGCCGGACATGCCCAAGGCGCTGGAGCTCGTCATCCTGAAGGCCATGGCCAAGGACCCGGCCGTGCGTTACGACAATGCGCGGGAGATGGCCCGCGACCTGGAGCGCACGCTGGTGGAGCCTGATGGCAGCTACGTCGTCATCCGTCCCCCGTCGGAGGATTTTGAGGGCACCCGCCCCCTGCACATGGTGCGGGAGGGCAGCCCCGCCTCGCCGGGCGGCGGCGCATACTCCTCCTCGGCCAACACCGGCTCCCGCCGGCTGGCGGCCGTGCGCAGCGAACCCGTCCGCCACCGGCCCCGCCACAGGGTGGGGCCCATCGTGGCACTGAGCATCATGCTGGTGGTGCTCATTCTGGGCGGCGGCACTCTCATCGTGCGCGGGGCGCTGGGCCGTCTCTTCCGCCCGGTAGAAGTGCCCAAGCTCATCGACCTCACGCTGGAGGAGGCCAAGGACCGGCTGGATGCCATCGGTCTCAACTGCACGGTGCAGAAGAAGAACAGCGACAAGATTGCCGAGGGCGTGGTGATGAGCCAGAACCCCGAGCCCGAGGAGGAACTGGCCCCCGACGGGGTGGTGGAGCTCATCGTCAGCGCCGGGCCGGTCAAGGTGGAGGTGCCCGGTGTCACCGACCTAAGCTATGAGGAGGCCAAGAAGGACATAAAGGACGCGGGTCTGACCGTGGGCAACGTCCGTTATGAGGACAGCGACCAACCCAAGGACACCGTGCTCAAGCAGGACCCCGCCGAGGGGGAGATGCTGAAACTGGGCGGAATGGTGAACCTGTGGCTGAGCCAGCAGGCTGACACGTCGCTCTCCATGCCCCTGCTCTATGGCAAGTCCAAGGCGGAGGCGACCAAAGCCCTGCGGGAGATGGGCCTGAGCGCCGACCGCATTGTGCAGAAAGCCAGCAGCCTGCCCATCGACACCGTCGTGGGGCAGGACCCCCAGCCCGGGCAGATCATCGAGCCCAACCAGGTGCTGGAGCTGTGGGTGAGCAACGGAACGCTGCCTGCCTACACCAAGGAGTTGTCCCTGACCTTCGACGTACAGGTCAGCAATGTTCTGGTTGAGATCGTCTACCAGGATGGCGACAGCAAACAGACGATCTATCGCGCCACCGAAAAGGCTGGCAGCCACAGCCAGACGCTGACGCTGGACAGTGATTCCCTGGGGCAGAAGACGGTCACCGTATTCCTGGATGGCAACCCCCTGAAGAGCGAAACGGTGACCTTCACCGCGGAGGACAGCAACTGATGGAAGGGCGCATACTCAAGGGTGTCGGCGGGTTTTATGAGGTGCTGTGCGACGGCACGCTGCACACCTGCCGGGCGCGGGGACGCTTCCGCAAGGACGGCCTGACCCCCATGATCGGCGACCGAGTGACGTTCCAGCCCGCCAACGGCGAGGAACTGGGCTATGTGGAGGAGATTCTGCCGCGAACCAATGAGCTCAAACGCCCGCCGGTGGCCAATGTGGACCGGCTGGTGCTGGTGACGGCCGCCGCCAGCCCCCCTCCGGATTTGCTGCTGGTGGATAAGATCTTGCTGCAGGCGCGGATGCTGGGCATCGACCCGATGCTGGTCGTCAACAAGAGCGACCTGGCCGCAGAGGACGCCGTGGCGGCACTTCTGGTGGAGTATGCCGGCGCGGTGGATAGGACTCTGGCAGTTTCTGCCGCCGATGGCCGGGGGATGGACGCTTTGCAGGAGGGCCTTCAGGGCCGGTGCTCGTGCTTCGCCGGGCAGTCCGGCGTGGGCAAGAGCTCACTCATCAACCAATTGGCCCCCCAGGCGGAGATGGAGACCGGGGCCGTCAGCCGCAAGATTGCCCGCGGCCGCCACACCACCCGGCATGCCGAGTTGCTGGCCCTGCCGGAAGGCGGCGAGGTCGCCGACACGCCGGGCTTCTCCCTGGTGGAGCTGGAACGCGTGGAGCCCCGCCTGCTGGAGCAGTATTACCCGGAGTTCGCCCCCCACCGGGGGGAGTGCCGCTTCCATGGGTGCCTGCACGACCGGGAGCCCGACTGCGCTGTGAAGGACGCCGCCGCCTCGGGGGCCATCCCTGCCGGGCGGCTGGCCCGGTACCAGCAGATTCTGACCGAGTGCCGGCAAAACTGGAGGAACCGTTATGATTGAGATTGCGCCGTCCATTCTGACGGCGGACTTTGCCGCCCTGGGGGAGGCCGTGGCCGCGCTGGAGCGGGCCGGGGCTGACCTACTGCACCTGGATGTGATGGACGGGCAGTTCGTGCCGCCCATCACCTTTGGCGCGGGCATGGTCGCGGCGCTCAAGGCGCGCACGGCGCTGCCGGTGGATGCCCACCTCATGGTGCGCCAGCCCGAGCGGCAGGTGGAGGCCTTCGCCCAGGCGGGCGTGTCCATCCTGACCGTGCACGCCGAGGCGACCGATGACCCCAAAGCCCTGCTGCGGCGCATCCGTGTGCTGGGGGTGCGGGCGGGGCTATCCATCAACCCCGAAACACCGGTGGAGACGCTCTTCCCCCTGCTGGGGGAGATGGACATGGCACTCATCATGAGCGTGCGGCCGGGCTATGGCGGGCAGAAGTACCTGCCTGAGAGCGCCGGGCGCATTGCCCGCCTTCGGGCTGAGGCTGACCGCCAGGGCGTTGCGCTGGCCATCGAGGTCGACGGCGGCATCAACCGGGAGACGATCGGCGAGGTGGTGCGGGCCGGGGCCACTGTCATCGTGGCCGGGTCGGCCGTGCTCAATGCCCCTGACTGGGCTGAGGCCATCGCCGCCCTGCGGGAGGCTGCCCGATGAAGGCGCTGCTGGTGCTGGCTGGCAGCCCGCCGCCCGCGGAGCTGCTGCGGCAGGAGGCTGCAGGGGCCGACCTCGTGGTGTGCGCTGACCATGGCGCGGCCCATTGCGCCGCTGCCGGGGTGGCCATCGACCTCATTGTGGGCGACTTCGACTCGCTGGACGCGGCGTTGGCCAGCGACCTTCGCCGACAGGGCATCGCCTTTGCCGTCAGCCCCGCCGAAAAGGACGAGACCGATGGCCAGCTCGCGCTGGACAAGGCGATGGAGCGGGGCGCGACGGAGATTACCGTGCTGGGCGGCACCGGTGGGCGCATCGACCATGTACTTGGGAACCTACAGCTCATTCTGCGTGCTGCCCGCCGGGGGGTGGGGGCCACGCTCCTCGATGGTGTCAGCTCGGTGCGCGCCGTCACCGGCCCGGTCACCATTTCCGGCGTACCGGGGCGCACGGTGTCGCTGCTGCCCGCCGGCGAAGGCGTTGCCGTGCGGTACCTTTCCGGCCTGCAATATGGCACCACCGAGCCGCTGGCTCTGCCGCTCGATTGCCCGATGGGCGTCAGCAACCGCATGACCGCACCCACCGCCGCCATTGAGGTGGATGGCTGGGCCTATCTCATTGCCAATGATGGACAATAAACACAACGAAATACTGCCTGAGCTGCTGGCCCCCGCCGGCGGCCCGGCGGAGCTGCGCGCGGCGGTGGAGAACGGCGCCGACGCCGTGTACCTGGGGGGGCAGGGCTTCAACGCCCGGGCCAGCGCCGCCAACTTTGACGGCCCCGCCCTGCGGGAGGGCATTGCCTATGCCCATGAGCGGGGCGTGCGGGTGCACGTGGCCATGAACACGCTCATTGCCGATGGCGAGATGGCCCGCGCCATCGATGGGGCGGGGGCGGCCTGGCTTGCCGGGGCGGACGCCCTCATCGTGCAGGATCTGGGCTTTGCGGCCCTGCTGCGTCAGCGCCTGCCGGGCCTGCCGTTGCACCTCAGCACCCAGGGCACGGTGACCGGTGTGCCGACCATCGCTGCCCTGCGGGAGTGGGGCTTTGCCCGGTTCATCCTGGCGCGGGAGTTGACCCTTGATGAGATTGCCGAGACGGCGGCGCTCTCCCCCGTGCCGGTGGAGGTGTTCGTCCACGGGGCGCTCTGCGTGTGTTACTCCGGCCAGTGCCTGATGAGCAGCATGATCGGCGCTCGCTCCGGCAACCGGGGGCGCTGCGCCCAGCCCTGCCGCCTGCCCTGGCGGCTGGGGGATGGCGAACCGGCTTATCTGTTGAGCCCGAAGGACCTCTGCGGGCTCGACGACCTGCCGGCGCTGGTGAGGGCCGGCGTGGCTTCCCTGAAGATTGAAGGCCGCATGAAGGGCCTGGAATACGTGGCGGTGGTGACGGCCACCTACCGCAAGTATCTCGACCGCATCGCCGCTGGGGAGCCGTGGGCCGTGGAGCCCGAGGACCGGCGGCGGCTGGCGCAGGTGTTCAACCGGGGAGGTTTCTCCAAGGGCTATCTCACCGGTTGGTCGGGGGCTGGCTTCATCAGCCGGGAGAGCCCCAAGCACGCCGGTGTGCCCATTGGCCGGGTGGAGCGGGTGCTGGCGCGGGAGCGGCAGATTGAAGTGACACTGACCGCGCCGCTTGCCCTGGGCGACGGGGTGGAGGTGGTCAACCCCGCACGGCCCGGCGGCATTGTCACCTGGCTGTGGCAGGATGGCGCCGCCACCCGTGCCGCCCACCCCGGACGGGCTCGAGTGGGCGACCTGACGGGCACGATGGCACCCGGCGACCGGCTCTGCAAGATCACCGACCGGGCGCTGGAGGACGAGGCCCGCGCCACCGTGGAGGGTAAACCCCGGCGGCTTATTCCCATTCATGGGCGGTTCTGCACCGCCGTGGGGCAGCCGCTGCAACTTGCGCTGTGGGATGACGAGGGCCACCGCGCCGAGGCGGAGAGTGCCGCCCCCGCTGAGGAGGCCCGCAGCCGCCCGCTGGAGGCTGACGCCGTGCGTGCCCAGCTTGCCAAAACCGGCGACACGCCCTACCGCCTGGAGGATTGTGATGTGACCCTCGACGGCCGTGCAGCCGCGCCGCTCTCGGCCCTCAACGCCCTGCGCCGGGATGCGCTGGCGGGGCTTGCGGCCCAGCGGGCCAATCGTACCCCCGAGCGCGTGTTTGTGCCCGAAGCGCTGCCGCCGGCAGGGGAACGGGCCCTGCCCGTCGAACCCAAGGTTGCGGCGTTCCTGTGGCAGTGGCGGGCCGGGCTGGCCGACGTCGTTGCCGGGGCCGACCGGCTGGTGGTGCCGCTGCTGCCGTGGTTGAGGGGGGAGATCAGCTTACCCCGCCGCCCGGCTGAGGTGTTTGGCTGGCTGCCCATGGTCACCGGGCCGCGCTGGGTGCAGGCACTGGGCCGCGCGTTGCCAGATTTACCTGCCGCCGGGCTCGACGGCCTGCTGGTGGGCAGCGCGGGCCACCTCGTGATGCTGGAGGGATGCGGCCTGCCGCTGTGGGGGGACCTCAGCTTTCAGGTTTTCAACGGTTGGACACTGGAACGCATGGCGTCGTTGGGCCTTGCCGGCGTCACGCTCTCGCCGGAGATGACGTTGGCGCAGGTCGCCGGGCTGCCGGCTGCCTCCCTCGCGAGGGAGGCCGTGGTCTACGGCCGGCTGCCCCTGATGGTCAGCGCCCACTGCCCGGTGGGGGCCGAGCATGGCAGCCATGGCGAGCCCTGCGGGGCCTGTGCCACGGGGCGGCCCTTTACGCTGACGGACCGGCGGGACAAGGCGTTCCCGGTGCTGTGCGACCCCACCGACTGCCACAGCACCATCCTGAACGGTGACAAGCTGGCAGCCTTTGGCCTGCTGCCGCGTCTGGCGCGGGCCGGGATGGATTGGCTGCGCCTGATGATCCACGACGAGGAGCCTGACGAGGTGGCCGCGCTCATCGCCGCCACCCGGCAGGCTTTGGCCGGCAGCCCGCCGGAAGGCTGGCAGGGGCCGGGTTACACCAAGGGACACTATCAAAGGGGGGTATTGGAATGAAGGCTGTGTTTCTCAGCAATGGCGACGCGGTGCCGCGCATCTATCCTGAGCCGGTGCTGCGGGAGTTGGACCAGTTGGTGGATCTCAACCACACCGTCCTGCGGGAGGGCGACCTGCCCCGGCTGCGGGGGGAGCTTCGGGATGTCGAGGCGGTGTTTACCACCTGGGGCATGCCCCAATTGAACGAGGAGCAGATTGCTGAATACCTGCCGAACCTCAAGGTCATTTTCTACGGTGCCGGTTCGGTGCAGTATTTTGCGCGGCCCTTTCTGCGGCGTGGCGTCGCGGTGAGCTCCGCCTGGGCCGTCAATGGCTTGCCGGTCATTGAGTTCTGCACCAGCCTCATCTATCTGTCGCTCAAGGGGTTCTTCCCGGTGCAGGCCGGTACCAAGGCCGACTGGGTGGGTTCCCGTGCTCTCTGCGAGCAGTATCCCGGGGCCTTCGGCTCCACGGTGGGTCTGCTGGGCCTGGGCATGATTGGCCGTGGCGTGGCCGAGCGGCTGCAGGCGAGCGACATCCACGTGATCGGTTACGACCCCTTCGCCTCCGACGAGACGTTTGCCCGCCTGGGCATGCGCCGCTGCACGGAGATTGGTGAGGTGTTCGCCCAGAGCGACCTGGTCTCCAACCACATTGCCAACCTGCCCACGACCAAGGAGATCCTGCGCTACGAGCACTTCTCCGCCATGGGCCCCTATGGTACGTTCCTCAACACCGGCCGCAACGGCCAGGTGCACGTGCCCGGGCTCATCCGTGCCCTGCAGGAGGTGCCCACCCGCACCGCCTACTTTGACGTGACCGACCCGGACGAGCCGCCATCGGCCGATAACCCGCTGCTGGCCCAACCCAACGTCTACCTCACTCCCCACGTTGCCGGCACCACCGGGGGGGAGACGGCTCGCATGGGCTTCTCCATGGCCGAGGAGTGCCGCCGGTTCCTCGCTGGCGAGGGGCTGCGCTGGGGCGTGAGCGAAGCGATGCTTTCGACGATGGCCTGACGGCCATCGTTTCGCGCCGGCCGCCTTTGGCGACCGCCGCGAGTGGGAGTGCTCGATAGGAGCGTTTGTGAGCCCCGCGACGTACACGCCGCCGCGGGGCTTTTTGTTGCAGTGGGCCGTGCGGGGTTTTACGGGGGAGACGCCGCTGCGGCGGGAAGGGTTGAGTGCCCCGTTCGGATTGTTTCGTGCCGCCGCCGAATGAATCGGCTGGCGGCTGCGGGGTAGGTACTCCCCCCTCTGGGCGTACCCCCGCTTAGTGGTTCGTGCCTTATCAAAGGATGTCCTTCGCAGCTGTTCAAGGCGCGGGTAAAGGAATACCACGCGGGTGATGTTGACTTTTGCGGCGCATGGTGTTCGAATACTATTAAGGTGAGCTTCAAAGGTCATGGGCAATGGGGGGATGGCTTATGTACGATGAGCAGCTGTTTATGATGAGCAAGAGATTTGATAAGATAACGCCCGAGGACTTTGGCTTGATGCTGCAAGAGGAAGCGACCGGAACGTATGTGTTGCCGACGGATCGATCGTTGTGGAAGAGGAGGCAGTTGTATGATTTTGGGTGGGGGAGTGAGATGGGCTATTATCGCATCCCTTTGCCCGGGTTTGATCATTTAATTAAACTGGTGCTGTCCTCCTCCGTTTGGGAAAACAGGTATGGTGCTGCGGCAATCCTCCTTGAGGATTACCCTGAGCCATTGCTCGTGGAATGTGAGAAGTTGATTGCTGACGATCATTTTGTGCAACAAAACAGGGAGTTTTTCAAGATCCTTGGGCTTGATGAGCCAATCAACAGAAGCCGCGTTGTTGGGAAACCGCATTCTGATGTGTTGTGCGACTATAAACGTTGGGAGGCCATTTCCCGCAGGCTCAGCACCCAGTCCAAGTAAACTGCAGGGGGATCAGCCGTCGCCTGCGGAGCAGTGAAATGCTGGGGTGCGCAATGCGCCAATGCGGGGTTCCAAGGGGATGAAATCCCCTTGGACGCTTTCTTCCTATCCTGTCACCAAAACAAAAACGCCGCCCGGTACCGGGCGGCGTTTGGTATTATGGGTGTGGAGCTACTTCACCGCCGCTCGGCGGGTCAACAGCCAGGTGACGCCCAGGCAGAGCAGGGAACCCACGGCCATCGTCAGCATGCCGTTACCCGGTTGGTTGTCCATAAGGCCGGTCAGCAGCATGAAAGATCTGCCCATCCAGTCCACGAATGCGTCACCAAAGATGTACTGGCATAGCGACATCAGTAAACTCAGGGATACCGGCAGCAGCGCCAGTGCAATCTTCCCACCCTTGTTGGCACGGTAGAATGCCACGGTAATGAGCCAGCCACCTGTCAGTGCAAAGAAGTTGATGAGCAGTGTCCAGCCGATGCGTGTGGCCAGCCCAAAGCCGGGGTACATCATGTTGAAAAAGTTGCCGTCAAGAGTGCCAATAGCCGTGAACAGGCCGT
>JAEYRA010000091.1 GCA_023409755.1 Bacillota bacterium
GCCCGCAGGCGCACGTATCCCTAGTAACTCCGTATGAGTAGTAACGTTTACGGTCGGTCGGCGACATGCGCGGCGAATTGGACACGCCGGATGCGTGTCCAACCGTCACGCCGTGAAGGCATTGCAGCGCAATGCCTTAGCGCCCGGATGGCGCGTAAGGCGTGAACGGCGACCTAGCCATTACCAGACAAACGCCCTGAATCGCGTCTGTCGCAAAAGCGGCAGACGCGAAAGCAGGTGTGTGTGATTACTGCGCGGTGGCCGTCAGCATCGGCTGTTCGGTGGGGCCGAAGCTGGTGTTGCTGCGAGCGTCAAGCGTCAGGGTGTCGCCGTCGAAGGTGACGGTGACTGTCAGCACGAAGGGCGACTCAATGCGCCGAAGAATGAGCACAAGACGGTCGTCCTGCCAGGCGAAGGCGGCGGCAGTCTCGGCCAGGGTGCCGTCAGGGCCCAGGGGCACGGTCACAAAGCCTTCGTCCCGGCCGATGGCCCATTGGTCGCTGCCCAGCAAAAGGTCGAATGACCCCTTCTCGGTTTCGGCGGTCACGGTGCACCCCTCGGGCGCGAAGGCAAAGGTCATCGCGCGGTAGCCGAGGTCGTTGGGCTGGAAGGCATAGCGCCGCCCGGCGATGGCGCTCTCCCGCTCGGGCAGGCGGCAGGCTGCCGGCGGGTCGTAGTGCAGGCCGTTGAGGCGCGCCTGCAGGGCCGCGCTGGCAGCCGGGTCTTCGGGCAGGGGGTCCGTCAGGGCGGGCAGCAGGTGGGTCCACAGGTTGGTCATCACCTTCTGCATGTCGCCAAGGCCGCTGTTGATGGCAATGACCAAGCCCTGGCTGGGGGACACGATGCAGAATTGGCCAAACGCGCCGTCGCCGCGGTACACGCCCGCCGGCTGGCAGCGCCAGAACTGGTAGCCGTAGCCCATAGCCCAGTCAGCACCCTCGTTGGGGCCATTCTCAATGTGCTTGGCCGTGGCTTCGTCAATCCATGCCGCGGGGAGGAGCTGCTTGCCCTGCCACTGGCCGCGCTGCAGCAGGAACTGCCCGAAGCGGGCGATGTCCTCGGTGTGAATGGCCAGACCAAACCCGCCAGCGTCGATGCCCTGGGGGCTCTGCTCCCACAGCGGGCTTTCGATGCCCAGGGGCTGGAAGAGCCGGGGCGTCAGATAATCCAGAAGGCGTTGGCCGGTCACCTTCTGCACCACGGCGGAGAGCATGTAGGTCGCCCCGGTGTTGTAGAGGAAGTGGGTGCCGGGCTCAAAGACCAGCGGCGTTTGGAAGAACCCCTCGGCCCAGTTGCCGTTGGGGTTGTTCATGATGTAGTCCATCGTGTCGGTCTGGTGGCCGGTACCCATCATCAGCAGATGCTTGAGCTTGAGCTTCTCCCACAGGGGGTCGAGCGTGTCCTTGTACTCCGGGAAGTAGTCGATCAGCCGGTCCTCCACGGTCAGTAGCCCCTCGGTGACGGCGAAACCCACGGCGGTGGAGGTGAAGCTCTTGCTCAGGGAGAAGAGCATGTGCCGCAGGTCGGGCCGGTAGGGCTTCCACCAGCCTTCGGCCACCACATGGCCGTGGCGCAGCACCATGAGCCCGTGCAGCTCCAGGTTGGTCTGGCCCATGGCATCCAGAAAGGCGTGCACGGCAGCCGAGGGGATCCCCTGGGCCTCCGGTGTACTGCGTGGCAGTTCGGTTCGCATGGCAAACATCCTTTCCCGCCCCGTTGGTGGGGCGTATCACATCGTTTTGGCATTGGCGGTATTCGCCGTCAGCTGGAAAAAACCTTCATTGCCAACACCGGCCCCGCACCCTATACTTGAGAAAAGGGGGATGACCCATGAAATCTTGCGAACATTGCCACCCCGAGCGCCGGCGCGAACGGGAGCCGGAGGAAATGACAAAGCTGGTCAGTCGCTTGAATCGCATCGAAGGGCAGATCAAGGGCATCCGCGCCATGCTGGAGGACGAGCGCTATTGCACGGACATCCTGACACAGGTGGCCGCGGCCCAGCAGGGCCTGCGCAGTTTTGGCACCGAGCTGATGAAATCCCACATGAAAACCTGCCTTGTGGCTGAGATCCAATCCGGCAACGAGGAGGCCATGGACGAAGCCATTGAGACCATGCTGAAATTGTGTAAATAACCCGATTGTCAACACCTTTTTCCACTTGCACACATGGGTGAATCGATTTACAATGATACCGATTTCAGGCGGCAGGGCATCTGGCAACGATACCAGTGCCTTTGCGGTGCCCGCTTGGGAACAGAAACGCCTTCCGTCTCTGCGCATCTCCGGCCTTTTTTTGCCGGTTGGGCAGCCGGAATCGTTGCATCATTTGGTGCTTTCAAAGCCGGTGTTCCACCCTGCTGAGATGGAACGGAATGGGAGAGAATATGGAACTGATGCTGAACCGTGACTGGAAACTGGTGGAAGCACCTCTGCATTGGCAGGCGGACCGTCTGCCCCTGGTGCTGGCGCGCCTTCCTGAGGCGCTGCCCTGCAGCCTGCCCTGCGATGTGCGAATGCCTCTGATGGAGGCTGGCCGCGTGGGCGACCCAGTGGTTGGGGACCGCTACGAGCAGAGCCGTTGGGTGGAGCAGCGTTCCTGGTGGTTCGTGCGCGATTTTGACTGGGACGGCGGCGATTGGGACCGGGTGGAGCTGACGCTTGACCGGCTGGACTTCGGCGCGGACATCGCGCTCAACGGCCTGCCGCTGGGGCGGCACGACAGTGTACACTTCCCCTTCGTGTGCGATGTGCGCCACGCCCTGCGTCCCGGTGCAAACCGCCTGACGGTGCGCCTGACGTGCGGGCTGGAGCGGGTGAGCGACGAGGACCTCGCGAGCATTGACTGGGCCGTGTGCACCGAGGAGAGCAACGGCTGCCCCGAGCGGGGCGACCGCCGCCGGGCCTTCCTGCGCAAGCCCCAGTACACCGTGGGGTGGGACTGGGGCCCCCGCTGCGTCACCTGCGGCATGGGTTCGGCCACGCTGCGGGGCTTCCGCCAGGTGGCTGTGCGCCACGCCACCTTTGCCACCACGGGCCTTCGCGAGGGTAACGCCACCGTGCGGGTGGATGCCGAGGTGGAAAGCCTGCTGCCCATCGCCACCCAGGACGGCGATGTGGAAGTGACCCTGGCCCTGGAGGGCCGCGTGGTGGCCCGGGCCCAGGCGAGGGACGCACTGCTGCAGTCCGGCGTCAACTACTTCTCCTTTGCCCTGGCGGTGGAGGATGCCCGGTTGTGGTGGCCCAATGGCTACGGCGCCCAGCCGCTCTACACCCTCACGGTGACGGCGCGGGCCGGCGGGGCGGTGGAAACGCTGACAAAGACCGTGGGAATCCGCACGCTGGCGCTGGACACGGCCCGCATTGACGAGGACAACCGGTGGTTCCGGTTTGTCGTCAACGGTGTGCCGGTGCAGGCCAAGGGCGGCAACTGGATCCCCAGTGATAGTCTGTACCAGCGCATTGCAGACGGCAAATACGAGACGCTGGTGCGGGAGGCCGCCGAGGCCCACTTCACCATGCTGCGGGTGTGGGGCGGCGGGCTCTACGAGCGGGAGATCTTCTATGACCTCTGCGACCGGCTGGGCATTCTCGTCTGGCAGGACTACATGTTTGGCTGTTCCCTGGTGCCCGACCACCGGGAGGACTTCCGCACCCTGGTGGAGCGGGAGCTCACCCACCAAACCCGCCGGCTCACCAGCCACGCGTCGCTGGCCGTCCTTTGCGGCAACAACGAGAACCAGCAGATATTCCTCCCCTACGGCGAGAACCTGGGCGGCCTGTGGGTCTACAACCAGCTGGCCCCGGCGGTGGTGCGGCGCTTCGCACCTCACGTGCCCTACTGGGCGTCCTCGCCCTACGGCGGGCCGGACGCCAACAGCCACGACGTGGGCGACCGCCACCACTGGGGGGACTGCATGATGAACCCGGAGATGGAGCGGCGCATCACCCCCGAGGAGTACGATGCCGTATCCAGCAAGTTCGTGTCGGAGTACGGCTACCCCGGCCCCTGTGCCATCGAATCCATTCGGGAGTACTTCGGCGGGGAAGAGATTGACCGGGACGGCACCATCTGGGACCTGCACAACAACACCTTTGAGAAACACACGGTGGCTGCCGGCATTGCCAAGCACTACACCGACCCGGAGGGTTTGTCGCTCGCCGACTACCTGCGCTACGCCAGCGCTGTGCAGGCGTTGATGCTGGGCTACTCGCTGGAGGCGCTGCGCAGCCACCGGGATTGCTGGGGTTCGCTCTTCTGGATGTACAACGATTGCTGGGGCGAGACGGGCTGGACGATCGTCGATTACTACCTCAGGCGTAAGCCCAGCTACTATGCCGTGCGGCGGGCGTTCGCCCCGCGCAAGCTCACCATCCGCGCCGAGGGCAACGAGGCCTTTGTGGTGGGGCAGAACGAGACCGCCGAGCCCCTGCGGCTGACAGTGGAATACGGCTATACGTCCTTTGACGGGGAGGAGCGGGAGACCGAGACCCGCGAGGTCGTGCTGCCGCCCTTCCACAAAGCCGAGGTGCTGCGCTTCCCGCTGGGCGGCCGCGATGCCCGCGACGGCCTGTGGTTTGCCCGGGCTGAGGGGGTGGAGACGGTCACCCTGCACCGCCTGCCCCGGCGGCAGCTGGGCGCCGGCCAGGGCGATGTGGTCGTGACCGACCAGCGCGACAACGGCGCCGACCTCGTCTTCACCGTGCGGGCGCAGAGCTGGGCCCACCATGTGCACTTCGGCTTCGGCGGCGATGTGGTGACCTCCGATGAGTACTTCGACCTGCTGCCCGGGGAGAGCCGCACGGTG
>JAEYRA010000182.1 GCA_023409755.1 Bacillota bacterium
GGGCATTGAGACCACCGCCGCCATTCTGGAGATGTTCCTCAAGCGAGCGGGCTACCACGTGTTCACCGTGCGCGACTTTATGAGCCGGGTGCGCGGCGGCCACAACTTTACGCTGGTGCGCTTCGGCACCGAACCCGTCACTGGACACACCAACCGGGTGGACGGCCTGCTTGCTTTCAACCTTGAGAGCTACGACCTGCACCGGGACGAGCTGGTGCCCGGCGGCTTTGCCCTGTGTGACAGCAAGTTTGCCCCCGAGGGCGAAGGCGTGCTGGCCCTGCCGATGGAGCAGATGGCCAAGGACCTGGGCAATGCCCGGGCCGCCGGGGTGGTGGCCGTGGGCGCGGCGCTCAAGCTTTTTGGCATCGCCCCGGCGGATGTGGACGGCGTGCTGGGCCGCTTCGTCAAGCCCACCTATTTGGAGGTGAACCGCAATGCCCTGCTGGCCGGGTACAACGCCGTGGAGCCGCGGCTCACCGTGGCCCCGGGCAATGCGGCCGGGCAGATGCTCGTCTCCGGCAATCGGGCGCTGGCGCTGGGCGCGCTGGCGGCGGGGCTCAAGTTCTACGCCGCCTATCCCATGTCGCCCTCCACCACGATCCTCGAATACCTGGCCGGCGTGGCCGACAAGGCCGGCATCGTGGTGGAGCAGGCCGAGGATGAGATTGCCGCCGTCAACATGGCGGTGGGCGCGTCCTACGCCGGCGCGCGGGCCATGACCGGCACCTCCGGCGGTGGCTTCGCCCTGATGGTGGAAACGCTGGGCCTCTCGGGCATGGCGGAGATTCCGGTCGTCATCGTGGATGTGCAGCGGCCCGGGCCTGTCACCGGCCTGCCCACGCGCACCGAGCAGAGCGACTTGAAGTTCGTCATCTCGGCCTCCCAGGGCGAGTTCCCGCGCATGGTCATTGCCCTGCGGCACCACGCCGATGCCTTCCGCCAGACGGCGCGGGCCTTCCACCTGGCCGACAAGTACCAGATCCCTGTCATCATCCTGAGCGACCAGTACCTGGGCGACGCCACGGCCACCGTGCCGGCCTTCGACCCGGCCGAAGTCGCCCCATACCTGCCCCAGCCCGACGCCGCCCCCGAGGGCGAGTACCGACGCTATGCCGTGACCGAGAGCGGCGTGTCGCCCCGGCTCATCCCGGGCATGACCCGCCACCTCGTCTCCGCCGACAGCGACGAACACGACGAGTGGGGGCTCATCACCGAGTCCGCCGAGGTGCGCATCGCCCAGATGGACAAGCGCCTGCGGAAGATGGAGGGCCTGAAGGCCGAACTCATCGAGCCGGACTTCTTCGGCGACGAGGATGCGGAAACGCTGCTCGTCGGCTGGGGCAGCACCTGGGGCCCCCTGCGGGAGGCCGTGGCCGCCGCCAACGCCGCCGGACAAAAGGTCGGCGCGCTGGTCTTTGGCGATGTGTGGCCCCTGCCCACGCGGGAATTCACCGCCCGTGCCGCCCGCGCCAAGCGCGTCGTCAACGTGGAGCAGAACGCCACCGGGCAGCTTGGGGAGCTTATCCGACAGGAGACGGGCTTTGCCTGCCACGGCAGCCTTTTGAAATACGACGGCCGGCAGCTTTCCGCCGGCGACATTCTGACGTTCCTTGGGAAGGAGGAGAGCAAATGAGCGAGCATTTCTGCACCTTTGACACCGCGTGGTGCCCCGGCTGCGGCAACTTCGCCATTCTCGACAGCTTAAAAACCGCACTGGAGGAACTGGGCCTGCAGCCCCACCAGGTGCTGTCGGCGGCGGGCATCGGCCAGGCCGCCAAGACGCCCCAGTACATCAGCGCCAACCGTTTCTGCGGGCTCCATGGCCGGGCGCTGCCCGCGGCCATTGCCGCCAAGATCGTCAACCCCGGGCTTACCGTGGTCGTTGACAGCGGCGACGGCGACTCCTACGGTGAGGGCGGCAACCACTTCCTGCACAACATCCGCCGGAACGTGAACATCGCCCACTTCGTGCACGACAACCAGATTTACGGCCTGACCAAGGGGCAGGCGTCGCCCACAACCAGCCGCGGGCACGTCACTGACACCCAGCCCGACGGCAGCATGAACGACCCCATCAACCCCGTGCTCGTGGCCATCGCCGCCGGGGCGGGCTTTGTGGCCCGCGCCTTCACCGGCAACCGGGAGCAGTTGGTTGACCTCATGAAACAGGCCATCACCTACCCCGGCTATGCGCTCGTTGACATCCTGCAGCCCTGCGTCAGCTTCAACAAGGACAATACCTTTGTGGACTACAAGGCGCGCACCTACACCCCCGAGGCC
Source organism: Bacillota bacterium (assembly GCA_023409755.1). Taxonomy (GTDB): domain Bacteria; phylum Bacillota; class Clostridia; order Christensenellales; family UMGS416; genus JAEYRA01. Next base: position 2,281 of record JAEYRA010000182.1, read on the forward strand.
CATGACCCCTCCAACAAGGCCGCGGCGCTCATGCTGGCCGCCCAGGATGAGGACCGCATCCCGCTGGGGGTGCTCTACCGCGCCGACCGTGCCGACTTCCACAGCCGCCACCCGGTGCTGCACGACGGTACCAGCCTGGCCGGGCAGGGCAACGACCCGGCAGTGCTCAAGGAGTTAATTGCGGCGTTCGTGTGAGCTACGCTTGCGCTACGCTTTCGCGCCTGCCGCCGTTGGCGACGGTCGCGAGGTTAGAAGCGCTCGAACTGGTTTGATGAGACGCCCCCTGACGCACATGGTCAGACGCCTGGGCTGGTCGCAACCCTTGGGTTGCCTGGTCGTGCCGTTCCGGCACTGCTCGGCCATGCACCCGGCTGCTCGCCCATGCAACCGGGATGGCGTCAACCAAGTCCCCGAAAGGGGAATGCACAGCATTCCCCTAGCCCGCCGGCTGGTCGTGGCCTTTGGCCATTGCTCGCCCATGCAACCGGGGATGCGGGCGTAAGGGGCGCAGGCGCCAGGGGGCGTTCGACTGCATGGCTCGTGCGTTTTTAATGGAGAACGCGCCTGCGGGCCGAGGGGTGTGTGCCACTTCCAGGCTGTTGCCTTGGCCGGATGAACCGGCTGGCGGCCGCAGGGCGCAGTGCACACGGGACACTCTTCCCAACCCCCCGCCAAACTGGGCTCGAGGGCTTTGAGGCTGGTGAGGTAGGCTGCGAGCTTGGTGGAGTGATCGAACTGTGACGCCCGGTCAATTGTGACCGGGCGTGTTTCTTACCGGTTCAGCACCTGCTGCTCGCCGAAAAAATCCTTCCAGGGGTCGTCCCCGGCAATCCGCTTGAGCGCGTCGGCCATTTGAATACCGGCGGGCTCCACCGTGTCCAACTCCTCCCAGGCGATGGGCATGGACACCCCGGCCCCCTTCCGCGCCCGGAGGGAGTATGGCGCGATGCTGGTGGCGCCCCGGCCGTTGCGCATCCAGTCGATGTAGATCTTGCCCACGCGCCGGGCCTTGCGCACGTTGGTGGTGTAGCGGTCCGGCCACTTGGCCTCCATCACCTCAGCCACGCGCCGGGCGAAGTCGTGAAACTCGTCCCACGACAGGGCGGGCTGGAGGGGAACGACCACGTGGTAGCCCTTGCCCCCGCTGGTTTTGAGATAGGCCCGCAGCGAAAGCTCCGCCAGGATGCCCTGGATGTCCCGCACGCCCTGGCGCACGGTGGCGAGCTCCATGCCTTCGTCGGGGTCCAGGTCAAACACCAGGATGTCGGGCCGTTCCAGGTCGTCCACGCGGCTGCCCCAGGTGTGGAACTCCAGCGTGCCCATCTGGGCCTCCCAAAGCAGCCCGGCGGCGTTCTCAATGTAGAAGTAGTCCTCCGCTTCCCCCTCGCTGTTGGGGAGGGATACGGTCACGATTCCCTTGCTGTCCGGGCCGGGGTGCTTCTTATAAAAGCAGGTTTGGGAGATGCCCTTGGGGCAGCGCACGATGCTGAGCACCCGGCGGCTCACATAGGGCAGCATGCGTGGGGACACCGCCGCGTAATAGCCAATCACATCGGCCTTTGTGACGGTGGGGTTCTCAAAGAGGACCTTGTCGGGGTTGGTGATCTTGACGCCTTCGATGACAAGGCTGCTGGTATTTGTTTCCATGGGCGGCTCCCTTTCCTCGGGCGGCGGTGGGTCGTCCTGCGGCGTTTCCCGCTGAATGTCCATCGGGGCCTTGTCGGCACGCAGGCCCTTGTAACTGGGTTGCCGCAGCAGGTGTTCCTCGGTCCATTCGGCAAACTGGATCTCCGCCACCAGGCGGGGCTGCAGCCAGGTGGTTTGCTCGTTTGCCCGGGGTTTGGGCGGTGGGGTGAAGGGGGACTCACTGCGGATGAGAGGATCAAATTTCCCCTCCAGCTCCTCCATTTCGGTCCGGCTCATGCCGGTGCCCGCGCGGCCGACGTAGACGAGCGTCTCCCCTTCGTACACGCCGAGGAGCAGCGCGCTGAGCCCGCTCGTCTTCTTCTCCGTTCGCGTGTAGCCGCCAATGACGAATTCCTGCCGCTTGCCGCACTTGAGCTTGATCCAGTCGCCGTTTCGGGTTCCGCTGTAAACGGAGTCGGCCCTCTTGCCCACGATGCCCTCCATGCCCAGCGCGCAGGCCGCGGCGAAACTCTCCTTGCCGTTCCCCCGCACGTGCTGGCTGTAGTGGAGGGTGGGCGGGGCGGCCTGGAGCAGGGCTTCCAGCGCCTCCTTGCGGGCGATGAGGGGGCGCGTGCGCAGGTCCTCGCCATCAAGGGCCAGCAGGTCAAAGACGAGGTAGGTCAGGTGCTGGCCCTGGGGGCGTTTCAGGTAGCTCTGCAGTGCCTGAAAGTCCGTCTTGCCGTTGGCATCCACGACGGCCATCTCGCCATCGAGCACCATCGCCCTGCCGGCCGCAAGCTCCAACAGAGCGGCCGCCGCGGGCGGGAACCGCTGGGTGTAATCGTTGCCGTTGCGGGTGAGCAGCCGGGCGCGGTTGCCCTCCACAAATGCGAGGATGCGGTAGCCGTCGTACTTCATCTCATAGAGCCAGTCATCGCCGGCGGGGGGCGTCTTCACCAGCTTGGCAAGCTGCACCTCGGCGCTGGCAAAGGGGTTGTGGGCGAAGGTCTCGTCCTTGCCGGCCTCGATTTCGGCGAGCGTCCGCCCGGTGCGGATGCTGGTGGCAAACCCGGAGATCCCGTCCCCGGTCTGGGCGTACTCGTCCTTTTCCTTCAGCAGCAGCCAGTTGTCCTTCCCTTCGCCCTCCTTGCCCTTCAGCCGCACCAGTGCCCACTTGCCCTTCAGCCGCAGGCCATGGAGGGTGAATTTCAGTGCGCCGTCCCGCAGGCCGTCGTCCACGCTGCCGTGGGGCGCCCAGGTGCCCTCGTCCCACAGCAGCACGGTGCCGCCGCCATACTCCCCCTGGGGGATGGTCCCCTCGAAGTTGCGGTACTCCAGCGGGTGTTCCTCCACCCGCACTGCCAGCCGTTTGTCCTTGGTGTCAAAGGATGGTCCCTTGGGGACGGCCCAGCTGAGCAGCGCGCCGTCCCACTCCAGGCGGAAGTCATAGTGGTCTTTGCGTGCCAAATGGTGCTGCACCACAAACCGCAGTTCCCCTTCGGGGCGCTCTGCGGCGCCTTGCGGTTCCAGGGTGCGGTCGAAATTCCGTTTTTCGTTGTATGCCTGCAGTTTTGTGGTCATCGGTTACGCCGGCTCTTTTTTTGCCTTTTCGATGCTGGCCTTGAGGGCCTCCATGAGGTCGATGACCTTGGCTGGGCCCTCGCCCTGCGCCGCCACAATCTCCCGGCCGGAGATTTTGGTTTCAATGAGCGCGCGCAGCTTCGCCTGGTACTCATCCTGGTATTTTGCGGGGTCAAAGGGCGTGTCCATGGAGTTGATCAGCACCTTCGCCATGCTCATCTCCTGTTCGGAAACCTCGGGCTTGGCATACTGCTTGGGCAGTTCGCGGATGTCATCGGCGTAGAACATGGTGGAGATGAGGATGCCGTCCTCCCGCGGGATGATGGCCATCAGCGTGTCCTTCGTGCCCAGCACGGCCTTGCCGATGGCCACTTTCTGCTCGGCCATCAGCGCCGCGCGCAGCAGTTCAAACGCCTTCTCGCCCCCGGCCTCGGGCACGGCCTGGTAGGTCTTTTCGTAATACACGGGGGAGATCTGGTTGAGCTGGGCGAAGTGCAGAATCTGGATGGACTTCTCCTTCTCCGTCTTTGCCTTTTCAATCTCTTCGTCGGTCACCACAACGTACTTGTCCTCGTCGTATTCAAAGCCCTTGACGATGTCGCTGGCGCCGATCTCCTTGCCGCAGTGGGCGCAGGTTTTCTTGTAGCGGATGCGGCTGTTGTCTTCCTTGTGCAGCTGGTTGAAATGGATGTCGTTGTCCTGGGTGGCGACGTACATCGCGATGGGGATGGCAACCATGCCAAACGTGATGACTGATTTGCGAGCGACCATAGCGGAACACCTCCGCCGATAGTGTTACCGGTTGCTGCGATGGTATCCTGCATTTCACTCCATTGGGCGGCGGCAGGGAACGGCGGAGGGCCCTGAAAGGCTATTAAGGGGATGCTTTGGATTTCTTTTTCTTTTCCAATAACAACAGTTCGGATACGGTGTATATGGCATTGCATGGATCGCATCGAAACACGACTTCATAGCACTGCACCTCACCAAACATGTATCCGTCACCGATCCAAAAATCATACTTCCTTGCTTCCGGCGAGCTTGTTGAAACAATCGTAGAATGAAGCTTCTTTTTGAGAGTCGTATTGCATGTTGGACAATGATGCCCTTTAAAGACTGTAAACCAGATGTGTTCAATCTGTAGGTATTTATTCTGCATTCACACTCACCTGCTGCTTGCGGCAACTCC
>JAEYRA010000188.1 GCA_023409755.1 Bacillota bacterium
GGGTTCCTTGCGCTGGTAGGCCGAGCCGATGTTGATCTTCATATCTTCGGCGGTGCGCTCGCCAATGAGCAGGTTGTGCTTCTTGCGCATATAGCGGACGATGGATTCGTCGAACTTATCGCCGGCGATCTTGATGGACTCGGACACGACTGCCCCGCCCAGGGAGATGACGGCGATGTCGGTGGTGCCACCGCCAATGTCAACCACCATGCTGCCGTAAGGTTTACTGATGTCAATGCCCGCGCCAATGGCCGCGGCAATCGGTTCCTCAATGAGGAAGGTCTTGCGCGCGCCGGCATCCAGCGTCGCTTCCTGCACCGAGCGCTTCTCCACCTCGGTGACGCCGCTGGGCACGCAGACCATGACCCGGGGTTTGAAGAACCACCGGTGGCCCACAACCTTGTTGAGGAAGTGGCGCAGCATCATCTCCGTGTAGCCATAGTCGGAGATGACGCCATCCCGCAGGGGGCGAATGGCGATGATGTTGCCAGGGGTTCGGCCTAACATCTTCCGGGCGTCCTCACCCACAGCCATCAGCCGTCCGTTGTTCTTATTGATCGCGACAACGGATGGCTCACGCAGAACGATGCCTCTGCCCTTCACATAAACGAGCACGCTCGCTGTTCCCAGATCGATGCCAATATCCTGGGCGCCCCACATCTATACACATACCTCGCTTCTGTACACAATCTGGCGTATCAAGAGAATTGTACTATCTCCATGTATTGTAAGCGTTTGATCCAACCCCGTCAATGCCAAGTTTGGCTGCCCGAGCAAAACACCCTTGTCCGGTCGGGGTCGGGCAAGGGTGTTTCATCGCAATTGGCTAATCTTTGAAACTACCTTCTGGATTAGTCGGTGTACCCTTTTGCGTCACCTCAAAATGCAGGTGCGGGTCCTCGGCAATCTCACTGGCGGCAGTGTTGCCCACCTGGCCGATGAGCTCGCCTGCCTCCACCTGGTCGCCTTTCTGGATGTCCTCAATGCTCATGAGACCCGCGTACAGGCAGACAACGTCATTGGCAGACTGAACCTTCACACAGTTGCCCAGCATCGAGTCCTTGGTGCACTCCAACACCTCGCCAGGCAGGGCAGCCACCACATCAGCCCCCAAATCCGCTGCGATGTCAACGCCCGGATGGGTCGACCACTGGTTGAGAGTCTTCATGTACACCAGTGTATCATAGGCAAAGGGTTTGACGATGTTGCCATCTACGGGCTTGATGAGATCGGGCAGCGACGACTGAGCGCCGGTGGCCTTGGGTGTGGCGGTGACCGTGGCCGTCGGGGCTACGCTCTTCTGTGCGTCACTCAGGTTCTGGGACAGATCCGCGCCGGACTGGGTGTCGGCTGTGCCCTGGGGCGTGGGTGTGGTCCCGCTGTTCTTCAGCAGGTCACCGTCGGTGAAAAACCATGTGCCTGCCACAATGGCCGCACACGCAAAGAGCGCCACCGGCACCCCGTAGCGGTTCACCGCCTTCTTCATGTCGAAACGCCTGCCTTCCGTCGGTTTCTTCTCTTTCGAGTTTTTTTCCATGCTTGCACCTCCTGTGGCGTATTATTGCCACAAGTGGATTTCGCATACCGACGGGCGAAGGGAAAACGTTGAATCTGTCTGTCTGGCTAATCTGCGGCGCTAGGGAAGTGTCTGAATCTCAACTCCCGTGTAATAATGCTCCAGAATGTCCCGGTAGTCGCTGCCCTCCCGGGCCATAACGTTTGCCCCATTCTGGCTCATGCCCACGCCATGGCCATAGCCACGGGTGTGGAACACGATGGAATTTGCATCGTACTTGATGGTGAAATTGGCCGAGCGAATGCCGATGGCCCGGCGGAGCTTGGCCCCGGTGACCGTGACCCCACCCAGGCGAATCTCGTCCACACGGCCGCTGTCAAAGCGGGAGAGGATCTTCACCTGATCCTCCAGCTGGGAGATAGTTACCCTGGCCTTGGGCCAGGCAGTATTGACCGTCTTGCAGAAGGAGGAACGCGACAGTTCCTCGGCCGTGTCCACCGACATCTCCTCATCCTCGGGGCTGGAGACGCTGCGCAGATAGGGCAACTTCTGGGTGTAGACGTTCTCCACACTCTCAGTATACCCAGCGCTGGTGGCGTGGAAGAGCGTCAGGATTGGCTCATCGTCGTAGGTTAGAATCTGCCCGGCGGTGTCGTCCACGGCGGCCTTCAGCTTGGTGGTGTTGGCCCTGTAGTTGCCCCCCCAGTTCTTTTTCCGCTCAGCCTCGCTGCACCATGCCTGGCAGCAACCGCTGTCGGTGCAGACGTCGGCATCCTTGTTGCTGGCACACCCGCCGGAGAGCATCTTGCGGATGGCAAAGGTGCGGGCAGCCACGGCCTGGGCCTTCAGTGCCTCGGGCTCAAAGGACGCTGGCATCTCGGCAGCCAACACCCCATAGATGTATTCCTCCAGCTTCATGGGTTCAACGGAACCGTCATCCACCGCCACGCGGATGACGGCAACCGGCGACAGGTTGGCAACGGGCTGGGAGACGGGCTCCACATCCAGCGTAGCCGGTTCATCCACGGACACCACTTCCACTTCACTCAGCCGGTGAACGGACTGCCGGCCACCCAGAGGGAACAGCAAAACCGCTGCCAGCACTACCGCTGCCAACGCCCATCCCCTTTTGCTCCTCCTCATTTGCGATGCCTCCAGAACAGCGTTGGCTATTCCTATGCGTCACAATCGCTGCTGATGCGCCGAACCACCGCACCCAGCGCCCGGAGCTTCCCCGCGATGTCCTCATATCCACGGTCTATGTGCTCGCTGCCGGAAACGGTGGTCTCGCCATCGGCCACCAACCCGGCCAGCAGCAGTGCCGCCCCGGCTCGCAGGTCACTGGCGCGTACCGCCGCGCCATAGAGCTTGCCACAGCCATCGATGACGGCACAGCGCTCCTTGATGCGGATGTCCGCCCCCATGCGGTTGAGCTCGGATACATGGTGGAACCGGTTTTCAAAGACCGTCTCGGTCACAAGGGAGGTGCCTTTGGAGAGGGCGCAGAGCACCATGGCCTGGGGCTGCAGGTCGGTGGGGAAGCCCGGCCACGGCATGGTCTTGATGTCAACGGCCTCAGCCCGCCACGCGCCGCGCACACGGATGCTCCCCTCCTCCTCCCACACATCGGCACCGCCTTCCCGGAGCTTGGCCGAAATGGGCCGCAGGTGCTCGGGGATGGCCCGGGTCAGGGTGACGTCACCGGCGGTCAGCGCCGCTGCCACCATGAGTGTGCCGGCCTCAATGCGGTCGGAGATGGGCGTGTAGGTGCAGCCATGCAGACGCGGCACCCCCGTGATGCGCAGAGTATCCGACCCCGCGCCTTGTACCTGCCCGCCCATGGCGTTGAGAAAATCCGCCAGGTCTACGATTTCCGGTTCACGAGCGGCGTTGATGAGCACGGTCTCCCCCTGGGCCAGGGTGGCCGCCATGATGATGTTCTCGGTGCCGCCGACGCTGGGGTAATCCAGATAAATGGTGGTGCCGCGCAGTACCGCGCCTTCGGCCGTCAGCGCCCCGTGGTGGGTGTCGATGTGGCTGCCCAGTGCCGTAAAACCCTTCAAATGCAGATCCACCGGCCGCGTGCCAATTTCGCACCCGCCGGGCAGCGGCACCCGTGCCCGCCCAAACCGCGCCAGCAATGGGCCCATCAACAAAAAGGAGGCCCGCATCCGCTGCACCAGTTCATCGGGCGGTTCCCGGCTGGTGATGGCATCGCAGCGGACGATGGTCTCCTCGCCCTGGGTCTCCACATGGGCGCCGATGGAACGCAGCAGTTCACACATGATCTCCACGTCGCTGAGCTTCGGCAGCTTCCGCAGACGCACCTCGTCGCCGGTGAGCAGGCAGGCCGCCAGAATGGGCAACGTGCTGTTCTTGGAGGTGCTGACCTCCACCACGCCGCCCAATGGACCGCTCTTTTGCACCAGGTATTTGCCCATAACAAAAGACCCCCGCCGCTTCGTCGGGAGTCTTTCTCCCGCAGTGTCATTTTTGCCAGCGGGGAATCGTCCATACTTCCAGTTCCTTGGGACGGTGGGAGCTGTTGCGCTGAATGTTGCAATCTCACAGGCATTTTTCACGCCATTTACAACGAATGTAGTGTCTGCGCAATTCAGCCTTTGTTTACTGCCAAAATTTCGTCAATGGCTTTGAGTACCCTGTCCATGTCCTCGTCGGTTCCAATCGTCATGCGAATGTAATCGGCGATGCGCGCGGGGTTGTCAAAGCGCCGCACCAGAATGCCGCGCTGCCGCAGGGCGGCAAAGAGTGCCGGCCCGGCAATGTTGTTGTGGCGGAAAAAGAGCAGGTTCGCCGTAGAGGGCGTCACCTCGAACCCGCGAGCAACGAGCGACTGCCGCACCCGGTCGCGGGTGGCGGCCACCTTGGCGCAGATGCCCCGGGCATAATCGTCGTCCAGAATGGCGGCGGTCGCGCCGGCCTGGGCCATGGCGCTCATCGGGTAGGAGTTGAACGAATTTTTAATGCGAATGACTCCATCGATGAGGTGGGGCTGGGCCATGACGATGCCGCAGCGCAGGCCCGCCAGCGCGTGGCTCTTGGAGAGGGTCGTGACCACCGCCAGGTTGGGGTGCTTTGCCAGCAGCGGCACCATTGACTGATTGCCAAAACGCACGTAGGCCTCGTCCACCAGCAGCACCCGGTCGTCGTGACGCTGGAGGTACGCCTCGATGTCCCCAAGGTCATGGAAGATGCCCGTCGGCGCGTTGGGGTTGGGGAACACCGCGCCGCAGGCTGGCACGTCATAATCGGCCAGGCGGATGGTGAAATCCTCGGCCAGCGGCACCGTCCGTTGGGCAATGCTGTAAAGGTCGCAGTAAACCGGGTAGAAGCTGTAGGTGACGTCGGGGAACAGCAGCGGCATCTCCCCACCAAAGAACGCCTGAAACGACAGCGCCAGCACCTCGTCGGAGCCGTTGCCGCAATAGACCCAGCTGCGATCGGGCAGGCCCTGCACCCGTGCGATGGCGTCACGCAACTCATCCATCTCCGGCCGGGTGTAGAGACGCAGATCGCCGCAGGCGGCGTGCTCAATGGCTTCCAGCGCCATAGGTGACGGCGGATAAGGATTTTCGTTGGTGTTGAGCTTGATGTAGCGCTTGTCCTGCGGCTGCTCCCCCGGCACATAGGGGGTGATCTGCCGCGCCTTGGGGCTAAGATATCGTTCCATGCTTTCATCCTTTACTACATTAAATCGGTATCATCCTACCCCATTTACCACGCCATTGTCAAGTCATGCCGTCCAACTTACAGTGTAAGGTTCGCCAGCATGCCATAGGTACCGCGCATGGCCTCGTAGCAGGCATCGAACGCGATGCCAAGCTTCCGGTATTTGGTGTGGTTGGCCGGGTCGGGCTCCAGCATGTCCACCGTGCGGTTGAAGGCGGAAATGACTGAAAAGTCTGCATAGAGGCCAACACCCACACCGGCAGCGATGGCAGCGCCCATGGAGGTCGCTTCCTCCAAATAGGCGGGCATGCGCACCGGCAAGCCGTACACGTCGGCCATCATCTGCCGCCACAGCAGGCCCTTGGCTCCCCCGCCGATGACCGTCAGTTCCCCGATGCCGCCGCTCTCGCGGAAGATGTTCAAGATGACGGCCAGGTTCATCGTCACGCCTTCCAGCACCGCGCGCAACAGATCGGCCTTCGTATGCTCCATCTTGAGGCCGAGGAAGCACCCGCGGGCATCTGGGTTCCACCGGGGGCTGCGTTCACCCATCAGGTATGGCAGGTAAATGAGCCCATTGGACCCCACCGGGGACTGGGCAGCCAGGGCGTTCATCCGGTCGTAGACGCTCCCGCCTTCCTCGGCAGCCAGGCGGCGTTCCTCACCGCAGAGCTGATTGCGCGCCCACTGGTAGGACGCACCGGCGGCCTGCATGGTGCCGCAGGGCGTGATGAGCCCCGGTACCATGTGGGCCCAGTTGAAGGTGCGCATGTCATCATCAAAGAGCGGCTTGCGGGCGGCGAAGGCGATCCACGAGGACGAGCCCAAGTAGTTGTAGGCATCCCCCGGCGCGACGCACCCCGCACCCACCGCCGCGCAGACGCCATCGCCGCCGCCAATGACCACGGGCAGGCCCTCGGGCAGGCCGGTCTGGGCCGCGGCTGCGGCGGTCACCTTACCCACCACGGTGGTGGAGGGCACGGCCTCCGGCAGCAGGTCGGGGCGGATGCCGGCGGCATCGATGATCTGCCGGGACCACTGCAGGGCATTGAGATCAAAGAGATTGGTACCGGACGCGTCCGAATGGTCGGTGACGAACCGCCCGGTCAGCCGATGAACGATGAAGTCCTTGCAGTGCAGCATCTGCGCCGTGCGGGCATACACTTCGGGTTCATTGTCCCTCACCCAAAGCAGCTTCGCCAGGCTGTAGGACGCACTGGGCCGGTGGCCGGTGATGCGGTAGATGCGCTCGGCCCCCACCCGCGCGGTCACCTCGTCCATCTGCCGCACGGCACGCTGGTCGGCCCAGATGATGGCAGGACGCAGGGGTGCACCCTCGCCATCCACACACAGGCACCCCATCATCTGCCCGCTGAACGATACGGCCGCCAGCTCACCGGGGGCGATGCCCTGCATCAGCTCCCGCGTGGTGTGGCAGACGGCCTGCCACCAGTCCTCGGCGTTCTGCTCGGCCCAGTTGCCGTTGAAGTAATGGGTGTCATACTCATAGAGGCGGCTGCCCGCCAGGGTGCCGTCCTCACGGTACAGGGTGGCTTTGTTGCCGGATGTCCCCAAATCGTGAGCCAGTAAAAACGCCATCTCTCATTCCGTCCTTTCCAGGTGGGATTCCACGACAAATTGGTTGCGGTCGCCCCGGTAGCGGGCCACCGAATACTCCACGGGGCGGTCCTGCGCGTTGTAGCCCACGGTGCGAAACTGCTGGACGGCAAAGCCGGTGGCGATGCCCAGATACCGGCTGTCCCGCGCGGTGGCGGTGTCCGCCTCAATGACCCGGCGCACGCGCACCACCCGGGTGCGTTCGTCCTGCGCCAACACATCATAGAGCGACTCCTGTGTGAAGTCATGCGCCAGCAGCGACGCACAGAGGTCGTGGGGCAGGCAGGTGCTCACGACGACCAGCGGGTCACCGTTGGCGTAGCGCAGGCGAACCAGCTCCACGAGCTTCTCCCCTACCGGGAGCCCCAAGCTCCGGGCGGCGGCCTCGTCGGCGGGGGTGACCCGCAGGCGGATGACATCGGTGCGCGGCTCCACCCCCAGGCGCTTCATCTCATCCCGATAGGTCTGGATGGAGGTGGCGAACCGCTGGGAGAGCTTGGGAAGGGAGACATAGGTTCCCTTGCTCTTCTGCCGGTAAAGATACCCCTCATGCACCAGCTCCGCCATGGCCTGCCGCACGGTGGAGCGGCTGATGGCAAACTGGGTGCTGAGTTCAGCCTCGGTGGGCAGGCTGTCACCAGGGTGCAGCCTGCCGCTGTGGATGGCGTCCAGGATCATGCGCTTCAACTGATAATAAAGCGGCACGGGCGAGTTCTTGTCCAGCATATCGTCCTGCAACATGGCGCTCTCCCCAATGTTGATTGTTCGTACAATGCACTGTCATCATACCACGGAGGAGGCGCAAGTCAAGGGTGGAGGTCCGGTAGATAGGGACATTCCCATACCATCTATACTGGTTATCATGAGCGGCCGCGCCAATTAGGCCTGTAAACAACACTAGGTATGACAACCTTAAGCACACCCGGACGGTTTCCAGCAGACACTTACCTGGGTGCCGTACACAATACAAGGTACTCTCAGGCACGGCGCCACGCATTCACCGCCAGCATGCCAACCCAATGGGCGGGAGTGTCGCCAACGGCAATACAGAACAATTCACCGCCCAGGGAGAGGGCAGCGGCCCGTCCGGCTGCCCATGCCTGTCACTTTGGTTTACAGTGTCATCACGGCCTTTGCTCCTCCACAAAGGTTGTGCTTTCCGCAAAAACTTGGTATCATATGTCCGTACATACTGACATTACGAGGTTGCCATGATCCTGCGAACGGTTCTGGGCGACCGGGACCCGGCCACCGCCGGGCCGGTGGACAGCCACGACCATCTCTTCCTGGCGGACGGGTTTGCTGCTCGTCTTAACCCGGCGCTGCGGCTCGACGATTTCGACCGGACGCTGGCGGAGCTTGCCCGTTACCGCGCGGTCGGCGGCGGCACGGTGGTGGACGCCCAGCCGGTGGGCTGCGGCCGCATGGCGGTGTGGCAGGCAGAAGCATCGCGCCAAAGCGGTGTGTCGGTCATCGCGTCCACCGGCTTCCACCGCCTGTCCTTCTACCCCGCCAAACATTGGATTCACTACCTGCCCGAAGAGTATCTCACCGAGTTGTTCGCCCGGGAGATCGAGGCCGGCATGCACAGTGACGGCGACTGTTCCCTGCCCACCGAACGGCTGAAGGCGCGGGCCGGGGTCATCAAGGTGGCCATCGGCCCTGAGGGCCCCCAGGGGCGGGTGACACTGCTGCTGCGGGCGGCGGCGGGGGCAAGCCTCCGCACCGGTGCGGCGCTTCTCTGCCACACCGAGGTCGGGCAGCATGCCGTGGCGCTGGTGGATTTCCTTCGCGGCATGAGAGTACCGGCGCGGTCCATTATTGTCTGCCACGCCGACCGCACCACCGACTTGGCCTTGAACCTCACCATCGCCCGTACCGGCGTATGGCTGGAGTATGACACCATCGGCCGGCCCAAGTACCACAGCGACGAGGACGAATCCGGACTGCTGGCCACCATGGCCGAAGCCGGCCATGCCGATCAACTGCTGCTGGGGCTGGACGGCACCCGCGAACGCCACCTCGCCTATGGCGGCACGGTGGGGCTCGATTATCTGCAGCGGGTCTTTCTGCCGCTGCTGCGCCGGCAGGGCTTCGATGAAACCTTGCTTCGGCAATGGACAACCGACAACCCTTCCCGTGCCTTTGCCTTTGAACCCAGAACGTAACCAACGACCAGGAGGAACGCCATGCAACTGCCAGAACGCGCCACCCAACCAACGATGTACTTTATCGGGGTCACCACGACCCAGTCGTCCATCATGACACTCTTCCCCCGCTGGGCCCAGGCCATGGGGCTCACCAATGCGGTGCTCAAGGGCATCGACATCGGCATCCACGCCCCGGCGGAGGATTACCGGCGCTGTGTGGAGTTCATCCGCGACGACCCGCTCTCGCTGGGCGCACTGGTGACAACCCACAAGATTGATCTGCTGAACGCCGCGCGGGATCTCTTTGATGAGCTGGACCCCTATGCCGTCGCGTTCAACGAGATTTCCTCCATTGCCAAGCAGGACGGTAAGCTGGTGGGGTCCGCCAAGGACCCGATCTCCAGCGGCTTGGCGATGGAAGCCTTCCTGCCGCCGGACTACTTCGCCACCCACGGCGGTGAGGTGCTCATTCTGGGTGCCGGCGGCAGTGCACTGGCCATCAGCGCCTACTTGGCGCGCCGCAGCCGCGGGGCCAACGTGCCCAGCCGCATCGTGCTCACCAACCGCAGCCAGCCCCGTCTGGATTCGGCCCGGCAGATACTGGGCGCCCTCGACCTGGCCTGCCCGTTTGATTACCACCTGGTGCCCGAGCCTGCACAGAACGACCGTATCCTCGCAGGTCTCAAGCCCCATTCGTTGGTCGTCAATGCCACCGGGTTGGGCAAGGACCGCCCCGGTTCTCCCCTCACCGATGAGGGCGTGTTCCCGCAGGGCGGCATCGCCTGGGAGCTCAATTACCGCGGGGCACTCGACTTCCTGCACCAGGCCGAACGCCAGCAGGAAAGCCGTGCCCTGCAGGTGGAGGACGGCTGGATCTACTTCATCCATGGCTGGACGCAGGTGATTGCCGAGGTGTTCCACATCGACATCGCCCCGCACTTTGACACGCTGGAGCGGCTGGCTATGGAACTGCGGAACGGCAAGTGAGGAGGACGACGATGAAACCAGAATTGACCCAGGCCTTCTGCATGGCCTTTGACCTGACGACGGGCCGCTCACCCGACGCCACCCCCACGACCCGGCGGCTTGGTCAGATGGCCGGCATGTACCACGACGGAGCCGCCTTCGCCCGCGCGGTGGAGGGCGGCGACCCATTGGTGTACGAATTCTATGAACTGGGCCTGCCGGAGACTGCCGGCGACCTGGCCTTTGGCACCACGATCCTCTACCCCGGTCTGGTCGGCGACGAGTACTTCATGACCAAGGGGCACTTCCACACCATCCTCGACACGGCGGAGGTCTACTACTGCCTTTCGGGCCAGGGCGGCATGCTGATGGAGAGCCCCGAGGGCGATGTGCAGTGGGTGACCTTCACCCGCGGCGGGGCGTGCTATGTGCCCAAGCGCTACGCCCACCGCAGCGTCAACACCGGCACCGAACCGCTCGTCATGTTCTTCGTGTTCCGCGCCGATGCCGGCCACGACTACGGCACCATCGAAACCAAGGGCTTCCGCAAACTGGTGGTGGCCCGCGATGGACAGCCCGCGCTGGTGGACAACCCCAACTGGAAGGAGCAGGCACAATGAGCGTGCGCATCCTCGTGACCCCGCGTTCCTTTGGCAAGAGCAACCCACGCCCGCTGGAGATGCTGCAGGAGAAGGGTTATGAGCTCGTCCTCAACCCCTATGGGCGTATCCTCACCGAGGCTGAAATGGCCGAGGCAATCGCCGAGGTCGACGGGGTCGTCATCGGCGTGGATCCGCTGGGCGAGGCCGTGCTGCGGCATGCCTCACGGCTGCGCGCCATCTCCAAGTACGGCATTGGCACCGACAACATCGACCTGGGGTATGCCAGGCAAGCCGGGATCCCGGTGGCGGTGGCCGCCGGTGCCAACTCCGAATCGGTGGCCGACTACGCCATGGCGCTGATGCTGGCGGTCTCCCGGCGCGTCGTGCAGATTGACCGGCAGTGCCGCCAGGGCGACTGGCAGAAGTTCAACACCCAGAGCGTGTACGGCAAGACGCTGGGCCTCATCGGGTTGGGTGCCATCGGCCGGGGCGTGGCCAGGCGGGCCGCCGGGTTCGGCATGCGAGTGATGGCACACGACGTGATGTGGAACGAGGAGGCTGCCAGGGATCTGGGCATTGAGCGCGCCACGGTGGAGGACATTCTGTGTCAGGCCGACTTTGTCAGCCTCCACCTGCCGCTGAACAACGAAACCCGCCACATGATCGGCGCGGCCGAGCTCGCTCAAATGAAGCCGACGGCTGTGCTCATCAACACCGCCCGCGGCGGCATCGTGGACGAGGCTGCATTGCTCGATGCCCTGCGGCGCAAAGCCATCTGGGGGGCTGGGCTCGATGTGTTTGAGCAGGAACCCCCGGCCGACGACGGCTGGTTTGCGTTGGAAAACGTGGTCATCGGCTGTCACTGTGCCGCTTCCACGGTGGAGGCGGTGGATAACATGGGGCTCATTTCAGCGCAGAACCTCATCGATTTACTGGAGAAGGGCTGAGCCACCGCAAAGAAAGCACGGCAAAGGGAGCGGATCACCGCTCCCTTTTGGTTTGCAGAGTGCAGTGACGGCACTACAGATCCTACGCAGGACGGTCGTTCATCTCCCCCACTGCACGCAGGCAACGGACGGCTGAGAGGTTCTTGTCCTTGACCTCCAGCATCACATCCACGGGAAGCGGCAGGCGGCGGTAGAAGTACAGAAAAGGCTCAAGCTCAATACTATCCGAATGGGCGCGGGGGTTGGGCCCCGGACGGCTTTGGGAGTAGTGGACCTTGGGCACGCCATCGGCCGGGCCCCAAGTGGTGGCACAGCGGGCGATCCACTCCGCAGGCGGACAGGGCTCCGGCGAAGGGTTGCAGGCATCGTGCAGGTTGTCGTAGATGACGGGAACACCCACCAGTCGGTGCAGGGCCAGCGCGTCGGCCACCGTGTAGCTGCGGTCGTCGTTCTCTGCCACCAGGCGGCGACGTACCGGTTCCGGCAAGGCTTCATACCGGCGGGCGAATGCTTCCATAGCCGCAGTCTTGTCACCATAAGCACCGCCGATGTGCAGGATGATCTTGCAGGTGCCGTCCACCCCCAGCGCGTCCAGAAAGGCCGCGTGGTACAGAAGATCTTCCACCGCGGCGGCGGCGACTTCCTCCCGCGGGGAATTGAGCACAGTGTACTGCCCCGGGTGCATGGAGACGCGGATGCCCGCCGCCTGGATGGACTGCCCCAGCGCGGCCAACTCCCCCGCAAAGTCATGGGCCCAGTCAAACCCATGGGTCGGATGGGTGGCCAGCGGTACGATGTCTGAAGAAATACGAAAGAGCCCGATGCCCTGCTCGCGATTGTAGGCCACCATCGCCATCAACGCGCGCAGATTGGCGGCGGTCACCTCCCGCAGGCGTTCGGGTGTTGCCGTGCGCTGGGTCACATGGGCCAGCGCTGTGCCCGGCACCCCCACGCACAAACAGGCGTATCCGATGGCCATGGTTCCTCCAAAGGTTGGAATGACGGCACAACTTGCCGCATCTCTAGTATAAACGACCTGCGGGAGGATGAACATGAACGAAACCATGCAAACCCTACTGACCCGAAGAAGCGTACGTGCCTACCGCCCCGACCCTGTGCCCGACGACCTGCTGGCCCAGGTACTGCTGGCTGGGCAGAGGGCTTGCACGGCGCGAGGTGCGCAACCCTGGCACTTTGTTGTCGTCACCGACCGGAAACTTTTGTCCTGGGTCAACGGCGAGGCCATCGCCGCGCTCCTCGCCAGCGGCAATGAAATGTTGGCTGAACGTGCCCGCCAGCCGGGGTTCGATGTATTCCACCGGGCTCCTGTCGTCGTGTTTATCGCCGGACGGGGCGAATCCGTCTACGCCGTGACCGACTGCGCCAATGCCACCCAGAACATGGCCGTGGCCGCCCACTCACTGGGGCTGGGTAGCTGCTACACCACCACCTTCCATGTGGGTTTTGGCGGAGGGCAGGAAGCGGAACTCTCTCGGCGCTTGCGTCTGCCCGAAGGGTATACCCCTCTCTATGCCCTGACACTGGGGTATGCCGAAAGTGCGCCTGGCGAGGCCCCCGTACTGAGGGAGGACGCAGTGACCCACCTGCCGGCGCACAGGTCGGTGTCTGACAGGACACCACCCTCTGCCTAACCAATCCAGTTCCTCTGTTCCGTTGTGAATTGTACGCGTTATGGGACATCCTTCGTGCGCCTTCGCGTTATATTCCATAAGCAGCTTGTGTATCATGCCTCATTCCGGTAAGATATGATAGAAGCATCATATATCCATCATACCGACGAGGTGAGCCATGACTACGCGCAACTACCGCATCACCACCGACTCCAACACCGAGGTTCCGCTGTCCGTCGCCAAGGCCCACGACCTGTGCTATGTGCCGATGGACTACCTGCTGGACGGGCAGGAGTACTTCTACGACCTGGGGGAAGCCACCGACTACAAGGCGTTCTTCAACGCCGTGCGCGGCGGCAAAATCCCAAACACGTCCACCTATCCCCCGGCCTACTACGTCGACCTGTGGCAGCCCATGCTGGACGCCGGCCTCGACGTGCTACACCTCTCGTTTTCCTCCCAGCTTTCGGCAGCCTACCGGTACCTGTCGGAGGCCCGCGACCAGCTCAATGCCCAGTACGGCGAGGGACGGGTGGTCACGGTGGATACGAAAAGCATCTCCGGCGGCGGCGCGGTGCTGGTGTGCGGCGCGCTGGAGCGCCAAGCCGCCGGCCAATCCATGGCTGAAGTGCTGGCCTGGGTGGAGGAAAGCATTCCCAACGTCAACCACTGGTTTACGGTGGATGACCTCAATCACCTGCGTCGCGGCGGGCGGCTGTCGGCCACCTCAGCGGTCTTCGGCACCATGCTTTCGGTCAAACCCATCCTCACGCTCAACAGCACAGGCAAGGTTGTGGCATTTGACAAGGTGAAGGGCCGCAGGAAGGCGCTGGCCTACCTCGTCGATCGCACGCGGGAACGGGCAGTGGACCCCGAACACAACGACGTGGTGCTGCTGCACGGTGACTGCCTGGAGGAGGCGCTAGAAGTGCAGGAGGCGCTGCTACGGGATGTGCCCTTCCGCCACTGCTACCTGCAGTTTGTGGGGCCGGTCATTGGCACCCACGCCGGGCCTGATGTGGTGGGCATCTGTTTTATCGGCAAGCAAAGGCCGGAGTGAACCTCTGACGTAACAGTAGCCGCCGGACTCGTCCGGCGGCTTTCACGTTTCTCAGGTGATGCCTCTGCCCGTGTCAGGCCCCCAATGGCTGGGCTACTTCCTGAGTGGCCTTTGCTTGGGCCATGCCACGCACTGCCGGAGCCAGATCCCCGTCGCCATGGATCCTCCCCCACCGCTCGTCCAGATCGCGCCTCTCCTGCTGGATGGCCGACTCCAAACGCGCTTTGAGCTCCCTCTCCTGGGTCAGCAGTTCATCGATGCGGGCCTGGGCACGCTCCCGCTCGGCCTGGGCTTCCCGCTGGGCGCTGGCCAGAATTTCAGCAGCTTTGTTATGGGCGTCAATGACGGCGCTGGCGATGGAGCGCTCCTGCCGCTGGTAGCGTTCAAGCTGCTCCTGCAGCTTGCTGCAGCGGTCCCGCATATCCACGAACCGCTCATCCTTCTCCGCCAGAATTTCCTCGTGTTCCCGCTTCATGCGGGCAATGGTCTCATCAACCTGTTTGGCGTCCAGCCCCAGTACGGCTGTTTTGAATCCCGATGCCATGGGGTCCTCCTTTGTGTGAATCCTAGGGGTTAGCCTATCACCGCACCCGCGCGGCTGCGGTCGAACGGCGCAGGGGCGTCGCGCCTAAGATTGCCGCTTTCAAGGTTGGAATGGCCTTTTTTGCCGCATCGTACCCGCGCTCGATGCATTCCTCCGTGCGGGTGAAATCGAAAAGGCCGATGTCATCCACTAGGGGAGAGATGGTGTAGGTGGCCTTTCGGTTGGTGCAGTCCACCATCTTGCGAGACATGAGGTCGTAGGAACGGGTGGTGATCTCAAGAATGTCGCTGGGCGGCTGGGCATGGTGCTCCTGCTGGCCCAGGTCGACGGACACAACAATATCCGCCCCCATGGCCCGCAGGATGGCCGACGGCACAGAATCGACGGCACCACCATCCACCAGCAGATAGGGGCCGATTTGCCGCGGCATAAACACTGCTGGAATGGCCGAACTGGCACTGATGGCATCGGCGGCCAGCGTTTCCCGCTCGATCACCCAATCCTTGCCGCTCACCACACCGTTGGTGAAGTACACCGCCTGGCCCGAAAGCAGGTCGAGCGACACGATGGCCAGCGGCATGGGAATCTCGTCGAGTGTCAAGCCGCCCGTCAACTCATAAGCCAGTTTGTTCAGTGCCTCCCCGCGGAAGATGCCGGTCATGCGCACCCGTTGACCGGTGAAACGGGACACGATGGCGCGAGCCGCCCCCATGGTGTTGAGATCAAGGATGTTGTTGTCCAGACGCAGGGCACGCTCTCGCAGCATGGAGACCGGCATGCCGGAGGCGTAGATGCCCGCAATGAGTGACCCGGCGCTGCAGCCGGAGATCATGTGAATGGGAATGTTGGCCTCTTGCAGAGCCTGCAACACACCAATGTGCGCAACACCACGCAAAGCCCCACCGGAAAGGGCCAGCCCCAGCGTCATGAAAAACACCTGCCTTGCTACCACATGGGTATGCAAGGCAGGTGTAAAACGTCTATGAGCTAGCCGCAGTGCGTTACTGCTGGTAGTTGCTCTCGTTGGAGGGAGCCTGTTCACTCGAGGCTGCGGTGGAAGCCGGCGCCTCCTGCTGGGGGGGCGTCTGGGTCGTACCAGTTTGGCCCTGCCACCCCTTTTGACGTTTGCCGCCGTTGCGGTAAAAGGCATTGACCATGAGGCCCACACCCAGTACGATGAGCACCGCTGCCAGCACGACCTCAAAGGACGCGACGCCGAAGTTCATCAACAGGAACGAACCGCCGATGGCCGTCAGGATGAACACAGGAATCATGGAACCCGTGCGGCCACCGCTGAAGGCGTAGAGCTCAAAGAGGCCCAGCGCCGGGCCCAGAATGAACAGCGGCCACAGCATGGATACTTTGGCAATGTTCAGCCCATCCAACAGGAAAAGCAGGCCATACGTCAGCAGAATGCCGCCGGGTACCAGAAGTCCCTCGTTATCCCGGTGGCTGAGAAAGTAATAGAGATGGAAGATCAGGCCGATGGCCAGCATGACGATAGGCGCGTACAGCGCACGGGAGATGATTACGATGTTGAGTTCACTCAGCGTCATCAGGATACCGACCAGCAGCAGGATGATGCCCCACACAAAGGAACTGGTTCGTTTCATACTCTCACCTCTCCTCAATGGTTTGATTCGGCCGTGGAATCGCTTGTTTCCCCGTTGTTCTCCACCGATTGTTGTTCCGTCTCTGTCTCAGCCTGTTCCATGCCCGCAGGGGCCGTTTGGATGGTACCGTCGTCCAGCTCTTCTGGCAGGTTGGCGCGGTCCTCATCCCGCATCAGCTTCAACGACTCGTCCAACGGGGCAAGGGGTTTGGGCTCTTTGGGCTTGCGGCCCTGGAAAAAGTGGATGGTCACCAACACTATGGCCGCCGCAGCCACCAGGATACCGCTGAGCAACTGGGAGATCCGGATGTCACTGCCGCCCAGGTAGAGACTATCGGTACGCAAGCCCTCAATGACGAAGCGACCGATGCCATAGAGCAGCAGATAGAACCAGAAGATGTCTCCGGTCTTCTTGTGTTTGACCTTGGCGTCATAGACAAGCAGGAACGCAAACACCAGGAAATTCCACATGGATTCATAGAAGAACGTGGCCATGTGATAGGGGTTCTGGGTGTCGGCGGAGATAAAGACCGCCGCCGGGAACCACTGCCAGGCTGGGTTGGTGATGGCGTAGCCGTAAGCCTCCTGGTTGACGAAGTTTCCCCAGCGGCCGATGGCCTGCCCCAGGATGAGACAGGGGGCCAGCAGGTCCGCCCAGGTCATCAGCTTCACCTTGCGGTTGAGAAGCGTATAGACCCACACGCCCAGGAAGCCGCCGATGACGCCGCCGTAGATGGCCATGCCACCCTCCCACACGGCGAACACCTTCCAGAATGGGCCATTGGCGTAAATCTCGTTCCACATGAACGTGACGTAGTAGAGCCGGGCAAAAATGATGGACAGCGGGATGACCAGCAGCGCCAAGTCCAGGATGGAATCGGGATCGATCTCCCTCCGCTTGGCGCGGTACATGGCAAGCACAATGGCCAGCAGCATGCCCACAGCAATGATGATGCCATACCAATGAATGGAAATGTCCAAGCCGAACAGGCTGAACTGCAGCGCGATGGGATCGATCATTATCAACACCTCGCATCGATTGTATTTCCAGGGTGTCTGATTGTCAAGAAATGGATGTTACTCCAGCAGGTCCGGCCTGCGTTCCCGGGTGCGCCGTAGCGATTCCTCGCGCCGCCAGGCGGTGATGCGCGCGTGGTGGCCGCCCAGCAGCACCTCCGGCACGGCCATGCCGCGGAACTCGGCCGGGCGGGTGTATTGGGGGTATTCCAGCAACCCGTCCTCAAAGCTCTCATCCTGGTGGGCGTCCTCGTTGCCAAGAACGCCGGGGATGAACCGGCTGAGGGCATCGAGGGTCACCAGCGCCGGCAGTTCCCCGCCGGTCAGTACATAGTCGCCGATGGAGATCTCCCGGTCGATGAGGGTATCCAGTACCCGCTGGTCCACCCCCTCATAGTGGCCGCACAGGAGAATGAGATCCTCCTGCTCGGAAAGCTCCCGCGCCAGGGTGTTCGTCAGCCGCTCCCCCTGGGGTGAGAGATAGACGCGGGTGCAGGGCTGCCGGTGGTTCTGAATAGCAGCTTCCATGCAGTCAAAGATCGGCTGAGGGGTCATGACCATGCCGGCCCCGCCACCAAAGGGATAGTCGTCCACCCGGTGGTGTTTGTCGGTGGAATAGTCGCGGATGTTGTGAAGGAATACCTCCAACAGCCCCGCCTGGCGGGCGCGGCCCAGTATGCTGCTGTTGAGGTAGGGCTCCAATACCTCCGGGAAGAGGGTCAGGATGCTAATCCGCAAAGACAGCCACCTCTCCCAATCGATCTGCATTGACTACAATGCGCTTGCCCGTCACGTCCACCGCGCAAATGACGGCCTTGAGCGCGGGGAAGAGCATCTCCCCCTTGGGGCCGCCGCGCACCACGTAGACGTCTGCTGAACCGTGCTGCAGAATCTCCGCCAGGGTGCCGTAGGCATTGCCCTGCTCATCCACTACCGCGCAGCCGATGAGATCCACAATGAAATGGGCGTCGGGGGGCAGGTCGACGGCATCCTCACGGGCCACGTAGATCTCCATGCCGTTCAAGGCTTCCGCCGCGGTGCGGTCGGGGGCCTGGGCAAAGCGCAGCACGACATCCTCACCAACGACATCACACTCGGCAATGGTGACCTCTCGGTAACCATTGCCATCCTTTAAAAAAGCCCGCTTCAAAGCAAAAAACCTGCCAGGGTCGTCCGTATAAGGACGGACCCTGACATGGCCTTTCAGCCCACGGGCACGGCCGACGACCCCCACCAAAAGGCGGTCGCCGGCGTTGCCGGTGTCGTACTTCATAGGATGTCTACCACGTATTTCTTTCGCTTGTTGCTGGTAGCCGACTTCACCACCGTGCGGATGGCGTTGGCGATGCGGCCTTGTTTGCCAATGACTCTGCCCATGTCGTCCGGGGCCACCTTGAGCTCCAGAATGACGGTGCGGTCCTTGTCGTTGACCTTGACGGATACCTGACCGGGATCCTCCACCAGAGACTGGGCGATGTAGCTGACCAGTTCTTCAGGCTTCACGGGCTCACCTCACTACTCAATGATGCCGTTCTTCTTCAGCAGCGCGCGGACGGTATCGGTGGGCTGCGCGCCATTCTTAATCCACTGGGCGGCCTTCTCCGCGTTCACCTGGAACACGGCCGGCTCGGTCAGCGGGTTGAAGTAGCCGATCTCCTCGATGAAGCTGCCATCACGGGGCGAGCTGCTCTCAGACACGACGACGCGGTAAAAGGGCTTCTTCTTGGCGCCCATTCTCTTGAGACGAATCTTGACGGACATGTGGTTCCCTCCTGTATTCCTAGCTGTATATCCCTAGCCCCTTGGGGCTGGTTGACGTTTGTTACCTGCCGAACGGCATTTTGAAGTTACGCAGCTTCTTGGCACCCGCGCCGGAGAACTGTTTCATCAGCTGCTGCACCGACTCAAACTGCTTGATGGTGCGGTTGACGTCCTGCACCTGGGTGCCGCTGCCCCGGGCAATGCGCCGGCGGCGGCTGGCGTTGAGGACGTTGGGGTTGCGGCGCTCCTCCACCGTCATGGAGCGGATGATTGCCTGCATACGGTCCAGTTCCTTGGTGTCCACATCGTCGGCGTTGATGTTCATTTTGCCCATACCGGGGATCATCTTCATCACGTCGCCGATGGAGCCCATCTTCTTCATCTGCTCAAACTGATCGAGGAAATCCTCGAGGTCAAACTTATTCTCCCGGATACGGCGCTCCAGCTTCTCGGCCTGGGTGGCGTCAAAGTTGGTCTGGGCCTTCTCAATCAAAGAGAGCATGTCGCCCATGCCAAGGATGCGGGAGGCCATGCGATCGGGGTGGAAGGGCTCGAAGTCCTCGACCTTTTCACCGACGCCGCAGAACTTGATGGGCTTGCCGGTGACAGCCTTGACCGAGAGAGCCGCGCCGCCGCGGGTGTCGCTGTCCACCTTGGTGAGCAGCACACCGGTCAGGTCCAGTCGCTCGTTGAAGGACTGGGCCACGTTCACCGCGTCCTGGCCGGTCATGGCGTCCACCACCAGCAGGATTTCATCCGGGGTCGTCAGGGTCTTAATCTGCCCCAGCTCCCCCATCAGTTCCTCATCAATGTGCAGGCGGCCAGCCGTATCGAGGATGACGACGTCACAGCCGTGGGAAATGGCGTGCTGGATGCCCAGCTTCGCCGTCTCCACCGGGTTCTCCAGCCCCCGCTCAAAGACCGGGGTATCCACTGAGGCACCGACAACCTGCAATTGCTTGATGGCCGCCGGGCGGTAGATGTCACAGGCGACGAGCAGCGGCTTCTTACCGTGGCGCTTCCGCAGATAAAGGGCGAGCTTGCCCGCCATGGACGTTTTGCCCGCTCCCTGCAGGCCGCAGAGCATGATGACCGCCGGCACACGGGAGCCGAAGCGCAGTGTGGCGTGGGTCGCCCCCATGAGCTCCGTGAGTTCGTCGTTGACAATCTTAATGACCTGCTGGCCGGGGGTCAGGCTTTCCAATACGGCCTGCCCGGTGGCACGCTCGGTCACGCGCTTGATGAAGTTCTTGACGACAACAAAGTTGACGTCGGCTTCCAGCAGGGCCATACGCACCTCGCGCATGGCGGCCTGCACGTCCGCCTCATTGAGCTTGCCGCGGCCCGTTACCTTGCGGAAGACCGCCTGCAGCTTATCCGAGAGCCCCTCAAAGGCCATTGGTATCCTCCCACGCGGCGGACAGGGCCAGTAGCCTTGCCCGCAATTCATTCACTTCTTTGCTGTCCAGCGATGTCCGCCCCTCCAGGAAGGCCAGCGTCTGTGCCAATCCTTCCTGCATCGTACGGGTTCGCTCCAGCAGGCCCAGCCTGCTTTCACAATCCTCCAGCGTGGCGCTGCCACGACGCAGGGCGTCGTGCACCCCCTGCCGGGTGATGCCCGTTCGCTCGGCAATCTCCGCCAGCGAAAGGTCGTCGTTGACGTGCATTTCCAGCAGATTCCGCTGCTTTTCAGTCAGGAACTCGCCGTAGAAATCCAACAGCCAACCGATGCGAACGTTCTTTTCCATCGTCGCTCCACCAAAGAAAAGGTGTAAAGCTCAAAAACTTTACACCGCAGTATAACTGGTTTTGATGGTGCTGTCAAGCGTCAAAGAGCGCGTCGGCGAAGCTCTGCGCCTCGAAGGGTTGGATGTCGTCCACCTGTTCACCGGTGCAGACATAGCGCACCGGTACGCCCATACTGGCCGAGATGCCGATGACGATGCCGCCCTTGGCGGTGCCGTCGAGCTTTGTGAGCACCAAACCGGTGAGGGTCGTGACCTCGCCGAAGGTCTGTGCCTGCACCACGGCATTCTGGCCGGTGGTGGCATCCAGCACGAGGTAGGCTTCGCGGCGGGCTTCGGGGTACTCCCGCGCGACGATGCGCTGAATTTTCTCCAGCTCGTTCATCAGGTTCTTCTTGTTTTGTAAGCGGCCGGCGGTGTCGCAGATGAGCACATCGGCCCGGCGTGCCTTGGCGGCCTGGATGGCGTCGAACACCACGGCGGCGGGGTCGCTGCCCTGCTGCTGGCTGAGCACCGGCACATCCACCCGGCGGCCCCACTCCTGCAGCTGCTCAGTGGCCGCGGCCCGGAAGGTATCCGCCGCTGCGAGGATCACGGTCTTGCCATCGTCCTTATAGAGCTTGGCGAGTTTCGCGCTGGTCGTCGTTTTGCCGGTGCCGTTGACGCCCACCATGAGGATGACGGTGGGAAAGCTCTCCTGCACGGCGGGGCCGGCCTGCAGCCGTGCCTTGATCTCGTCCTTGAGCATGCCGCGGATGCGCTCCGGGTCACCCACGTGGTCACGCTTGACCCGCTCCCGCAGGCTCTGCACCAACTCCGCAGACAGCGCCGCGCCGACGTCGCTTGAGATGAGCGCCGCCTCGAGGTCATCAAAGAACTCGTCGTTGATCTCCCGGTAATAGCTGATGAGCTCGTCCACCCGGCCCTGGATGGACGACCGGGTTTTCCCCAGCGATTCCTTCAACCGCTGAAAGAGTCCAATCTTCTCCGCCATGTTCCTCCTAGGCCGTCAGCCGGCCGTTCGTTTTGATTGCGTCAGCCCACGCGGTCAGTCTCCCCACCCACATAATCTGCCATGCGCATAGAGACCAGGGTGGAAATGCCCTTCTCCTCCATCGTCACGCCATAAATGGCGTTGCTGGCCTCCATCGTGCCCTTGCGGTGTGTGACGACCACAAACTGGGTCTTATTGGTGTAGGCGTTCAGGTAATCCGCAAAACGCTTGACGTTGACGTCGTCCAGCGCAGCCTCGATTTCATCGAGCACGCAGAAGGGCGACGGATTGAGCTTCAGCATGGCAAAGAGCAGGGAGATGGCCGTCAGCGCCTTCTCCCCACCGGAGAGGAGCGACAGCAACTGCAGCTGCTTGCCCGGGGGCTGGGCTTCGATCTCGACGCCGGAATTGAGCAGATCGCCCTCGTTCTGCAGCACCAGGCGTGCCTGCCCGCCGCCAAACATCTCCACAAAGGTTTTGGAGAAATAGTCGTTGAGAAGGGCGAACTGCTCGCGGAAGCGCTTCTCCATCTTCTCAGACAACTCGGCGATGATGGCGATGAGGTCGCCCTCGGCCTTCACGAGATCGGCGGTCTGGCGTTCGTATTCCTCCCACCGGTCTTTGAGGGTCACATAGTCCTCGATGGCGTTGACGTTGACCGTGCCCATAGCGCGGATGCGCTCGCGAATCTCAGCGATGCGCTTGCCTGCGCCGGAGGACTCGAAATCCTCCCGCCGCAGGGCCTGGGCCATGGCGTAGGTCAGCTCGTAATTGTCCCAGATGCGGTTCTGCAGGTTCTCCAGGTCGGCTTCGGCCCGGCTGCCCTGGTTCTGCAGGCGGTACTGCTGCTCGCGGGCTTCGTCCAGCGCGCGGCGGCAGGCGGCCAGCTCCTCCTCCTGGGCGGTGCGCTGGCTGCGCAGGGCGGCCCGCTCCTCCTCCAGGGCTTTGAGGGCGTCCTCCACCGCCACACGGCGGTCGTCGGGAGCGCCCTCCTCGGCGGTGCGCAATGCCTGTTCCTCCTGGGCGGCGCTCTCCCGGCAGTGGGCCAGGGCGTCCTCGGTGGCCGCCATCTGCCGGGCCAGCGTCTCAGCCTCCCGCTCCATGCGCTGACAATCGGCCTGCAACGCAGCGGCATGGCGCGTGTCGGTCGCCATGGCGATCTTCTGGCCGTTTACTGTCTCCTGCAGGTCGTTGAACTGTTCCCGCTGGTCGTTGATCTGCCGCTGGATACGAATGATCTCCTCCCGCACGGCGGCGCTGCTCTGTTCCTCGCCGCCCTGACGGCTCTCGGTCACTGCCCGCTCGGCGGAGATGTCACGCAGGTTATCCGCCAGCTGCTGGCGCTCCTCCTCCAGTTGGGAAAGTGACGTGCGGACGCGCTCCTCAGTCTGGGCGGCGCGGCTGCGGCGCTCCTGCTCACGGGTCACGTCCAGTTCCAGCTCATGGGCGGCGCGGGAGGCCCGCTCCAACGCCTGGGCGGCCTCGGCCCCTTGGGCTTGGATGTCAGCAGCGCTGGCCGACTGGGTCTTCAGATCGCCCTCCAGTCGGGCACGAAGGGCGGTCAGCTCCTCCAGCTCTGCCGAACGGCCCAAGAGACTGGTGAACCGCGAATGCACGCTGCCGCCGGTCATGGAGCCGCCGGTGTTGATGATGTCACCCTGCAGGGTGACAAACCGCAGCGAGTGACCGCAGGCACGGGCCATGGCGATGGCGCTGTCCATGTCCTCGGCAATGACGGTGCGGCCCAGAAGGCTCAGCACGATGTCACGGTACCGGGGGTCGAACTTGACCAAATCGGCGGCCACACCGATGCAGCCGGACATGCCCGTCACCCGCTGCTCCGCACCATTGAGGCTGCGGCCCCTCACCGCCGTGACCGGCAGGAAGGTGGCCCGGCCATAGTTCATGCGCCGCAGGTGGCTGATGAGCTGCTTGGCGGCGTCCTCATCGGGGGTCACGATATTCTGCATGGCGGGGCCCAGCACCATCTCCACCGCCCGCACGAGGTCGGCCGGGGCTTCGATGAGCTCACCGATGACGCCCTCCACCAGCGGGTGGAGCTTATCGTCCTTGCGGCAGTCTACCAGCAGGCGCTTGACGGACTCGGTATAGCCCTCGTAGTCCCGCTTCATGGCCGTTAACAGGTTGATGCGGGTCACGGTGCTCTGCAGCCGCTCCCGGCCCTTGGCGGTCGTCTCCTCCGCGGCGCGCTGGCGGGCAGCCAGATCGCGCACCCTCTCCTCCACCCCTTTGCGTTCGGCACGGGTGGCTTCCAATTGTGCCCGCAGGGCAATGAGACTTCCGTCAATCTCACCGGCGGCATCGGTCACCAGCGTCAGTTCACGTTCCAGCTTCTCCCGGGCGTCGTTCATCTGCCCCAGGCGGTTGCGCACACTCTCCGCCATGGCGTCCAGCCGTGCCAAGTCGCTGCGCAGGTCGCCCATTTTATTGAGCGACGCCATCAGCTCGGCCTTCTGGGCCTCCGCCTGTTCTTCATCCTGCCGGAGCCTCTCACCCATGGCGGCAAGCTCCTCTTCCCTCTCGGCAATGGCACGCTGGCCCTCGTTCAGGGCCTGCTGCTGGGCGGTGAGTTGAGCGGTGAGTGTGGCCAGCTCGCCCAGCAAAGCACGGCGATGCTCGGCGGCGGCTTCGTTCTCGCCGGTCATGCGGTCGGCGTCCCTGTGCAGGGTAGCGATGCGCTCCAGCGTCAGGTTGCGCTCACCGGCCAAGCGCTGCTCCTCCGCCGCCAGGGTCGCCAGTTCATCACGAAGGGCGTTGCCGCGTTCTTCCAGGGTATCCTGCTGGTCGCCGCGGCGGCGCAGTGCTTCCTCCAGCCGCTCCACGGCGGCGGCCTGCTCCTCACAGCGTGTGGCGGCCTGGGCCTTCTGTTCCTCCAACGCCTGCAGGCGCTGGCTCACGTGGTCGTATTGCACCAGATATTGGTTGATTTCCAGATCCTTGAGCTCCTCGCTGAGCGTCAGGTACAGCCGCGCATCCTCGCTCTGCCGGCGCAGGGGCTCCAGCTGGGCACCTACCTCGGCCGCGATGTCGTTGAGGCGTGTCAGGTTTGCCCGGGTGTTCTCCAGGCGTCGCT
The DNA here is from genome assembly GCA_023409755.1 of Bacillota bacterium. Taxonomy (GTDB): domain Bacteria; phylum Bacillota; class Clostridia; order Christensenellales; family UMGS416; genus JAEYRA01. The sequence goes on from JAEYRA010000188.1 coordinate 24,947, forward strand.
CGGCCTCCTCTTTGCGCACGCGGAACTTCATGATGCCCGCCGACTCGTGGAAGGTGCCTCGGCGGTCTTCGGGCCGGCTGTTGATGATGGCGGCGATCTCCCCTTGGCCCACGATGGAGTAGCCTTCCTTGCCCACGCCGGTATCGCGGAAAAGATCCACGATGTCCTTCAGACGGCAGCTTTGGCGGTTGATGTAGTACTCACTCTCCCCCGAGCGGAAGACCCGGCGGGTGACGGTGACCTCGTTGTAGGCAATGGGCAAGGAGCCCTCCTCGTTGTCGATGGTCAGGTTGACCTCGCAATACGAGAGGGGCTTGCGCTTGGCCGTGCCGTTGAAGATGATGTCCTCCATGCGGCCGCCGCGCAGCACCCGGGCGTTCTGCTCGCCCAGCACCCAGCGCACGGCGTCGCCGATGTTGCTCTTGCCCGAGCCATTGGGGCCGACGATGGCGGTGATGCCCTGGTCGAAGGCAATCTCTATTTTATCGGCAAAGGATTTGAAGCCGAAAATCTCCAGTTTCTTGAGCCGCACGTTATCGCTTCTCGCTTTCGTTCCCTGATTGCTGCAGCAGCGCCAATGCCCGCCCGGCGGCGTCCTGCTGCGCATCCTTCTTGCTGCGCCCGCTGCCCTGGGCCAGGGCCTGGCCGTCGGCCAGTACCGTCACGGTGAACAGCCGGTCGTGGGGCGGGCCGCTGGTATCGTCCAGCGTGTATTCGATTTTTACCTCGCCCTTACGCTGCAAGAACTCCTGCAGACGGGTCTTGCTGTCTCGCAGGAACCCGGCTGACGCCGCACGGGCAATGCTCTCCGCAAGGTGCGGCAGGATAAAAGCGACGGCCGGCTCCATGCCGCCGTCCAGGTAAATCGCGCCGATGACGGCCTCCACCGCATCGGAGAGGATGGCCGGGTTGTCCCGGCCGCCAGTCTGCTCGGCACCTTTGTCCATCAAGAGCAGCGACCCCAGGCCCAGTGCCGCCGCCACCGCGGCCAGCGATGGCTCCGACACCACGGCGGCACGGATGCGCGTCAAGCGCCCCTCGTCAAAGGAGGGGTAGCGCCCAAAGAGGTGGCTGCTGACGGCCAGCTCCAGCACGGCATCGCCCAGGAACTCCAGCCGTTCGTTGCAGGCGCCCCCCTGTTCATGCGATTGGGAGGCATGCGTCAATGCCTCCCTCGCCAGTTCCTTATTGCCAAAGGAATAGCCGATGCTCCCTTCCAGCCGGGCAACAACGTCCGGCGTGGACGAACCCTGTGTCATCGGTTACTTCACTTTCCCCTCGATGTAGCGCACCGCGTCGCCAACGGTCTTGATGCTCTCCAGATCCTCATAGGGGAACTCCATGCCAAACTCGGCTTCCAGGTTCATGATGATGCCAACGACCTCCACCGAGTCGGCCTTGAGGTCCTCGTTGAGTTTTGCGTCCATCGTGATCTTGGCCGGGTCGATCTCAAGCTGCTCGGTGATGATCTGCTTCACCTTTTCAAATACCATGGGGAAATCCTCCTTCAATGACTATACTCAGGAATCCTGTTGCAGGGATTGCTCCAATGACTGACGGATGGAACCAACGACGTCCTTGCGCACGGCGTCCATCGCCTGCCTGAGGGCGCTCTCGAACGCCTTGGCGTTGGAAGAGCCGTGGGCTTTGACTACTACGCCGTCGATGCCCAGAAGCAGCGAGCCGCCGTATTCGGTGTAGTCGAGTTTGCGCTTCACCGCCCGCAGGCCGTCGTAGACGAGCGCTGTGCCCAGCTTGCGTTTGAGATTGGCTCCCAGCTGCTCTTTGAGCAGGGCGAACAGAAACAGGGAAACACCTTCGGCCGCCTTGAGGAAGACATTGCCCGTGAAGCCATCGGCCACGATGACGTCCACATTGCCGTCGAGAGCGTCGCGGCCCTCCACATTGCCGTGGAACCGCAGGCCCGATGCCTTCAGCAGCTGGTGGGCCTCCCTGTGCATGGCGCTGCCCTTGTCCTCTTCAGCACCATTGTTGAGAAGCCCGACCCGGGGCTGGGCCACACCCATTACCTTCTGCATGTAGATGCTGCCCATCTGTCCAAACTGCAGCAGGAACTCCGGCTTGCAGTCGGCGTTGGCGCCGCAGTCAATGAGCAGGGCTGAGCCGGTCATGGTGGGCAGAAGCGGGGCCAGCGCCGGCCGCTGGATGCCCTTGATGCGCCCGACATAAAAGAGTGCGCCGCTCATAAAGGCACCGGTGTTGCCGGCGGATACCGCGGCGTCCACCTCACCGGCCTTGAGAAGATCGAGCGCCACCAGCATGGTGGCCTTGCGCTTCTTGCGAATGGCAACCAGCGGCTCATCCTCGCCATGGATGACCTCTTCGGCGTGCAGCAGCGTGATGCGCTCGCACCCCTCAGCCGGCAGCAAGGGCCGTATGACCGTCTCCGGGCCAACAAGGGTTACCTGCAGATCCTCGTTGTGGGCGATGGCGTTGACCACGCCGGCCACGATGGCCTCCGGCGCGTTGTCGCCCCCCATGGCATCTACCGCTATTCTGATCACGGAATCTCTACCCCACTGTGCATTTGCTGGCGTTTCCAACAAGAAACAGTATAAACAAAACCTCCCGGCAATGCAACTGCCCCGTAAACACAAACGGCCCAGCCACCGACGTGCGGCAGCTGGGCCTGTGTGATCAGTTTATCAGTCAGACGGATGTCTCAACAGCCTGTTCAAATTGCTTCTTTGGCACCAGCCAGCACAGCGCCGTGAAGATGACGGCGATGACCGCACCGGCCACAAATACCCACTGGGCCCCCAGCGTCGTCCACAGGATGCCGCCGAACACCGGACCGATGAAGCTGGCGATGTGATCCATGCTCACACCCACCGAGAGCGTGGGCATGATCTCGTCCTTGCTCTCCGCCGTGTGCTTGACAAACACATCCCGGCCCATCAGTGTCGATTGAGTCAGGCGATCGAGGTAAGTCAGCGCCAGCAGCAGCAGAACAATGAGCCCGTTCGCGGCGCTCTGATTGCTCAGCAGGGCATAGGCCACGTAGATGAGCGTCGCACCGATGCCGCCGCCCACCAGTAGTTTCCGCTCGCCAAATTTATCGATGAGGTGACCCATGAAGGGATTGAAGAAGAAGATGGTGACCGAACCCACGATGTTCAAAAGCGTCATCGTCGTCACCGGCTGGGAGAACGTCTGCACCAGCAGCCAGGGTGCGAAGACCATGTAGATCTGCTTGCGCATGCCGCTGACGAAGCTAATGAGGTAATAGAGCGCAAACTTCTTCTTGAACACCAGCTTGGTCTTGGTGATGTTCTCCTTGCCGCGGTGGGTGCGCATGAAGAAGAGCGCAACCGAAGCCAGGAACGCCATGATGGCCGCCAGGATGAAGAAGATCGTGTAATCCCCTTTTGCTTGGCCCTTGAACGTGAAGAGAATGGGAAGACTGGCCAGGGTGTACAGGATCGTTGATGTCGCGTCCATCATGCCGATGACGCGGCCCTCGTAGCCACTGTTTGCCACGGTGATGCCAATGGAATTGCGAAGCGGCATGAAGATGTGATCACCCAGGCTCACGATGACCATGTAGGCCATGAATGCCGGGTTGAACTGCTGTGTGAGGAGGGCAACGCTGAGCAAACCAACAGCACGGGTGGCCATGGCAACCGCACCCATGCGGCCAATCGTCAGCACCGAGAGCGCGGCGATGATGAACATCATGAGGAGCCCCGGCAGCTCACGGATGGGTTCCAACAGCGTCCGCTGGGTCGTCTCCATGCCGATGACCTTGTAAAAATTTGTCCAGATGTTCTCTGAAAACCCTTGGGATAGGCCAATGAATGCGATGGCAATGAAGAGAAGGATGACCTCCCTCTTCATGTCCTTGTTGAAGATTTTTGTACGATCGAACAAGTGGCTCCTCCCTCCCCCGCGGCGCGGGCACGGGTGCCACCGCCGACATGAGTCCCATTATTCCACGATTGACCGGCAGTGGCAAGGCATTTGTGGAACGATTTATATAGACAAATTGGTCACTCCGTCGCCCAAACACGGCTGGCGGTATCCGTGAGTTCCAGCCCTTTGTTATGCTCGGCAGCCCAGCTGATGGACCACTCATTCTCAAAAAGCAGTACGGGGCGGCCTGCGGCGTCCTCCGCCCGCAGGGTGGTGCTCGTCAGGTTGAGGGAATGGAGGTCGCTCACCCCGCTCACCCACCGCACAAAGCGGTAATTGAGCCGTTCGGTACGCAGATCCACGCCGTACTCGCCCTTCAAACGGAAGGCCAGCACGTCAAACTGCAGTACACCCACCACGCCCACGATGATCTCCTGACGTCCAACGTGGTCTTGGCGGAACACCTGCACCGCGCCTTCCTCCGAGAGTTGCAGAATGCCTTTGACAAACTGCTTGCGCTTCATCGTGTCCACCGAGGACACACGGGCAAAATTCTCTGGCGCAAACATGGGGATGCCGTCAAACTGGAACCGTGCCCCTTGGGTCAGCGTGTCACCCAGGTGAAAGACACCGGGGTCAAATAGGCCAATGATGTCACCGGGCCAGGCTTCCTCCACCGTCTCGCGGGAGCTGGCCATCATCTGCTGGGGCTGGGCCAGTTTGATACGTTTGTCGGTGTTCACAATGAGGGCCTCCATGCCCTTCTCGAACCGGCCGGAGCAGATGCGTGCGAAGGCAATGCGATCCCGATGGGCCGGATTCATGTTGGCCTGGATTTTGAAGATGAAAGCTGAGAACTCGGGGTCCTGCGGTTCGAGGAGGTCCTCCCCCACCAGGCGCTCAGCCGGCGGCGGGGCCATCTCCAGGAAGCGCTCCAAAAAGCTCTGCACGCCAAAGTTGTTCATGGCACTGCCAAAGAACATGGGGCTCAGCTGGCCGCTGCGTACCCGGGCCAGGTCCAAGCCCTCGCCGGCACCCTCCAGCAACTCCAGCTCATCGAGCAGCTTTTTGGTGTGGTATTCACCCAGTTGGGCGGAGAACGCCGGGTCACGGGGGTCGCCCTCCACCGACTGGACGATGTTGGAGCCATGTTTTTCATCATCCAGGAAAAGTTCAACACGGTCGCGGTCCCGGTGGTAGACGCCTTTGAAGTCCCCCTCGGTGCCGATGGGCCAGTTGACCGGCGTGCAGTGGATGCCCAGCACGCTCTCAATCTCACTCATGAGGTCGAAGGGGTCACGAGCGGCGCGATCCATTTTGTTGACGAAGGTGAAGATGGGGATACCCCGCATCCGGCAAACGTGGAAGAGCTTGATGGTCTGCGGCTCCACACCACGCGCGCCATCGATAAGCATGACGGCACTGTCCGCCGCCATGAGCGTGCGGAACGTATCCTCGCTGAAGTCCTGGTGCCCGGGGGTATCCAGGATGTTGATGCGATAACCCTCATAATCAAAGAGCATGGCGCTGGACGTGACAGAAATGCCGCGCTGCTTTTCAATCTCCATCCAATCAGACACGGCGTGGCGGCTCGATTTGCGGGCCTTGACCGACCCGGCCAGGTGAATGGCCCCGCCGTACAGCAGCAATTTTTCCGTCAATGTCGTCTTGCCGGCGTCTGGGTGCGAGATGATCGCAAACGTTCGCCGACGCGCAATCTCATCCTTTGGGGCGGGCTGGAGAGCCATGGCACACCTCTATTCTGATCTGGGGGATTCACAGCAAAAACCGGGCCGGCCATCGGCCGCCCGGGACGGGCGTTGCTCCGCTCACGCAAGCGGCTCCGGGAGGCTGACCTGCGGCACATGGACGGATCTGCTGAATGCTGCTTCCTTCCGGACCTGACATGGTTCGCAGGGTCACATTGCACAGGGCCACCCATCGACGCCGCCGGCGTGAGCGCAACAACGCAGGCAGATGTTTATTTTACTCCACATTGCCGCCGGTG
>JAEYRA010000015.1 GCA_023409755.1 Bacillota bacterium
GACCGGGTGTATTCGCCGGTGGTGGAGCCGGGACAGGCCGACGCGCTGCTGGCATTTGAACGGTTGGAAGCGCTGCGGTTCGCCCACTTCGTGCGGACCGGCGGGCTGCTGTTGGTCAATGACCAGCGCATCCTGCCCATGCCGGTCATCATGGGCAAGCAGGCCTACCCCGCCGCCGCTTTGGGCGATGGGGTGGCTGACGGCGTGGAGGTCGTGGCCCTTGATGGCCTGGCCTTGGCGCAGAAAGCCGGCGATTCCCGGGCCGTCAACACGGTGCTGCTGGGGGCGCTCTCCCGCCGCATGGGGTTGGGGGAGGACCTGTGGCAGCACGCGCTGGAGGCATGCGTCCCGGCAAAGGCGCTGGAGGTCAACCGGAAAGCGTTCGTCTATGGGCGGGAAGAGAGGGAGAACGATGGTATGGAATAGCACCTACGAATGTATGGAGCGGGAAGATCTGGACAGGCTCAAACTGGACCGGTTGAAGAAGACCGTCAACCATGTGTACCAGAATGTGCCGTTCTACCGGGCCAAGATGCAGCAGGCCGGCGTGCTGCCCGGAGACATCCGCACGCTGGAGGACATCCGTCTGCTGCCCTTCACCACCAAGCAGGACCTGCGGGACAACTACCCGTTCGGGCTCTTCGCCGTGCCCCAGAGCGAGATCGTGCGCATTCACGCCTCGTCGGGCACCACGGGCAAACCCACGGTGGTGGGCTACACCCAGGGTGACCTGAATACCTGGAATGAACTCATCGCGCGGTGCCTGGTGGCCGCCGGCGGCGACAAACACTCGGTCATCCAGATCGCCTACGGCTACGGCCTCTTCACCGGCGGTTTGGGCGTGCACGGCGGGGCCGAGCGGCTGGGTGCCACGGTCATCCCGATCTCCGGGGGCAACAGCAAGAGGCAAGTCATGCTCATGAAGGACTTCGGCACGACCATGCTGGCCTGCACGCCCTCCTATGCCCTCTACCTGGCTGAGACATTGGCCGAGGAAGGCATCCCGCTGGCCGATCTGAAGCTCCGGTGCGGCGTCTTTGGGGCCGAGCCCTGGACGGAAGGCATGCGACGGCAGATCGAGCAGCGCCTGGGCATCCGCGCGATGGACATCTACGGCCTGTCGGAAGTGATGGGCCCGGGTGTGGCCATTGAGTGCCAGGAGCAGGACGGCCTGCACATCTTCGAGGACCATTTCATTCCGGAGATCATCAACCCCACGACCGGTGAACCCATGGCCGAGGGGGACAAGGGCGAGCTGGTGTTCACCACCATCACCAAGGAGGGCATCCCGGTCATCCGCTACCGCACGCGGGACCTGACAAGCCTGAGCTATGCCCCCTGCGCCTGCGGCCGCACCCATGTGCGCATGCAGCGGGTGCTGGGCCGGTCCGACGATATGCTCATCATCCGCGGCGTCAACGTCTTCCCCACGCAGGTGGAGGGGGTACTTGCCAACTACGCCGCCGTGGAGCCCCATTACCTCATCGTGGTGGAGCGGCAGGGGCTGCTCGACACCATGGAGGTGTGGGTGGAGATGTCGGAGGCTCTCTTCTCCGACGAGGTGCGCAAGATCGAGGAAGTGCGTCACCGCATCACCGCCGACATCGAGTCGGTGTTGGGCGTGGGTGTCACGGTGAAGCTGGTGGAGCCCAAGTCCATCGAACGCAGCCAGGGCAAGGCCCGCCGCGTCTGGGATAAACGCGTTTATGACTGAAAGGAAGGATGGGACCATGGTCAAACAAATCTCCGTCTTTCTGGAGAACTCCCGGGGGAAGCTGGCCCACATTACCGAGACGCTGGGCCAGGCCGGTGTTGACCTCTACTCTCTCTCCATTGCTGACACGGCAAGCTTCGGCATTCTGCGCATTGTGGTCAACGACACCGATCGTGCGCTAAAAGTACTGCGGGACGAGGGCTATGCCGTCAACGTGGCCGATCTCATCGCCATCGCCGTGCCCGACGCCCCCGGCGGGCTGGCCCACGCTCTGCGGCCTTTGAGCGACGCTGGCGTGGGGGTGGAGTATCTCTACTCCTATGTGCGTAAGTCATCCCAAAGCGCTCTCATTCTCTTTAAATCGGACAACGTTACCCAGGCGGTCGCCGTGCTGGAAGGCGCAGGCATCCCGCTCTTGGGGCAGGACGAGCTGGCTTAACCAGCCATTGACGGCCCGCGGGCAAGCCCGGCGGGCTGAGCATTCAGGAGGAAGCCTTGCACAGAAGCCAAGCCATCGTCGATCTCTCGGCGATCAAGCACAACATTGCAACCGTGCGGCGGACACTGCCGGTCGGTACGGCCATCATGGCCGTGGTCAAGGCCAACGGCTACGGCCACGGGCTGCTGGCCGTGGCCAACGCCGCCTTGGACGCTGGCGCAACCTACCTTGCGGTGGCCGACGTCTACGAAGGGTCGGAGCTGCGGCACCGCGGTGTCACCGCTCCCATCCTGGTCATGGGCGGCATGCTGCCGTCGCTGGCGGCCATCACCGTGGAGAATGGCATGACCCAGACCGTCTACTCCACCGAGATGGTGAATGCCCTGCAGGCCGCCTGCACGGAGCAGGGCCGGCAGGTCAAGATCCACGTGAAGGTGGAGACGGGCATGAACCGGCTGGGCGTGCGGCCAGGTGCCGAGCTCGATGCCCTGCTGGACGCTGTGGCCCAGTCGCCCGACGTATTGCTGGAAGGCTTGTTCAGCCACTTCGCGGTGTCGGAGATTGCCGATAAATCCTTCACCAAAGCACAGTATGAACGCTTCCAGCAAGCCGTGGAGCAGTGTACGGCACGGGGGATTCGTCCCATCTGCCACATCAGTAACAGCGGAGCCATTCTCGATTGCCCCTTTGCCACGCTTGATATGGTGAGGCTGGGCATTGCCATGTATGGAATGTACCCCGATGGCGGCACCGTCGGCGAGCTTCGCCCGGCGCTCTGCTGGAAGACCAACGTCGTGCAGACCAAGACTGTGGAGGCTGGCGACACCGTGAGCTACGGCCGCATCTGGACGGCGGAGAGCCAGCACGTCATCGCCACGCTGCCAGTTGGCTATGCAGACGGGTACCGCAGGCTCTTTGGCAACCGGGCGGAGGCGTTGATTCATGGCCGGCGGGTGCCGGTGGTCGGGCGGGTGTGCATGGATCATTGCATGGTGGACATCACCGGCATTGACGGCGTGACCGTGGGCGACGAGGCCGTGCTCATCGGCCGGCAGGGTAACGAGGTCATCACCACCGAGGAACTGGCCGCCTGTGTGGATACCATCAACTATGAGATCATCACGACCATCGGCGAACGGGTCAAACGGGTGTACCGCGATGAATGAGCGGCAGGGGGAGAAGGCAGCCATCCGTGCGGAAGTGCTGGAGCGCCGGGCGGTACTGACAGCGGGGGAGCGAGCGCATCTCTCCCGGCAGATCTGCGGGCGCATTGAGGAATTGCCAGCCTTTGCCACCGCCGGCGTCGTGCTCTTCTATATGCCCGTGCGGGGGGAAGTTGATGTGCTGCCACTGCTGCGGCAGGCCCTCAAGCAGGGCAAGGCTTGCGCCATTCCCCGGTGCGTTGGCAACGACCTGGAGTTCTATTGCATTCGCTATCTGGACACCGACGTGGAACCCGGCCTCTGGGGCATTCCGGAGCCAAAATTGGTACCGGAGAACCGTTGTGTACCCGGGTCGGATTCTGTTATCATCATGCCAGGGGCGGCTTACGGCCGCAACGGCGCGCGCATTGGCTACGGCGCAGGCTACTATGACCGTTTTCTGCGGTCGTTGCCGTTGTGCCCCGCCACCATCGCGCCGGCCTATGGTTTTCAGGTCTACATCAGCGTACCCCAGCAACCCTGGGATCTGCCGGTAGACTGCATCGTGACCGAGACGGAGACGATCGTCTGCCATAAGGGGGAGGAACACCCATGACGAAACGACTGGCGAAATTCGCCTTCAAGCTTCTGTCCGTCCATGCCCTCATGACGTTGCTGACGTTCTTCATTATGCCGGGGCTCTTCGGCATTTCCACCAATGCAGTGTACCTGTGGTGCATCACGGCGTTCTTTGCCGCGGGCTTGTGGTTGTTGGTGTGGTACGACGCCGCCAACGCTGGGCAAAAGGATGTGCAGAAGGACAAAATCATTGCCCGACGAATGGAGCAGGATGAGAACTATGTCCCCCAGGGGGAAGATGGAAAGCTGTACCAAAGTTGGATGGGCTTTGTTGCTGGGTTCTTGGCAGAGTTGCCTGCCCTGCTGCTTACCGTAGTTGCGTTAGTTTCCGCCGGGCAGCTTCAGGACATTCTCACCCTTGCGCTGGCCATCTGGAATGTGCCCTACCAGCAGGTGCTTAACACCCTGAGCGGTCTGCAGCCCGCACTCTTCCTGGTGTTCCCGGTGGTCTATGCACTGGTGGCGGGCTTTGGCTACCGCAGCGGCCCGGCCAAGCAGCGCCGGACGGAGACCATCATCGAGCGGGGCAAGAACCGTAAGGCTCGCCTGGTGCGGGAGGAGCAGGCCAAGGCCAAGCGTCAGCGGCCTCCCCGCCGCGTGGTGCGGTAGGAAAGAACGAAGCGCCCGCTTTGCAGCAGGCGCACTTGGTTCATCCTTTGGTTCCCGGGCAAAAGGGGAGCCGGAGCCAAAGGCCCCGGCTGTTGGGGAGAGGAGAATTTTGAAGGAAGAACGATGCGGAGAATCTCCTGCAAGGGCGCGACTGCCCCGCCGCTTCCTGCAGTAGGAATTGTCCCCAACCCTAACAGTTTTATACATGCAGCAACGAAATTTCCCGGGGCAGCCCGGGTCTTTTTGTCAGGAGGTGTGAGGATGGGACTGCGCTTTGTGGTGGGCCGCGCCGGCGCGGGGAAGTCGGCATGGGTGTATGGCGACATTGCCGCTGGGCTCTCAGCCGGCGGGCGGCCGGTCTACCTCGTGGTGCCGGAGCAGTACACCCTGCACACGGAGAAGGAGCTGATGACGGCACTGGGGGCCCCGGGGCTCATGCAGGTGCGGGTCGTCAGCCCCACCCGACTGGCGGAGGAGGTCTTTTCCCAGGTGCGGCAGGAGCGTGCCAAGGAGATTGGCGAGAGCGGTCTCGCCATGGCCCTGCGTGCCAGCGCCGCCGCCGTGGCCGGCGATCTGCAGGCCTACCGTGCTGTGCTGGGCTACCACGGCTTCTCGCTGGAGATGGTTCGTCTCATTGCCGAGTGCCGGCGTTTTGACATTGGGCCCGACCAGATTGGCGTGGCGGCCGAGCGCACCCGAGGTGCCCTGCAGGCCAAGGCGAGGGACATCGCCCTTCTGTATCGGCAGTATGACGCCTTTTTGCAGAGCCATCGTTTCATCGATGGGGAGAGCCGCTTCAATAGCTTCATCGACAGCATCGCCAGCGCGGCCTTTTTGGCTGGCTGCCGGTTTTATTTTGATGGGTTCGACTACCTCTCCGCCCAAAACTGCCGCATGGTGGCGGCCCTGGCGGCCGTGGGGGAGTCGGTGACGCTGGTGATGGACGCCGACCCCGCGCCGGGGGAGGACGATGAGCTCTTTCAGGCGGCCCAGCGCAACATGGCGCGCCTGACCGCCTTGGTGGAGCCAATGGGCTTGCCGGTGGAACGGGTGACGCTGGATGGGTCGCAGCGCCGGACCCCTATGCCGCCCGATGTGGCGCACCTGGAGCAGAATCTCTTTGCCATGCGCACCGATGTGCAGCCCCGCCGGGGGGATGTGCAGTTCTGCCGTGCCAACACCGTGGAGGAGGAGGTGGAGGCGGCGGCCTGCCATGTGCTGACCCTGGCACGCCAGGAGGGCCTGCACTGGCGGGAGATTGCCATCCAGTGCGGCGACCACGATGCCTATGCCCCGGTCATCGCCCGGGTGTTCGCGCGTTACCGCATCCCCGTGTTTGTGGATAGCCGCCGGCAGATTGCCCGCCACCCGGCGGTGCAGTTTTTGCTGGGGCTGCTGCAGGTGCTGGAGCGCAATTACCGCCCCGCCGACGTACTGCGGCTGTGGAAGGCCGGCTTCTTCCCCTTCGACCAGCGGACGGGCGAGGCGTTGGAGCTCTACCTGACGGCCTTTGGCCAGCGGGGCCGCCGCGCGTGGGAGAGGGCATGGACCCGGGGGCAGGACGTCTTCGATCTCGTCGCCCTCAATCGCTGCCGGCAGGCGGTGACAGACGCGGTGGAGACCGTGCGGCGTGCGGCAGGCAGCGGGCACCCCACGGGGCGCAAGTGGGCCGAGGCTCTCTTTGCTCTGTTGGATTCCATGGGCTTCGACACGCTGCTTGATGAGCAGGCGGCGGCACTGCGTGAAGCGGGTCTGCTGGAGGAGGCCGCCGTCACCGGTCACGTGTGGAACAGCGTCATGGACGTGCTGGATGAACTGTGTGAGCTGCTGGGCAACGATCCGCTGACGGTGGAGGAACTCTCCGACGTGCTGCGCAGCGGCTTTGAGGCCATTGAGATCGGCATCCTGCCCACCGGCGTCGACCAGGTACAGGTGGGCAGCATCAGCCGCTCCAAATACAGCGGCCTGCAGCACCTGCTGCTGTTAGGGGCTTGCAACGGCGCACTCTCCGGCGCGGCCGAGGTGCGCGGACCCTTCACCAGCCGTGACATTGACGAGTTGAAAACCGCCGGGCTGGAGGTGGGGCGCGACTCTGACCTGCGGGACTCGCAACGCCGTTTTGCCGTCTATCAGGCCGTCACCAAGGGGGCACGGGGGCTGTACGTCAGCTGGTCGCGCCTGGGGCCCGATGGTGCGGAGGTGGAGCGCGACCGGCTGCTGGTGCGTATGCTGGAGCTGCTGGGCACCAAGGAAGAGGAGGTGCCCCTGGCTGCCGATCGCATCGCCGCCACGGCCGACGCCAACGGATTCCGGCACCGGCTCTCGGCCCTGCTGGCGGCCCAGTGCGCGGGCCAGGAACCGGCGGCGCCCCAGCAGGCCAGTCTTCTTTGGCACCTGCGGGAACCCACCCGCCGGGAGGATACCGAGCGGGTGCTGCGTCTCTTCCGCCAGGGGCTGGCGGAGGACGACACCATTCCGGCGGCAGGGGCGCTCTTCTCCGCGGGGTCGCGCATCTCAGCCAGCCAGCTGGAGACGTTCGGCAACTGCCCGTTCCAGCACTTTGTGACCCACGGCCTGCGGCCCGTGCCCTGGCGGGAATATGGGGTGCCCATCACCGAGGTGGGCAACTTCCTTCATCAGGCCATGGAGCGCTTTGGCCAGCGCATGCAGGCCGAGCACATTAACCTCGCCGACGCCACTGAGGACGAGGTGCGCACCGCCATGGGGCAGGAGGCCGCCGCCCTGCAGCAGGAGTTTCAGTATGGCCTTCTCAACGACAGCGCCCGGCTCCGGTGGACGGGCGGCAATCTGCGGCAGATTGCAGAAATGGCCGCCGATACCTACCGCCGGCAGATGGCCCAGGGGCAGTTCCGTTCCTTTGGGCAGGAGGTGCGCTTTGGCCGGGGCGGCATCCCCGCGGCGCCGCTGCGCCTACCCAATGGGTCGGTTGTTTACCTCGAAGGGCGGGTGGACCGGTTGGACATCCTGCCCGCCGAGGGGTTTGAGTACTTCCGCGTCATCGACTACAAGAGCTCGGCCCGGCCGCTGACGGTAGAGGATGCCGTGAACGGCCTGGAGGTGCAGACCTGGCTCTATGCTTATGCTCTCAGCACTGCCTGGCCGCGGTTCCGGGGCACACCGGGCACGGCGGCGGCGGCCTATCTCTTCCCCCTGTCCCACCCCTGGGTCAATGACGACGACGAGACCGACGCCGACCAGCAGATGCGTGCCAAGCTGCAGTTGAAGGGTTGGTGTCTGGAGGACCGCAGCGTGCTGCAAGCCATGGACAGCGACCTCACCGATGGCACGTCGTCCAGTCTTTATAACATCAACTTCCGCGCCAAGAAGAACACCGGTGTACTGCCGGCGGACGACGCTTCGGCGGTGCTCGGCCTGGTGGTGGAGAATGCCCAGCAGGCGCTCACTGCCATGCGCGGCGGCCGGGTGGCGGTGTACCCCTGGCGTGATGGCAAGGAGATCGCCTGTGACCGGTGCGGGTACCGGGCGCTGTGCCGCATCGACGTGCGGTCCAACCGGCAATTCCGGCCGTTGCTGAACCAGGCCGAGGTGCAGGAGAGAGTGAACCAGGCGAAGGAGGCGAATGATCATGGCATGGACGGCTGACCAGCGCAGCGCCATTGAGGTGGGCGAGGGGAACCTGGTGGTGGCGGCGGCGGCCGGCTCCGGCAAGACGGCCGTGCTGGTGGAGCGCATCTGCCGGCTCATCGTAGCCGAGGGGGCCGATGTGGAACGCATGCTCATCTCCACCTTCACCCGCGCCGCCGCGGCGGAGATGCGCGAGCGCATCGCCCGCCGTGTGCAGGAGGAAGCGGCTGCCGGCGGGCCCGAGAGCCGCCGTCTACAGCGGCAATTGAATCGCATGGATCGCGCGCCCATCGGTACCCTTCATTCGTTTTGCGATACACTGCTTCGTCAGTATTACCACCTCATCGGGCTGGAGCCCACCTTCCGGGTGGAGGATGAGAACGTCACCGAAAGCCTGCTGGACGAGGTGCTGACCGACGTCATGGAGGAGTGCTTTGAGGTGGGGGCCCCCGCGTTCCTCAACCTGGCGGATTGCTGGGGCGGGCGGGATGGCGAAGGGCTGGCGGAACTGGTGTCCACGCTCTACCACCGCATTCAGAACTACCCGAATCCGTTGGATTGGCTGCGTGCCCAAGCCTCTGCCTTTGATTTTTCGCGGTTGGAGGACACCCCCTGGTATGGGGAACTCGTGCGGCGGGTGGAGGACAACCTTCGCTTGGCTGCGAGCCTGCTGGATACCGCCCTGCAGGAGTGCGCCTTGCCCGGCGGGCCAGCGGTATACCTGCCCCAGCTGGAAGCAGAGCAGGCCGCGCTGAACGCCCTGCTGGAGCAATACGACGGTGCGCTGCCACCGTTGGAGAGCCTGGGCGGTGTGTTTGGACGCCTGCCGGCAGCCCGCGGCGGGGTGGATGGCGAGCGCAAGGCCGCGGTACAGAGCCTGCGCAACGCCGCCAAGAAGGCGGTGGACACCGCCCAAAAGAACCCGCTGCTGGCCGGGCGTGCCGCGCTGGAGACCCGCACCCATGCCGTCGCCCCCCAGATGGCCGCCCTCTGCCGGGTGGTGGAGACGTTCGACGAAGCCTTTGCGAGGGAGAAGCGCCGCCAGAACGTGCTCGATTTCAACGACCTGGAGCACCTGGCACTGCAGGTGCTGGCCGATGAGGCCGTGCAGCAGGAGGTACGGGAGACCTACGACTACGTGTTCGTGGACGAATACCAGGACATCAGCCCCATTCAGGACGCCATTCTGCGGCAGGTGGCCCGCCCCGGCCGCTTCTTCTGCGTGGGCGATGTCAAGCAGGGCATTTACCGTTTCCGCGCGGCCGAGCCAGCCATCTTCCTCAACCGGCTGGAGCGCTGCGGCACGCCCGAGGCACCCGGTGAGCAGCGCATTGACCTGGCGATGAACTTCCGCAGTGCGCCGCGGGTGGTGGCGCTGGTCAACTACCTGTTTGACGGCCTGATGAGCCGGCGGCTGGGTGATGTTGATTACGCCGGCCCCCACCGGCTGGTGGCCGGCGCTGCCGCTCCGCCATCGGATGCTGACGCCTCGCCGGAGGACGGCAACGAGTTCATCCTCATCGACAACGGCGGCCGCAGTGACCGGGAGTTGACCCGCCTGCAGGAGCTCATTTCGTTGGAGCGCGAGGCGACCGTCATCGCCGCCCGCATCGAGCGCCAGCTGGGCCAACCCCTGTGGGACGGCAAGGCGGGCCTTTTCCGCCCGACGCGCTTATCTGACATCGTCATTCTGCTGCGCTCGGTCTCCGGCGTGGCGGGGGTCTATACCGATGTGCTGCGCCGCTGCGGCATCCCGGCGGAGGCCGAGGGCGAGGGCGGCTTTGGGGAGCAGCTGGAGATTCAGCTGCTGATGAGCTGCCTGCGGCTCATTGACAACACCCAGCGGGATGAGGATCTCATTGCCTGCCTTGCCTCGGTGGTGGGCGGGCTGGAGCTTGCGGACCTGGTG
Organism: Bacillota bacterium; assembly: GCA_023409755.1. Lineage (GTDB taxonomy): Bacteria > Bacillota > Clostridia > Christensenellales > UMGS416 > JAEYRA01. The sequence goes on from JAEYRA010000015.1 coordinate 10,059, forward strand.
GAACTGCGCGGCGTGTACCGTGACGGCAGCTTTGCCCAGGCGGTGCTCTCCTACGCCGCCGGGCAGCAGGATGCGCTGGCTGAGCGTCTGCAGGCCTTCCTACAGCGGTTGGAGAGCTGGCGTGCCCTCGCCCGCCACAGTGACCTGGAGAAGCTCATCTGGCAGGTGTGTGAGGATTCCGACCTGATGGATTGGGCGGCGACACTGCCCGGCGGCGATGGCCGCCAGGCCAACCTGCGGCAAGCGGCACTGCTGGGGCGCGGGTTCCCGGGCACACTGGCAGATTTCCTGCTGCGCTTTGAACGCCTGAGCTCCAAGCTCAAGCGTGCCACCGGCAGCACCCAGACGGAGGCCGTGCGCATCCTAACGGTGCACAAATCCAAGGGGTTGGAGTTCCCCATCGTCATTTTGGCCAACCTCTCCAAGCAGATCAACCAGATGGACACCATGCAGCCCTTCCTGCTGCATGGCTCGCTGGGCCTGGGTCCGCGCTTCCACGATGCTGCCCAGCGCACCTACGGCAACACACTGGCCCGTCTGGCCATTCAGGGGCGCATCCATCGGGAGAATTGCTCCGAGGAAATGCGGCTCCTCTATGTGGCACTGACCCGTGCGCGGGAACGGCTCATCCTGGTGGCGACGGTAGGTGATTTACCCGCGGCACTCAACAAATGGCGGCTGCCGGTTTCAGCGGAGCTGCTGGCCAGCGGCAACCAAAGCTGGCTCGATTGGCTTGGCCCCATGGCCCTGCGCAGCCCGGCGGGGGAGGCCTTGCTCGCCGGTGATGACGGCGCGGCCCAGCCACCCCACGATCCGCTTTGGCGCATCGATGTGGTGGCGGCTGAGGGCATCGAACGACGTTTTGTGTCCATCGGTGACCGGCAGGCGCGGGTGGAAGAACTGCTCGATGCCCTCCCCGACGAAGTGCCCCCGGACATCGAGCGTGACTTGACCTGGCACTACCCCTGGGGGGATGTGGCCGCGCTGCCCAGCAAGGTATCGGCGACGTCGCTGCTGGACCGCAAGCGCAACTGGCGGGGCCCGGTGCCCGCGCCGGAGATCAAGCGCAGACCGCTCTTCCTGGAGCAGACCCGGCGGTACAGCGCCACGGAGCTGGGTACTTTCGCCCACACGGTGCTGCAGTTGCTGCCGGTGCATGTTGCCATGGAGGACGTGCCCGGGCACCTGGCTGACTATGAAGCCCGGGGCCTGCTGCCCGAAGGCGTGGCGGGGCTCATCAACCTCGGCTGGATTGAGCGGTATCTGAGGAGCGACCTCGTGCGGCGCATGCAGGCCTCCCCCCGGGTGGAGCGGGAGGTTCCTTTCAACCTCTCCCTGCCCGCCAGGGTCGTGTTCCCCAAGGATACCGGCGAGGAGGAACCCGTCCTGGTGCAGGGCATCATCGACTGCTGCTTTCTGGAAGAGGGGCGCTGGGTGCTGTTGGACTACAAGACCAACCGCGTGGACGCCACCCAGACGGCGGAGTCGCTGGTGGAGCATTACCGCCCGCAGCTCGCCGTCTACCGCCAAGCGCTGGAGACCATCACCGGCACCCCGGTGGAGAGCGGCTGGCTTTACCTCCTTTCGGTGGGGGAGGCGCGTCAGGTGTTCTGACGGTGAGCAAGGGCGTACACCACAACGCAACCATTTCCCTGTTTGCCGACCGGATTTCAACGGTATACTGAACACAAGGTTGGACGGGAGGTTGCCATGAACGGAAAAGAACTGGTACGCAACGCCATTCTCTGCCAAGAGGTCGAACGCATCCCATGGGTGCCCTTTGTGGGTTGCCACGCCGCAAAGCTGTTGGATATTTCTGCTGAGGACTATTTCAAGGACGCCGCGCAGATTGTGCGAGGCGCGCTGCTGGCTGATAAGCTCTATGAGCCCGACGGACTGCCGGTGCTCTTTGATTTGCAGGTGGAGGCCGAAGCCCTGGGCTGCCGGGTGCAGTTCTCGGCGGAGAATCCGCCGGCCGTCATGTCCCACCCGCTGGAGGGGACGAACGATCGCTCAGCCCTGCGGGTGCCGGGCAAGGGCGATGGCCGCTTCCCCGTAGTGCTGGAGGCTGCCCGCCGCATCGTGGCCGAGCTGGGCGACCGCATGGCCATCTATGGCCTGGTGACCGGCCCCTTTACGCTGGGCCTGCACCTGCGGGGGACTGACATCTTCTTCGACATGCTGGACGACCCCGACAGCGTGACCGAGCTCATGTCCTTCTGCGCCGAGGTGTGCAAGACCGTGGCCGGCTGGTACCTGGAGGCCGGCGTGGACATCGTCGCCATTGTGGACCCGATGACGAGCCAGATTTCCAGCGACAACTTTGCCGAGTTTGTGCGGCCCGCGGCCACGGCGGTCTTTGACCACATCCGTGACCTGGGCGGGTTGGCGTCGTTCTTTGTGTGCGGCAACGCCAAGCGCAACATTGAGGAAATGTGCCGCTGCCATCCCCACAACCTGTCCATCGACGAGAACATTCCCCTGGGGTATGTCAAGGACATTGCCGAGCGTTACGGCGTTTCGGTGGGCGGCAACATCCAGCTGACGGTGACGATGCTGCTGGGCACGCCGGCGGACAACATCCGTGACGCGGCCAACTGCTGTGCCATCGGCGGCAAACGGGGCTTCGTGTTGTCGCCCGGCTGCGACATGCCCTTTGCCACGCCGACGGTGAACGTGCAGGCCATCGCTGCCTATGTCCATGGGCGGGACGGCGAGTTCCTGGCCACCCATCAGGCTGAGGGGTTACAGGTCGTGGCCTATGACAAGCCGGACTACCCCACACAGGCCGGGGTGGCCGTCGACGTCATCACGCTGGACTCCGAGAGCTGCGCCCCCTGCCAATACATGATGGAGGCCGTGCGCGCCGCCGCAAAGGACTTGCCGGCGCTGACGGTGACCGAACATAAGGTGAAGACACCAGAAGGCATCGGCTGCATGCTGGCCCTGGGGGTCAAGAACATCCCGACGATCGTGGTGGACGGCGAAACCCGCTACATTAGCATCATCCCCGAGGTGGCCGAGCTGCGCGCGACCTTTGAGCAGGCGCTGCGGGGGAAGGGATTGCTGTGACGCTGACGGTTGTCACCATCCGCCAGCTCTGTTCGGCCTGCCATATTGTGGAGGGGGCCCTGCGGGAGATTTTCGCGCGGGTGCAGCAGGAGTTGCCGGCGCTGGAGCTGGAGTGGGTTGTCTATGACGACCCGAACGCGGCGATGGACTACCCGGGGCTGGAGCTGCCCAAGTTCCCGGCGATCTTCCTGAAAGGGGAGCAGATGACGGCGGGGTCCATCCCCAGCCTGCGGGAGCTGACCCGATGGATGGAGGAGAGCGAAGCGTGAAACGGCTGATGGTCATTGGCGGGTTCCTGGGGGCAGGCAAGACGACGGTCATTCTGGCGCTGGCCCGTCGGTTGGCGGGGGAGGGCCACCGTGTCGCGGTCGTCACCAACGACAGGGGCACCGCGCTGGTGGACACACTCTATCTGCAGTCTCAGGGCCTCCCGGCCTATGGCCTGGGCGGGGGGTGTTTCTGCACCCAGTTGGAGAATTTTCACACCGTGCTGCAGACAATTGACGAGGCCGAGCACCC
>JAEYRA010000084.1 GCA_023409755.1 Bacillota bacterium
GCTGGGCGCGGCAGGCAGCCGCCCGCCTGCGGGCCATGGGTGCGCCGGCGGCGCTCATCACCCTGGGGGCCAAGGGGTGCTATTACAGTGGGGACGAGGAGCTGTTTGTATCGGCCTTCCCCATCACAGCGGTGGACGCCACGGCTGCCGGCGATTCCTTTGCCGGTGCCCTGGCGGTGGCGATGGCTGAGGGCATGCCCATGGCCGACGCTCTGCGCTTTGCCTCCGCCGCGGGTGCCGTGACGGCCTCCAAGGCCGGGGCACAGCCCTCCATTGGCCGCCGGGCGGACGTGGAGACCTTCCTCGCCGCCCACTGACGATTCCATCACCGCGATCCATTGCCGCGAAAGGAGAGGCGGGTGACCCCCGCCAACGAACCATGAACGCCAAGGAGAGAGAGACGCTGCGAACCTTGGCCGGCCGTGTGGCCGACCACACCCATTCCCCCGCCATGGAGGAGAAGCGCCGCCGCATGACGGCCCACAACGACCTGGAGGAGGGGCGGCCCATCGTGCTGTGCTTCCCCGAGGGCTGCTGGCCGGAACTCCTAGGGGAGACCGACCTGACCTGTGAGGACGAGACAGCCCGGCAGTACGAGCTGGAGCTGCGGCGCAAGCTCTACTGGATCGAGACGATTGCCGACGACGCCGCCCACGAGGGGTGCTGGTACGTGCGCCCGGCGGTGGACCTGGGCAGTTATGGCGTGGAGGTACCCTACACCTATGGCGAGGACCGCGGCAGTTACCGCTGGACGCCGCCCATCGCCGACCTGGATTCGGATTTTGAGAAGTTGAAACTGCCCCAGCCCACCCACGACCGGGCCGAAACCGCCCGCCGCATGGGGGAGGCACACGACCTCTTTGACGGCATCCTGGAGGTGCGGCTGCGCCCCGAGCTCGATTATTGGACGCTCGGGATGACGACGGACATCATCCGGCTCATTGGCCTGGAGGGGCTCTTTCTGGCGATGGTGGATAACCCCGAGGGGCTCCACCGGCTGATGGCCTTCCTGCGCCAGAGCAAGGAAGAAATGCTCGATTGGTATGCAGCCCAGGGTGACCTCATCGTGCCCAACGACCGGGATGGATACACCGGCTCCGGGGGGCAGGCATACACCAACGACCTGCCAGCCGTACCCGGCCAGCCCTTCCGGCAGCTTTGGGGCTTTGCCGAGTCGCAGGAGACCGTGGGCGTGTCACCGCGTATGTTTGGCGAGTTCGTGTTTCCTTATCAGTTGCCGCTGTTGGAGCGTTTCGGCCTCAATTGCTATGGCTGCTGTGAGCCGGTACACGAACGCATGGCCTACATTGAGCAGATCCCCCGGCTGCGCCGGGTTTCGGTGTCACCCTGGTGCAACCAACCCGCCATGGCGGAGGCTCTTGGCCGCCGGGTCGTGTTCAGCCGTAAGCCCAATCCGGCCCACATCTGCGCCGGTTTCCAGGAGGATGCCGCCCGTGCTGATATTGTCAGCACGCTGGAGGTGACCCGGGGTTGCAATGTCGAGCTCATCATGAAGGACACACACACCGTGCAAAATGAGCCCTGGCGCATCGCCTGCTGGGTGCAGATCGCGCGGGAGGAGATCGACCGCCGGTATTGACTGGTGACCTGGCTCCACGCTCCAGCTTGCGTATTTGCTGGTATAAGATCGGCAATCGGAGCCGTCCGACGGTTCATCCGGCGAGAATGAAGTAGGCGTAAAGACGGGCAGTAAAAACCCGGACGTGGTTAAACGTATCCTGAAAAACAGCAGGAGCAGTACGTGTTTTCATCCGAATCGCTCTAGCGATTCATTTGATATCGTTTGGCGACATGTGCAGCGAGCGATACGACGAAATTATACAAGCACTCTAAATCGCGTCTGCCGCAACAGCGGCCAGGTCGCATGGGCGAGCAGTGCCGGAACGGCACGACCAGCCAGACGCGAAAGGCTGGCATGACCAGCCACTCTTCCCCATACCCATAGCGTGGGGGAGGTGCGTGCGATGAGGAAACTCCTCGCTCTTCTGATGCTTGCTGCGGTGGTGCTGACCGGCTGTGCATCCAGTGACCGAATCTTGCCTTCGGCGCTGGACCGGGAGGCCATCCTGCCGCTTTCGGTGGTGAGCGACCTGACCGGTGTGCCGATGAAGCTGGCCTGTGACCGGCGCAGCAACCGGGCGGGGCGGGTGGTCTGGGCGTGGGAGGAATCCTCCGGCCCGGCCAAACTCGTGTATCTGGAGATGTATCTGCCGCCGGCAGACAGCGAAGGGCTGTATTCCAAGGCGGCAGGTGGCGCCGACATGGCGGTGGCAACGGTGGCCGATGTGCAGGCCGTGAGCAATGGCCGGTCGACGTTTGTGCAGTACAGGGAGTATTACCTGCGCATCGTCATGCTGGGGGTGGCGCGGGAGACCGATGAGACTGGCCTGCTCATCGACTGGCTGGCGAGCCAGCTCAGTAAAACGGAGGAGTAACCGCTATGCGGGCAGTGGACATCATTGAGAAGAAGAAACGGCGGCAGACGCTGACCACCGGGGAGATTTCCTGGTTTATCGATGGCTTCACGCGGGGGGAGATCCCCGACTACCAGGCCTCGGCGTGGTTGATGGCGGTGTGGTTCGCAGGTATGACGGCGGAGGAGACGGCGGCCTTGACCGAGGAAATGGCGGCCTCCGGCGACCGAATGGACCTCTCCAGCCTGCCGGGGCGGAAGGTGGACAAGCACTCCACCGGCGGGGTGGGGGACACCACCACGCTTGTGGCGGTTCCGCTGGCCGCGGCCTGCGGGGTGCCGGTGGCCAAGATGTCGGGCCGGGGCCTGGGGCACACCGGCGGCACGCTGGATAAGCTGGAGAGTATCCCGGGCCTTGTGGTGGAGCAGGACACCGAACGCTTCTTGCAAATTGTGCTGGAAACGGGCTTGGCCGTGGTGGGGCAATCGGCCAACCTGACGCCGGCGGACAAAAAGCTCTACGCTCTGCGGGATGTGACCGGCACGGTGGACAGCCTGCCTTTGATCGCCGCGTCCATCATGAGTAAGAAGCTGGCCGCCGGGGCCGACGCCATCGTGCTCGACTGCAAGGTGGGATCGGGGTCGTTCCTGGGCGGGCTTCCGGAAGGCCGTGCCCTGGCCCAGGCCATGGTGGACTTGGGGAAGGCCGCCGGGCGGGAGGTTGTGGCCTACCTCACCGACATGAACCAGCCGCTGGGCCGGGCCGTGGGCAACGGCCTGGAGGTGGCAGAGGCGGTGGAGATCCTGTCCGGCCAGCACGGCGACGGCAGGCTCTGCCAGCTTTCCGTGCTGCTGGCGGCGGAGATGGTGTGGCTTGCTGGGCAAACGTCCTCCCTGCAGGAGGCCGAGACCCGGGTACGCGAAGCGCTCGCCACAGGGGAGGGCTTGCGGCGGCTGCGGGCCATGGCTGTGGCGCTGGGTGGGGACCCGGCCTTTGCCGACAAGCCGGAGCTGCTGTACTGCGGGGCGCAGACGGTAGAGCTGAGATGTACCAATACTGGGAACATCTGCCAGATGGACGTGCGGGAGCTGGGCCGGGCGGCACAGCTTTTGGGGGCAGGCCGGGCCACCAAGACCGACCGCATTGACCCGGCGGTGGGCTATGTGCTGCACCATGAGCTGGGTGACCCCGTAGCCGCCGGCGATGTGCTTGCTACCGTGTATTTCAATGACGGCAAGCGCCTGCAGGAGGCGTTGTCTGTTCTGGAGGGGGCTATCGCTATTGGCGACAGTCCCGTCACCTCTCCGCCGCTCCTTTATGAAATTTTAAGAGCGTAACATCGTGGGCAATGGGATCGTCCATGTTATAATACATGGAGTATTTTTATCCATTGGGGTCAAATGCACAGATAAAAATGATATAATCACATATGCGGGTATTACCATGTGATCCCGGCCCGCTTACACGCACAGGAGGAATACACCATGCCTCACGAGATTCGAGACATCGCCCTGGCCGGTGAGGGCCGCCGCCGCATCGACTGGGCGGCCGCCTACATGCCCGCCTTGGGCGACATCCGGGCGCGCTTCCGGCGGGAGCAGCCTTTTCGTGGGGTGCGTGTTGCCCTGTCCATCCACCTGGAAGCCAAGACGGCCAACCTGGCCATCGCCCTGCGGGAGGGTGGCGCAGACATCGCCGTGACCGGCTGCAACCCCCTCTCCACCCAGGACGAGGTGGCTGCCGCGCTGGCGGACATGGGCTTCCCTGTCTATGCCTTGCATGGCGCCAGTGAAACGGAGTATGTAAACCACCTGAACCGTACGCTGGACATCGGCCCCAACATCGTCATTGACGACGGCGGCGACCTGGCCAACCTGCTGCATGGCCCCCGGGCCAGCCTGCTGGGGGATGTGTGGGGCGGTTGCGAGGAAACGACGACTGGCGTTCGCCGTCTGCGGGCCATGGAGGAAGCTGGCAAGCTTCGTTATCCGGTCATTTCCGTCAACGACGCCGACTGCAAACACCTCTTTGACAACCGCTACGGCACCGGCCAGTCGGCGTGGGATGGCATAATGCGCACCACGAACCTGCTGGTGGCCGGCAAGACCGTGGTGGTGGCCGGCTATGGCTGGTGCGGTCGGGGTGTGGCCTCGCGTGCCAAGGGCATGGGGGCCTCGGTCGTCGTGACCGAGATTGACCCGGTGAAGGCGTTGGAGGCCCAGATGGACGGCTTCCGCGTGCTGCCCATGGCCGCTGCCGCGCCGCTGGGCGATGTGTTTGTCACCGTCACCGGCTGCCGTGACGTCATTCTCCGCGAGCACCTGGAATGCATGAAGGACGGCGCAATTCTGGCAAACGCCGGGCATTTTGATGTGGAGATCAACAAGAACGACCTCAACGCCCTGGCGGTGCGGGTGACTGAACCCCGGGCGAATATTCAGGGCTATGTGCTGGCTGATGGCCGCACCCTGTGCCTGCTGGGCGAGGGGCGGCTCGTCAACCTGGCCTGTGCCGACGGCCACCCGGTCGAGATCATGGACATGAGCTTTGCCCTGCAGGCGCTGTCAGCCGAGTATGTGGTGCGCAACCGCGGCCAGTTGGCGCCCCGCGTCTGGGATGTGCCTGCTTCGGTGGACCGCTCCGTCGCTGAGGCGCGGCTGGCGGCGTCGGGGCTCACCATCGACCGGCTGACGCCCGAACAGGAAGATTACTGGAACGGAAGGAACGAACTGTGAACATCCTCATCCACAACGCACACATCCTGACGATGGACACTTGGGACCGAGTGATTGCCCAGGGGTCGGTCGCGGTTTCCGATGGAAAGATCCTCCATGTTGGCGAGGGGAGGGCCCTGCCCGACGGCTTCGTACCGGAACGTACCATCGATGCCCGGGGCGGCGCGGTTCTGCCGGGCTTTGTCAACGCCCACACCCACCTGGCCATGACGCTGCTGCGGGGCTATGGCAGCGACCTCAACCTGCAGGACTGGCTGGAGCAAAAGATCTGGCCCGCCGAGGACCGGCTGGTGGCCGGCAACTGCTACTGGGCCTCCATGCTTGGCCTGGCGGAGATGCTCTTGAGCGGCACGACCTCCTTCCTCGACATGTATTTCTTCATGGACGAGGTCGCCCGGGCGGTGGACGAGACGGGCCTGCGCGCGGTATTGAGCCGCGGCATCGTCGGCGTGTCGCCGAACTTTGCGACGGCTCTGGCAGAGAGTGAAGCGCTTTATCGCGACTACCACGGCGCCGCCGATGGCCGCCTGCGGGTCATGTTGGCGCCTCACGCCGAGTATACCAATAATGACCATTCCATCGAGCGCATTGTGGAGCTGTCGCACAAGCTTGATTGCGGCATTCACGTGCACCTGCAGGAGACGGTGGCCGAAACCGAGAGCTGCTACACCCGCCATGGGGTCAGCCCCACGGTGTGGCTGGATCGCAAGGGTCTCTTTGACCGGCCCACGGTGGCTGCGCACTGCGTCACCGTGACGCCCGAGGACGAGGAGATTCTACTGGCCCGTGGGGTCAGCGTGGCCCACAACCCCGGCAGCAACATGAAGCTGGCCAGCGGCATCGCGCCGGTGGAGCGCATGCGCCGCCGGGGCATCAACGTGGCCCTTGGCACCGACGGACCCAGCAGCAACAACAACCTGAATATGCTTGAGGAAGCGGGTGTGGCGGCCCTGTGTGCCAAGATCAAGGAAAACGACCCGACGGCACTGCCAGCCTATGAAGCGCTGAAGATGGCGACACTGGGCGGCGCGCGGGCCTTGGGCATCGACGACGTGACCGGGAGCCTGGAGGCTGGCAAGGCCGCCGACCTCGTGCTCATGAGAGCGGACGGCCCGGCCATGCACCCCAGCATCGACCCGGTGGCCAACGTCGTGTTCTCCGCCAGTGCGGCCGACGTGCGCCTCACGATGGTGGCGGGCCGTATCCTCATGGAAGATGGCAAGCTACCCGGGTTTGATTTGGAACGCATCTATGCGGAGACGGAGCGGATATCTGCGGCCATGCGCGGCTGACGATGGGGGGATTGGTTTGACGAAGAGAAGAATTCATGTGATAGGGCTGGCCGTGCTGCTTTTGATGGCGGCGCTGCTGGCGGGCTGCGGCAGCAACCGCGTGGCCGTGGCTGAGAATGGCGACGGCCCCAAGTCCAAGATCAGCGGCTATTACAACCCGGATCAGAGCGTGTCCGGCGGCAAGGACATGCAGTACATCAACCTGCGTGACATCAGCATTGCCAAGACCCAGACCGATACCGTTCTGACGATGGTCTTCAAATACGGCAGCTTCCAGATGGGCACGGCGGAAGAAGCCACCAACGGCGTGCCCAAGTACACCACCAAGTGGCACCCGGGTCTCGACCGGCTGGAGATCGACATCGTCGGCCTGGCCTATTGGGATTACCGGGTGTATGCCGATGAGATGCAGGACACGCCGATCATGGGTGTCTTCAAGCAGATGCCGCTGAACGACGACTTCACGACCCGGCTCTTCATTAACCTCAAGGACGACGTCGCCTACAAAATGGTGGAGAAGGACAACACCCTGATGCTCTACCTGCGTTCCATCCCGGAGGATGAGCACACCGACTATTACGCCGTGGTTGACGCCTTTGAGGAGTACACCGACGGCGAAATCCCCGAGGACGCGGGGCTGAGCCCGACGCTGTGCAGCGACAAGAGCAACGTGACGATGATCTCCGAGCCCTTTGGCACCAAGGAGGAGGCCGAGAAATTCAAGACTGACGTGCTCGACCCGATCCTCGCGAACCTGAAGGGAAAAGCGGCCACGGTGGTGGCGCTCAAAAACAACCAACTTCCGGAGTATGACACCCAGGGCGTGCTGCAGGAGTATGCCAACACCCCGGTGTACCGCCAGGACGAAGTGGAGAAACCCGGCGACGTACTGGTTGCCAATGGGCAGCTGTTGTGCTGGCGGCCCGACGGCAAGGCCTATGTCTATGTGACGCCCTTCTTCCTCTCCACAGTGGAGGGAGGCGTCGTCACCACCTACCAGAAGATCTACATGAACGAGGAGGGCAGCAGCGCGCCCACCCAGCTGACTGAGTTTGAGTACAACTCCATCATCAAGGCGGCCTTCTCCGACGATGGCCGGTACCTCGCTTTCCTGGAGGAAGGGGAGCGCAACCGCTCACTCTACATCTACGACTCCCAGACCAAGGAAGTGTTTACGGCGGCCGATTCGGGCTTTGGCGTGGACACTGCCGATTTTGCCTGGGGGGCCGATGACAAGGCCCATAGCCTGTACGCCATCACCGGTGAGCAGGAGATGCTCCAGCTCATGGAATATGAGCTCTCTGACGACGATGCTCCCGATAAGGTCGAGACCCTGGTGGAGGAGAGCTTCAACGAGGGTAGCGTTGGCTTCTACGGCGGCAAGGTGTATTACTCGCAGAGCAGCGACAATGCGGGCAAGTCCGGCATCTTCTGCCTCGATCCGGCGTCCATGAACATCACTCGCCTGTGCGACGGCACCGAGTTTGACCTGAACCGAAAGACCGGTATGATGGCTATCGTCAGCCAGACCGCCGACGACGAAAACAGCTCCATCGTGCTCAAGACCTACTCCGCCACCAACGGGCAGGAAAAGGTTGTGGCCGAGGACCCGGCCATCGGCGCATGGATGTGGACGAGCGACGGAGATACCCTATATTACACGAAGTATTACCAGAACACCAACAGCAACCCCGACGACCCGACCAGCTACAACTACACCCAAGCGCTGTACCACTACACCCCCCAGAGCGGCGAGAGCACCCTGGTGGCCGACATCGTAGAGGCCGACATCGCCGCATCCAACCAGGACGATGAGATCATACTGACCTACGTGTACAGCGAATCAAGCCAAAACCGATTCGTACCGGTTACCTATCGCATTAAGCCCTGAGCAGCGACAGGTGCCTGATTGGTCACAGGCTGGCGGAGGAGAGCCACGACTAATGAAGCTGTTTTTTTGGAAGGCCGACGTCTTTGCGGCCGATCAGGCCGCCGGTTCACCGGCGGCCTGCCTGCTTTTGGGGGCGGAAGCCTTGCATGCGGGTCAGATGCAGGCCGTCGCCAACGAGCTCAAGGGCTTTGTGCAGGAGGTCTGCTTCGCCACACCAATGAAGGATAGCCTCGCGGTGCGCTGCTTCACCCCGGCAGCCGAACGGATGGTTGGGGGGGCGTCGGCGTTCGCGGCATTGGCGGCGCTGGATGACGAGGGCTGCCTGCCCAACGGAACTGTGACACTGCGGATAGGCCAGCGGCTGCACCGGGCTGAAAGGCTGCCCACGGGCGGCTGGGTGCTGGACGTGCCGCCCTTTACTGTGGGCCGTGGGCTAGCCTGGCCCGACGACGTGTTGCGTGCGCTCAACCTGGACCCGCTGCGGCTGGATGAGGAGACGGGGCCGGCGCTGCTGGAGGGCGATGCCCGGGTGCTGCTGGTGCCCATGCACACGGCGGCAGCCCTGTGCGACCTGCAGCCTGACGTGGAGCGGCTGACCGACTTGGCCGACCGGGAGCGGCTCGATTCAGTCGTTGTCTGCACCGCCGATCGCGTCCGTCCCTCGTCCGATTACCGGGTGCGGGTGTTCTCTCCCCGCCTGGGCGTGTGGGAGGAGGCGGCCTCGCCCGTGGCAAACGGGGCGTTGGCGCGGTTCCTGTTGATGCGGGGCCTTTGGCGGGGCGGTCGGCTCATCATCGAGCAGGGCCGCGAGTATCGCGGCCCAAACCTGCTGACTTTCGTGGGTGGGCAGGGCGAGAACCCCCTTCTGCTGGAAGGAAACGTTCGCATTCGTATGGCGGGGCAGTATACGCTGTAGCCCACTGCATTCATTCTCTTTTTCGTTGTTTGTTTCATGTTTTTATGGTAATATTTATGCATTCGGATGTCCGGGGCTTCCGCCCCGCAGGAGGATGTATGAAAAGAGCACTGTCGTTTGTCTGTGCCTCGTTGTTGGCGCTGACCCTGTTCACGGCAGCATTGCCGGCCCCTGTCGCCTTGGCAGCCGGGTCCGACGGGACGGTGACCTACCGGGCGCTGTCCATCGGCAACGCGCAGTATGCCGGTGCGGAGCTGGAGGCGCCGGAGTATGACGCCACCCACATGCAGGCGCTGTTTGCGCAGATGAGTTTTGACGGCGTGACGATGGCCCCGGACAACAACAAGCGGGAAAACAACCTGACCAAGAGCGGTATCAAAAAGGCGATTGCTGCGGCGTTTGCCGGCGCGGACGCCGATGACGTCAGCTACTTTTACTACAGCGGGCATGGTTCGGTGGCCAATGGCCAGGCCCAGCTGGTGGGTACCGATCTGGCCTTCCTGAGTGTGAGCGAACTGAAGGCCGCGCTGGACGCAGTCCCCGGCCGCAAGGTCGTTCTGCTTGATTCCTGCTTCTCCGGCGGTTTCGTGGATAAGGCTTCAAAGGCGGAAGCGGACAAGAAGGTCCTCACGGGCAAGGCGCTCCGGAATGCCCTTGGCGACGCAAAGGCCCTTAAAGATCTGGCAGGGCAGAGCATCCTTGTCAATGGCAGCGTTCTCACCGGCGAGCCACGCTTTGCCAGCGCCTTGCGCCGCGTTCAGCCCGTCATCGGGCAGACCCAGCAGGAGCTCTTTCAGGTCAGCATGAGCAAGACCTTCGGCGGCAAGCAGACGCTGGCGGGCAGCGGCTATACCGTCGTCAGTGCCGCGTCGGCCTATCAGTATTCCTATGAATTTGCCTTCAACGCCCTGTTTGGGCCTCTGTTCACGATGGATGGGGTTGACCTGGCCCAACGCAGTGGTGCGTATTCCGGTGAGTTCACCGGTATGCTCATCGCTGGCGTTGGCAAGGTCACCTTCCACACCACCTTTGGAGAGACCGGCCTGCTGGCCGACTACAACAGCGACGAGAAGATCACCGCTGACGAACTGACCTACTACTGCAAGGGTGCGGTGGCCGGCTCCACGGTGCAGGTGCAGGCGGCTGACGGCGACGAGGTGTTGTTCCAGCACACTTCGTCGGCAGTCAACGGTCCCCGGGTGTCGCTGGGCGGGGGGGACATTCCCGCCGCGGTCACCAGCGGGGCTGCCAGCACAGCCATCACCGTGGCTGTTGACGTGCCCGCCAGCGCTAAGAACGCCGCTCTCTACATCTGCCGGCGTGACCCTTCAACCCTTGCCTTTGCTAAGGATTTTGTCGACAACGACCTGTTGGTGCGAAAGCTGCCCGTCACCGGCACCGGTTCGACCACCGTTGTGTGGGATGGCAAGGACACCAAGGGCAACGTAGTGCTGGACGGCACCTACGCGCTGCTGCTGGGCTGTGACGCGGGCTTGGTAAACGATGATGACCCGCCGGTGTTTGCCCCCGGCGCCACGCTGGTGCTGAAGCGCGGTGTCACAGGTGCCGGCACGTCGCTGACATTTACCAACGGTGTGGCCACCGGCAAGGCCACCGCAGTTACTTATGAGACCGCGGACACCTTCTACCTGCAGCCCACCCTGTCGGGTGCGATGACGGTCACTGTCAACGGTGACACCAATGGGGACGGCAAACTCGATGTACCAGCGTATCTGGAACTGACCGACGAAGAGGGCTACGTGCTGTACGCTACGGCATTGGCGGCGGACCCCACCACGTCCCCCGATGACACGCTGACACCCGGGCTCCTGTGCGAGATCTTCCTTCCCTGCGTGGTGCAGAAGGACAAAACCTACCGGCTGGATGTGAGCCTCAGCGACGAGAAGAGCGCTGCTAAAAATGTGTCCTTCACCGCCCGGCTGACCGCGCCGGTCTCCACGGGTGCGACGATGACCTTTGATAAGAGCACGGCCTACAACGCCCGTGTCATTGAGCCCGATGCCGACGGCGAGTACGTAGTGGCATCCTCCGGCACGGCCGATACGGCCGCCATGCTGCTCGATGGCAACCAGACGTCCTACTTGTCCACTGGTGACAACTACGTGGATCAGAACTACCTGCTACGGGCACAGCTGCTGGCGGGCAAGTCCTACCTGCTGGTGACCACTGGCGACCAGAAGAGCGCCTACACCTGCAAGATGGTTTCCGCCGATGACATGAAGGTCAGCACGTCCGGCCTGTCCGCGCTGTCGGTGGGGGCCTCCGGCGTGCTGGATAAGGACCCGCTGACCAACGCAAAAGGCGCTCCCACGCTCTACAAGATCACCGTGGGCTCCAAGCCCGAGAAGTGGACCTTCGAGACGACGGCTTCGCTGGAGAGCGAAACCTACCCCGAACTCACCAAGAACAACGATCCCTTCGCCATGGTCATCGACACCGGCTACCGCCTGGTGGGCCAGAGCGACGACTACGACGATGGCTTCTCCATGGATGACCTGGAGGATTGGGACGGCACGGGCGACCTGGAGGACCTGCTGCAGGGCAATCGGGAGTCCCGCTTCTCCGTCATATTGGAAGCGGGCAAGACCTACGTACTTGTGGTGCGCAATGCAAAGGCCAAGGGCTACGGCTTCGCTCTCCATGCCGAGCGTTCGATGCTGTCCAACATCACAGTGGCTGAGCCGGTGACCGCCCACGCATTGACCAGCAGCGCCCAGCTAGATGGCTACGGCAATGTGCTGACCTGGGGCATTGGTATTATGGGCGAGCTGGGCAACGGTACGATTCTGGATATGACCGAGCAGCCCACGCCCGTCTACATGCCCGGCAATGACACTGCCTCCGCCCTGTGGGCTGGGGAGGATTGCTACTTTGCTCGCTATTCCTCCGGGTATTATTGGTGGGGCGTGCAGATGTCCGCCGAATCCTTGTTCGCCCAGGTGCCCACAAGGCTCAGCTGCCTGGACGGAAAAGAGGTTCGCCAGATCGTTGCCAGCATGTACGCGCGGCCGCTGGTTCTAACGATGACAGGTGACGTGTACCAGATCAACCTCGCTGAGGACGAGCTGACCCGTGTCTCGCTGCCCTCCGGTGCGCACAGTGCGCGGGAGGTTGGTATTGTCGAAGGCATAGAAGAGGAAGCCACCTGCTACGCGCTGACTGATGAAGGCGCGCTCTACGCCTGGGACGACGGGGAGGACTACGAAAGCGAAGGCTATTTGACGGCCAATCCCAAGAAGGTCGCTCTGACCGGTACGGTTGGGCACATCTCCACCGGCGCGGCCCATGTGGTGGCACTCACCGATACTGGCACTCTCTATGCCTGGGGAACTGGGGAGCAAGGGCAGCTTGGCAATGGCTCCACCGATGATAAGGCCAAGCCCACTTCTATGCAGCTGCCTTCCGGCATGGGTGCAGTAAAGGCGATTTTCGCCCAGGCGGGGGAGACCATGGTGCTGGCCGAAGGCGGTGTTTACGTCTGCGGCGACAACAGCCTGGGGCAATTCGGCTTGGGCCACAGCAAGAAGGTAAAGACCCTCACCAAGGTGGATTATTACGATGACCACAATGTCAACGTGGTGGACATGGGGGCAACGGGGTATGCCGTGTTTGCCCGTGACGACCAAAACCGGGTTTGCGGCTACGGCTCTGTTGACGATTACCAGCTTGGCGTGCCGGTGGCCGACGCGCCTGACGACCTGGCGCTTCTGTTCACCCTGCGCGGCTCGGTGCCCCAGCCCAGCACAGCGTTGGCCGGTGTGTATTCCACCGCGGGTAAGGTCAGCCTTACCCAGTCGTCCGTCACGGTGACAATGGGTGAGGGGAGTGCCACCTGCTACCTGGTGCCCGCGCCGGCCTACCGCGACGCCACCTACCAGATCGACGGCAAGGACTACCTCGATGGGGTTGGCAAGCTGTTCCAGTTGAAAAACCCCGGTGACTCGGCCAGCGCCACCATCACCGTTCGCTGCAATGGGCAGAGCAAAACCTACCCGGTGAAGATTGTACGCTCCAAGTCCGCCAACACGGCGTTCAAGAGCTTGGGTCTCTCAGCGGGGGCAAAGGTCTCACCGGCCCTGTCCTCTGCCAAGACCGCCTACACCATCACCGTGCCGGAGACCGAAGTGCTGACCATTCAGCCAGTGCTGGCGGGATATGGAGCCGCCTATACCTACAACGGTGTGGCCAACGGCAGAGCCAGTTATGACACGGTACGGCTTGCCGTTGGCAAATCGCTGACGGACAAAGTGGCGGTGACCGCGCAGAACGGAACCAAGCGCACCTATACCCTGACCATCAAGCGCGATGCGCTCCTAAAGAGCGCCAGTGCCAAGCCCACTGAGAATGGCGTACCGGCGCTGTCACCGGGCGGCACCAACCGCATGACGGTCTCCTACACCCTCTCCTTCGCGGCCAAGGTGAAGATTCAGGTGCAGAAGAAAGGCGCCCCCGGTTGGAAGACGCTGTACTCCGGCAAGCAGAAGGCCGGCTCCCACACTTGGCAGTGGGATGGGAAGGTGGATGGCGACGCGCTGGCGTCTGGCGGCTACACACTGCGCATCTCGCCCACCTATGACGGGAAGAGCGGCACAGCCAAGACCATCGATGTGAAGATCCTTCGCAAGACGACCGTTTACGTGAGTAAACTCTCCACCTATAACCTCAAGGCTAACGGCCACAACCAGATGGTCATCCGTGCCAAGTGGTCCGAGCTCAGCGACGTGCGTGTTTCCATTGTCAATAGCAAGGGTAAGACCGTCCGCACGCTGTGGACGGCAGCAAACCAACAGGCCGGTGCCACCGATCTGGCGTGGGACGGCCGCAACGACGACGGAAAGCTCGTTTCGGCCGGCACCTACCGCGTGGTCATCAAGGCTGGCGGCGTCAAGGGGTATCGTCAGTTCAAGGTCAGCCGCTGACGGCGTTCGCCAAACAACAGCAGGGGAGGCCGCGAAGAACGGACTCCCCGGCTTTTTTGTATTGAGTAACTGGAATGAAATTTTGTGCAATTTTTGGATTATATTGCTGCTTTTTGTCAGATACTGTCCAAAGGTGCATTGACAGCAAACGACTAGCATGCTAGGATTTTTACACAATGTGAAACCGTTTCCGTTCTTACCGCATCCATTGCCAAAACGTTACTACTCCCGTTTTGTGCAAGGATGCGGCGTATTTTTTCGTCTATACACCTCCAGCGTTTGGGGTTGCCCCTGCTCGCCGGTTGCGTTACACTGAAACTCGTATAGAACAACCACACAGGAGGAATCGCCATGTCGTCCCAGGTACTCTTTGCACCCATGGCCTATCAGGCCTATGAAGCGGATCAAACCCTTCCCGCCCGGTTCGATCGGCTGTTGGATCAGTCGGGGTTGGCTGCTATTGTGGCCGGCAAGACGGTTGCCATTAAGTTCCACGTGGGCAGCAATATCTCGTTCAGCACGATCTCTCCGGTGTTTGTGCGCAAGCTGGTTGCCAAGATCAAGGGGTGGGGCGGCACCTGCTTTCTCACCGATCACGGGGTGTTCCACCGCCATCCCCAGGATCGCGGCTACACGGAGGAGATTCTGGGCTGCCCGGTCATCGACGATTGCGGTTTCTTTGGCAAGTATTTCTACCCGGTGGAAGTGGAGTACAAGACCTTCCGCCATGTGGACATCGCCGGTCACATCTACGACGCCGATGTGATGATCGACTTTTCCCACGTCAAGGGCCATGGCGCATGCGGTTATGGCGGCGCCTGCAAGAACATCGCCATGGGCTGCGTCACGGACCGCACCCGTGGGGAGATTCACGCCCTGGAGGGTGGACAGAAGTGGAACGAAGATCTGTGCGTCCAGTGCGGTCGTTGCATCGAGGCCTGCAACCACAATGCAAACCGCTTTGATGAGGACGGCAAGTACGAGGTCAACTACCACCACTGCACGTTCTGCCAGCACTGCGTCAAGGTTTGCCCCACCGAGGCCATCACCATGACCAACAATGCCTACCGTGACTTCCAGCAGGGCATGGCCCTGTGCACCAAGACGGTGCTCGATCGCTTTGCGCCGGGGCACACCTACTTCATCAACGTGCTCACCAACATCACGGCCCTCTGTGACTGCTGGGGTCTCACGACGCCCTCGCTGGTGCCGGACATCGGTATCATGGCGTCGGGTGACATCGTGGCGGTGGAGCGGGCCTCCATCGACGCGGTGAAGATGGAGAACCTCATCCCTCAGGGCATCCCCCAGGGGCACGAGATGACCGGAGAAGGCCATCTGTTTGAGCGCCTGCACGGCAAGAACCCCTTCGTGCAGCTGGAGGCGCTGGAGAGCTATGGTTTGGGCACGCAGGACTATGTGCTAAAGACCGTGCTGTAATATGGAACTGCTGGACATCTATGACGGGGACGGGCGGCTGACGGGCCGCACCGTGCCCCGTGGTACAATGCTGGCCCCCGATGAATACTTTTTTTCCGTCCACGTCTGGATTCGCAACCGTGCCGGTCAGTTTCTCATCCAACGCCGGTCCCCGCAGAAGACCCCCTGGGCCGGGTTGTGGGCGACCACCGGCGGCTGTGTGTCATCGGGGGAGGCGAGCATGGATGCCGCCCGCCGCGAAACACAGGAGGAACTGGGGTTGACCCTGGTAAACGAGCCCATACTCCTGGATCGCCTTCGCCGTTCAGAGTTCTACATTGACATCTGGCTGGGTGAGGTTGAGGCCGATCTGGACACTCTGACGCTGCAGACCACCGAGGTCTGTGATGCCCGGTGGGAGAGTGAAGCGGGCATCCGTGCCTTGTTGGCACGGGGGGAGTTCGTGTCCTACAGCTACCTCGATGATCTCTTCGCCCGGTTGCGGTCGCTGCCCAGCAGAGTCTGACAACGCAGGCAGCGCCTGCCAAGCAGTAACTGGTCTGGCCGGTGTGAACTACGCCAGCCGCGCGAGAAGCATCCGGCGCTGCAGCCGGTTGCGAAAGCCCGGGGCCGGGGATTGCGGTTCGGGGCGGCAGCATATATAATGAATGCCATGCATTTGTTTGGAAGGTTGTGATAGGCACCTCATGTCAGACGACTTATCGGGACTGGAGGTCCTGGGGTCCGGCCGCATTGCCACGGTTTATCGGCTGGATGGTGAGCACGTGCTAAAGGTCTTCCACCGTCCGGGGGAAGCCGCCCATGAATACCGTCAGGTGAGCCAGGTCTGGCAGACCGGCGTTTCCTGTCAGCAGCCTCTGGAGTGCCTGGAGGTGGGCGGGCAGGAAGCCATTGTCTATTCCTATGTGCAGGGGGAGGATTTGGGCCATTGGCTGGAGCAAAGTCCCCTGCGGCTGCCGCGCTGCATGGCGCTGTTGGCCGATTGTCACGCCCCCATTCTGCGCAGCGTCAGCGATGAGCTGCCGGCCTTGCGCAATTCCCTTCATCACCGCATTGAAAACGCTCCCTATCTCAATGAATTTGAACGGGGCTGCCTGTTGGCAGGCCTTTTGTCTATGCCGGAGGGCGACGCTGTGCTGCATGGCGACCTGCACCCCTACAACATCGTGATGCTGGAGGGGCAGCCCCGCGCCATTGATTGGGTATCCGCCAACCGCGGCGAGCCCGAGGCCGACATCGCCCGCACGTTTTTCCTTCTGCGCTATGCCGCCCAGCAGGACGACCGCAACTGCTGGGACACGATGAAACGCGTTGCCATCCATTGGCTGGCGGCGCGGCTCTATCTGCGTCGCATTAAGCGCTTGACCACGGTGCGGTGGGCAGGTGTACGGGCCTGGCTGCCCTTCGTGGCCGCCGCACGCCTGCAGGAAGACCCCACCAACACCGAGGTGCAGTCCATCCTTCGTCTCATCGTGCGGTTTTGCCGCCAGGTCAGCCAATGATTGTATCCGTCCTCAACGGCAGCCCCCATGGTGAGCACAGTGCCACGCTGCAGCATGTCCGTTTTCTGGCTTCCCGCTGGCTGGGCGATGAGGTGCGCGTACTGCAGGTGGGTAGCGAGGTGGAGGAGTACTGCCAACCCGGCGAGGCCCGGCATCGCTTGCTGGACACCATCGCCCCATCCAATTTGCTGTTGGTGTGCTTCCCGGTCTATCTTGCGATGGCCCCGGCGCAGCTCATGAGGCTTCTGGAACACCTGCGGGCCGAGGGTGGCGATTGCCTGCGCGGCAAGCCTGTAGCGTTGCTTTGCACCGGGGAGGGTTTTGGCATGGCGCTGGCTCTGCGGAGCCTGCGCGGCGCGCTGGAGACGCTGGGCTGCTTGCCGGTTGGCGAGTGGGCGGGGGAGCCGGATAGCTTTCTCCGGCCGGAGGGACGGGAACGTCTGTTGGTCTATTGGCAGGAACTGCACTGGGCGGTGGAGCGTGGCATGGGCCAGGCTGCCAAGGGCGATGAGCCAAGCAGCTACGTTTACTCGCCCACCGGCAGCGCGCGGCTGGGCATTCCAGATCAGGTCAGCAAGACCATCGGTCGCAATACCGTGCTGGTGACCGACTGTGAGCGGGAGCATGCCAGTCTGCGCAGCATGATCAACACCTTCAAGCTGCTCTATCCCCTCACCATACGGGAGGTCAGCATCTCCAGCTTCTACGGTGCGCGGGGCTGTATCGGTTGCTCCCGCTGTGCCCATAGCCGGCGATGTATCCATTCGGATGGCTTTGAGGATCTCATTGAGAATCATCTGAAACCGGCTGACGCTTTGGTTTTTGCTGCGCCGGTTGCCGGGCGGCTCATCGGCAGCGCCTGGAAGGTCATCTTCGACCGCCTGCTGATGACCGGCCGGTGGGAGGCCACCCGGGGCAAACCGGCGGGGTGGCTGCTATCCGGGTCACTCAGCAGGGAAGGCGCGCTGTGCGATTGGCTGCAGATCGTGGGTGACACGCAGGGGATTGCTCTCGTTGGCATGGCATGCGACGAGGCTGCCGAAGATTTACAGGTAACGGACACGTTGCTGCAGCTGGCCGAGCGGTTGGCATGGCGGGTGGAGCATACGGCAGCCGGCGGCCCACCGACGGACTGGGGCCAGCGTCTGGCATTGGCCCGGATGCTGGAACGCACCCGGGGCCTGCACGCCGAGGAGCAGGTCGCCCTCATGCGGGAGGAACTGACTGCTGTCCACGGCCACCGGCAGCGGGGGCCCGCCATGCCGCCGCCCTACACCGATCGCCGCCTGCGCTTCTTCGACGAAGCCCTGCGCGACTCCGGGCAGGAGGAGCCGCGCAAGCGGATGTTCCGCCGCTGACACAGATACACGCATCGAAAAAGGGCCGCCTTCGGCAGAAGGCGGCCCTTTGGTTGTGTGTTGGGGGAGTGCTACTCTTCCTCGCTCTTGCGGGCGGGGAAGATGCGCATCAACAGCTTGATGGTGCCAAAGAAGATGATGAGTACGGCGAAGACTGAGCCTACGCCAACGCCCATCAGTTTGAACGCCTCCACGATCATGGCATTGGTTTCCATCGTTTATACCTCCTCGTGTCAGCCCAGCATCGCCAGTATGATAGCACCGGCGATGACTGAACCAATCTGCCCGGCAACGTTGGCGCCGGTGGCCTGCATCAGGATGAAGTTGGTCGGATCTTCCTTTTGCGCCATGCGCTGGATGACGCGGGCGGACATGGGGAAGGCCGAGATGCCGGCCGCACCGATCATCGGGTTGACCTTCTTCTTCAGGAACAGGTTGATGAACTTGGCAAACACAACGCCGCCAGCGGTGTCAAAGACGAAGGCCAGAATGCCAATGAGGAAGATGAGCGCCGTCTGCCAGGTCAGGAAGTCCTTGGCCACCATCGTTGAGCCGATGGTGATGCCCAGGAGCAGTGTCACCAGGTTAGCCAGCTCGTTCTGGGCCGAAACACTCAGACGCTCCAGCACGCCGCACTCACGGATCAGGTTGCCGAACATGAGGGAACCGACCAGCGCCACGCTCATGGGGGCGATGAGGCCAGCGACCATCGTCACGATGATTGGGAACAGGATCTTCACGGTCTTGGACACCTCAATGTCAAAGTTGGCGTCCATGTGGATCATCCGTTCCTTCTTGGTCGTCAGTGCACGGATGACCGGCGGCTGAATGAGCGGCACCAACGCCATGTAGGAATAAGCCGCCACGGAGATCGGGCCTAGATACTTG
Source organism: Bacillota bacterium (assembly GCA_023409755.1). Lineage (GTDB taxonomy): Bacteria > Bacillota > Clostridia > Christensenellales > UMGS416 > JAEYRA01. The sequence continues at coordinate 19,398 of JAEYRA010000084.1, forward strand.
GGGGCGAAAAGACTGCCCACGTAGATGGAGGTGGGGCCATCGGCCGCGCCAATGATACCCACCGCCGCTGCTTCCTTCAGCGTGAAGATGCCGGGCATGAACTCGTTGCACAGCACCGCCAGCAGCAGCGCCATGAAGATGCCGAACTGTGCCGCCGCACCGAAGAACAGCGTGACCGGTTGGCGCAGCAGCGGGCCGAAGTCGATCATCGCGCCGACGGCGATGAAGATAAAGATCGGGAACAGTTCGTTGGCAATACCGGCGTTATACAGAATATTCAAAAAGAAATCTTCATGCATAGACTCCGGCAATGGAATGTTCGCCAAGATGCAGCCAAAGCCGATGGGCAGCAGCAGCATGGGCTCGTATTCCTTCTTGATCGCCAGCCAGATCAATGTGCCGCCAATGAGGAACATCACCAGCATCTGTGCGACCTGAACCCCGTTCATGCTGGTCAATCCCTGGGTCAATTTCGCAAAAACTTCCATCCTGTGGGCTCCGCCTTTCTGGTTGGTATTTTTGGGGTGGCCTGCGCGACTGAGAATGGAGATGCGAAGGAGAATGGCGTGTGCGCACAGACTCAGAACTCCCGCAGTTAAGTATAATGACACAGCGGGATAAGTCAAGAAATGACGCAGATTGTCTATCTTGCCGGATGTCTTTTTTTAGCATAGTTTTGATTTCCCGGTCAAAAGATCCACCCATGCACCGACTTAGTCATCTGCACATACCATGCCACAGGGACATCCCAAACGAGAGAGGGAGGAATCCGAATGTTTGACGAGTTCCTGCAGCCGTGGGGCGAAAAAGGCAACACTGGCGGCAACCAAAACAACAACGGCAACTGGCCGGGGAATATGCCCGGCAACACTCTGCCCGGCTATGCGAACAAGCCCGGCAACGGCAATACCCTGCCGGATTATGCCAACAAGCCCGGCAATGGCAGCACCCTGCCCGGTTACGCCAACAAGCCCGGCAACGGCAGCACTTTGCCGGAGACTGGCAAGAAACCGGGGAACGGCAGCACCCTGCCGGAGTACGGCATGAAGCCGGGGAACGGCAGTACCCTGCCGGAGTACGGCATGAAGCCGGGGAATGGCAGCACCCTGCCGGAGTACGGCATGAAGCCGGGGAACGGCAGCACCCTGCCGGAGTACGGCATGAAGCCGGGCAACGGCAGTACCTTGCCAGAGTACGGCATGAAGCCGGGCAACGGTAGTACCCTGCCGGAGTACGGCAACAAACCGGGGAATGGCAACGCCCTGCCGGACTACGCCAACAAGCCCAGCAACGGCAACAACAATGGAGAAACGGCGGGGGCCTACGCCGGCGGCATCTTTGTACCGGTGCAGAAATCCGAACCGATGTACTCGGCGGCTGAGGCGCTGTGCCATGGCACGGCCTGGCCGTCACTCCGCGATCCTTATGAAAGGAGGCGCAGCTGCAATGGGTGATCGGCAGATGCTCGTCCTTCAGATTCAACAGCTTGGCTTCATGCTGGTGGAGCTCAATCTGTTCCTGGATACCCACCCCAGTGACAGTATGGCCTTGGGCCAGTACAACGCGCTCCATAGCCAGTATCACATGCTCATGGAGGAGCACAACATGAAGTACGGACCGCTCATGGGCTTTGGCCACGCGCCCGGCGGTAAAGATAGCTTCCAGTGGATCGACGCCCCGTGGCCGTGGGAGCGGGACGCCAACCCCACACTCAATTGCGGGAGGTAGGGCAATATGTGGGTATATCAGAAAAACTTAGAATATCCAATTCGCATCACGAAGCCCGACCCGCGTATGGCCATGACCATCATCAGCCAATATGGCGGCCCGGATGGTGAAATGGCTGCCTCGCTGCGATATCTCTCCCAGCGGTTTGGCATGCCGACCAACGTGGCGAAGGCTACTCTCAACGACATCGGCACCGAAGAACTGGCTCACCTGGAAATGGTGGGCTCCATGGTGCGGCAGCTGATGGAAGGCGCCACCGTCGAGCAGATTAAGGCGGCAAATGCGGCGGCGTACTACACCGACCACGGTTGCGGCATCTACCCGCAGGCAGCGTCTGGCATGCCCTTCACGGCTGCGGTGCTGGCCAGCAAGGGCGACCCCATCGCTGACCTCTACGAGGACCTCGCTGCCGAACAAAAGGCACGGGCCACCTATGAGAAACTAATCGACCTGGCCGACGACCCCGACGTCATTGATCCGCTGCGCTTCCTGCGGGAGCGGGAGGTCGTCCACTTCCAGCGCTTCGGTGAGACACTGGAGCAGGTGCGCGGCACCATGGCCAGCAAGCGCTACTACTGAGCATGCGGCAGCGCCAGTGCCCAATACAAAGCGAGAAGAGCCGCCGGGCAGCCGGCGGCTCTTCTTTTCCAGTTCTTACGATCTGTGCACAAAAGTATTGCGATTTTCTTAATTCATTTACATTGTTGCAGCCATCGGTTAAAATTCGTATATATTTGGGAACCGAGCGGAGAGATCCGCCCGTCTAAGTTGGCAGAGTAAAGCAAGGGATGGTGCTGCTGTGGAACTGTTACATATTGAAGGTCTAAGCAAAACAATTAAGCGCAAGAAAATTCTGGACGGCGTGTCACTCACTGTCAACGCTGGCGAGATTGTCGGCTTCCTGGGCCCCAATGGAGCGGGCAAAACGACAACCATCAAGATTGTGATGGGGCTGCTCAAGAAAAGTGAGGGCCAGGTCACGATCTGCGGGTATGACAACGTGACCGATTATGAGCAGGCCATCGCTAACGTCGGCGGCATTGTGGAGAACCCTGACCTTTACAAGCGCATGACCGGGCGGCAGAACCTGGAGTACTTCCTTTCCATGTACGACAACGCCGACCCTGCCAACATTGACGAGGTCGTTAAGCTCGTCAAGATGTCCGGGCGCATCAAGGATCGGGTTAAAACTTATTCGCTGGGCATGTGCCAGCGGGTCGGCATCGCCCAGGCGCTGCTGCACAACCCCAAGCTGCTGGTGCTGGATGAGCCCACCAACGGCCTGGATCCCATCGGCATCAAGGAGCTGCGCGATCTGCTCAAGTACCTGGCGAAGAACGCCGGGGTCGGGGTGTTCATTTCCAGCCACCTGCTGGCGGAAATGGAACTCATGTGCGACCGCATCTACATCATTGACAACGGTGTCATCATCGGCGAGAAATCGATGGAAGAAGTGCAGCGCTCCGATGAGGAGATCCACGGCTACCACATCGTGACCGACAACAACAACGCGGCACTCGGTATCCTGCAGACCATCAGCCCCGAGGCCGCACTGGAGAACAGCGGCATTGATGTGGAACTGAGACGCAGCGATGTGCCGGGCATTGTGCGTTCGCTGGTGGAGCAGGGCATCGACATCTACGCCATCAACCAGAAGCAACGCACGCTGGAGCAGGACTTCCTCTCCATCACCACCGGGTCAAAGGCCCAGATTCGATAGCAGACGGAGGACAAGGCAATGAGATTCTTAAAACAGATCGGTGTGGAGATCCGCAACATCCTTCGTTCGCGCTTTTTGCTGGTGATGGCCATTCTGACACTGGCCATCAGCATCCTGGGGCCGGTCGGCGGGTACATCGCCTTAAAGCGGAGCCAGACCAACAATGGCGGCGGCGTCATTTTCATGAAGGAAGCTGCCGTTTCCACTGTGGCAGGCACGACCAACGCCGTGGCGGTGGACGGCAACTATGTGGCCGGCGACGGCACCAGCCCCATCATCATCGGCGGCGTCTCCATCGACCCGAAGAACCCCCTTTATTGGAACCTGAACAGCATGATTCAGGAGCGCAGCAACGTTGAGACCAACCGTGCCAACTACACCAACGTGGAAACGGTGGACCTGCTGCTGGAGATGTTTGACCAGCTTATCCAGTACGAGCTGATCTTTGCCCAGAATGTCACAACCTATGAAGACTTCCGCATGGAGCTGGAGTGGCAGGGGCAGGACACCGTAGTGGACAAATTTATCTACGACCGTGTCGGTACCGTCAAGGAGGCGGCTCTCATCGAGGCATCCCAGTACCGCAAGGGATTGGACGAGGCGAGCTTCCGCAAGAAGTACCTGGACATCACCGCGGCCCAGCGGTTGGAAGCCGCCCAGAAGGCCCAGGACATGCTTGACAAGATCAACATCATCGTGACCACCAAGGACTTCCCCACCTATGTGGAGGTGAAGCGCCAGCAGTATGAGACCCAGATCGCTGACTTGCAAGACAACATCAAGCTGCAGGAGCAGGCGATCATTGACAACCCCGCTCAGGAGGAAAGCCTCAACCAGATCATTGAGGATCTGAAGAAGCAGATCAAAAACATTGAAGAGAACAGCATCCCAATCCTGGAGTTGCGGTTGGAGAAGAACATCGTCCCCGGAGACGGCTCCTGGCAGAACAACGCCGTTACCAACATTGAAAACAACCAGAACCAACTGACATACACCACCATCATGAGTGAGGAAGACTATAAGAAGGACCTCGGCACCCAGCAGCAGTACGGTAGCTATGCCAAGTACAAGAATGCCATTCAGAGCCAGATCAACCGCATGAACAACGAGATTTTGGTGTCCAAGAACTCCCTGAACGCCGACAAGCCCGACATGAAGTTTGTAACCGACGGGGCGCGGTACCGCACGGCATCCGGCTTGTATTTCTCGGTCATCGTGGCGTTGTTCGCGGTGTTGCTGGGCGGCTGGCTCATCGCCAGCGAGTTCCAACAGGGCACGATCCGCCTTCTGATGATCCGCCCGCGTACCCGTACTAAGATTCTTGCGAGCAAGTTCCTGGCAGCGCTGGGGCTGAGCCTGGCCATCTACCTCGCCGGCAGCCTGCTGGGCGCTGTGATGAACGGCATCCTCTTTGGCTTCGCGGACTTTGGCTTCCCCAACTACTCCGTCACCGGCGAGACAGCCTACCTGGCTTACTACCTGCCGCGGCTGCTGGTCTGCATGGTCACGATCGTGTTTGCCTTCACCGTGTCGGTGATGCTCTCCGTGGTGGTGCGCAACACCGCCGTGGCAGTGGCCGTGCCCATCGTGCTCTTTGTTGGCTGCTTCATGGCGACGGCGATGCTGAGCTACAGCAAGGCAATGTACTGGCTGGCCTACACCCCGGTGCCCTATGTGCAGCTCTACAGCTTCTTTACGCCGACCAACATGTATTCCTACATGGCCGATTATGGCGGCGCGGCCCTCAACCCCCTCATCGGCATCGCGTGGTTCGCTGTGTTGACGGTCGGCTGCGCCATCACCTCGCTCGTCGTGTTCAAACAGCGGGACATCACCAACTGACCAACCAAAGGGGAGCCTACGATGGATGACAACAACAAGTTCTTGAACTCCTATCGGAGCAAAATCGATGGGGCGGAGCCGGGAAAGCCGGCCTCCGCCCCCGAAACTGCCCCGGCACAGCCCGCAAGGGGACAGTCTGAGCTGGAGCGGCGGGGGTACCGGCCGCCCCAGCGCAGCGCGCCGCCCGCCGGGCCTGCCCGCCGTATGCCCGGTTGGGTGGGTGCGGTCATTGCCGGGGTCGTGGTGGTGGCACTGGCGGTCGTGGGGCTGCTGCTGTTCCTCAACCGCGGCACGCCCATGGCGGATTTCAAAGGGGTGGAACTCACCGAAGCGCAGCTTTGGGCGGAGAAGTACAACGTGACCCTGCAGACGGATCAAGAGTACAACGACGAGGTGGCGGCCAACAAGATCATCAGCCAAAGCCCAGTCGCCGGCACCAAGGTCAAGACCGGCGACATCGTGAAGGTTGTCGTCTCCCAGGGGCACGATCTCACTATTTCCCTTCCGCTGCCTGACCTCATGAGCATGACCAAGGATGAAGTCGAGACCTGGGCCAGCGAGAACTTCATGGCTAAGGTGCGCATCACCGCTGAGAACAGCGATGAGGTGCCCGCTGGCAACGTCATCAGCTACGAGATCAACGACGATACCGTCGTGGACAATGTCACCCGCAACACCCCCATCTACATCATCGTCTCCAAGGGGCCGGTGGACGAGGAGGCGCTGCTCATCACCGTTCCGGACTTTCGTGAGAAGTCGTTGGCTGAGAGCTACTCCTTTGCCAACGAGAACGGCCTCATTCTGAAGGTGGAGGAACAGTTCGACGACTACGCGCCTGAAGGCACCATCCTCTCGCAGAGCGTGAAGGCAGATGAGAAGGCTAAGAAAGGAGATGAGATCAAGCTGATCGTCTCCCAGGGCCCCAAGATTGTCGTGCCGGACTTCTCCGCCTATTCCAAGGAAAAGGCCGCTTCGGTGGCTTCGGCGCTGGGCATCACCGCCACGGTGAGCGAGAAATACTCCGGTAAGGCGGCCGGTAAGTTCCTGTCCCAAAGCATGGAGCCCGACACAATCTATGAAAAGGGCGACGTGCTGGAGCTGACCTATTCGCTGGGCAACGAAGTCATCGTGGCCGACTATGTGGGCCAGACCAAAGACGCGATCCTCGCCTGGGCGAAGGAGCTGAACGCCCAGGGGGCCAGCATTCGCGTCAAGGTGACCTACACCAAGAGCAACGAGGCCAAGGGTAAGATTCTGGCCCAGGACAAGGCCAATTCGCTCATCTCGGTGTCGTCCACCATCCGCATCACCGTCTCCCAGGGCAAGGTCGTCGTGATGCCGGACTTTGTCGCTCCCTCGGGTTCGGGGTATGACGAGGCCATCACCCGCGAAAAGGCGCTGGAGCTGTGCTCCTCCCTCAACATCGTGCCGGTGTTTGTGGAAGCGAAGAAATCTGGCCGCCTGCCCGGTGAGGTGTGGTACCAGAGCATCTCCGCCGGCACCGAGGTGGAGGAGGGGACGACCGTCACCCTGAAGTATGTGCCCGCCAACGAGAAGATCAAGGTGCCCAACTTCAAGGGGATGACCGAGGAGCAGATCCGCAACGGCGACTACTTCGACCTTTTCGACATCACCTTCGTGACGGGGGACACCTACGTCGACGGTTATGCCGGGAAGGTGTACAAGCAGTCACTGACCGCTGGCAGCAAGACCGCTGTGGGTACATCCATCACGGTGACCATCGGGCCGGAGGGCGATCAGGAACCTGAGCCGAGCAGTGGAAAATAAACCCTGACACGGATGGCCTAGATACCTGTTTGAAATGAAAAGCGAGCCGATCCCATGTGGATTGGCTCGTTTGTTTTGCTGGATGCAGGGGACGAAGCCCGATGCAGCGGTGTTATTCGCGCAGGCAGGTTTGGAAGAAGGCGTTGTCCAGTATGATCTGCTGGTCGGAGTGATGCTTGAAACTGTATAGGTTCTGGCCAAACACCCCCGCAATCACCACGGTGCGGCCCATGGTGTTGAGGATGTCCATCACCGGGATGTAGTCGGTATCCCCACTGACGATGATAGCAGTGTCGTAGGCATTCATGAAGCCCTTGGTGATGAGATGGGCGGCCAAGTTGATGTCCGTGCCCTTCTCCTCCACGTAGTAGGTGGTGGGGTCGTTGATGTCCATGGTGGCGTAGGTGTTTTCACCCACGGGGCGGGCGGAGTGCCTGCCCTCCACCACGGTGAAGTAGTTCTGGTTTTTGAGCCCCGTAATCCAATTGTACGCACCTTGGCGGCGCGCGTCCTGCATCAGGAACTCATCGGGCTTGGGCGCAAACAGAAAGGTCTTGACCAGCATGTGCCCTGAGGACAATAAGCTGGTAATGGATTTTGGCAGCTGGTTGTAATCCAACCGTGGTACGCGATAGGGGGCGGAAGCAGGGGGCTGCAGTCCCTGTTTCTGCGCTTCGGCCATCGCCTCCTCCATGGCGCGCTTGCGGTAATGGTTGTGCAGTGCAATGCTGAAATTTTCGTGGTCGATGAACACCATGGCCCTTTGCATCAAGTGGTCCTCCTGCAAGGCTAAGGGGTTGCCTGCTCGAAAGCCAAGCAACCCCTGTTTCAATAGCTAGTTACGTTTAGTATAGGCAGTCGCATCAAGCCTGTCAATGCCTGCCATTCCTACTCCACCCGTGTCAACTGCGCCACGGCGGCCTCGTCGGGGGTCACCTGCATGGTGCGGTTGGTGAGGTAGATGACGAAGCCAGGGCGTGCGCCGGAGGGTTTCTTGACGTTGCGGCGCTGGGTGTAATCCACCGGCACGCCGGAGGAACCGCGCGCCCGGCTGTAATAGGCTGCCAGCAGTGCGCCGGCGCGCAATGCTTCGTCAGAGACAGCACCGCCATGGGCCCTCACGATGACGTGGGAACCCGGGATCTCCTTGGTGTGCAGCCACAGGTCGTCGTTGCGGGCAAATTTCAGCGTCAGTGCATCGTTCTGGGTGTTGTTGCGCCCCACCCAGATGTCGTAGCCGTCGCTGCTGCGGTAGAGGTAGGGGCGGCTGGGGGCGGCGCGCTTCTTCCCCCGGGGGGCGTTGTCCTTGAGGTACCCCTGGTCGACGAGTTCCAGCCGGATCTCATCAAGCTCACTCTGCGTGGTGCTCAGGGCAATGGTGCTCAGCTGGCTCTCCAGGTAGTCAATTTCAGCATGGGTGGCGGCAAGCTGTTCCTTCAGGTTCTCCTGGGCTGACTTTGCCTTGGCGTAGCGCTTGTAGTACCGCTGGGCATTGTCGGAAGGCGTCAGCATCGGGTCCAGCGGGATGCGCAGCATACCACCGTCGGGGTCGTAGTAGTTGACGACCTCGGCTTCCTTCTCCCCACGGCGCAGGGCGTGCAGGTTTGCGGTCAGCAGCTCGCCCATCAGGCGGTATTGCTCCAGGTTGGCGGAGTCATCAAAGCTGGCGAGCTGCTTCTCCAGCTTTTTACGCGCGCGGGCGAGGGCGGTGTTGAGCACCTGCACCATGCCGGCGCTGCTCTGCTTCAGGCGCTCCCGCCGGTCACGGTCGCCAAAGAAGGCCTCGGCCGCCTCGCAGAGGCTGGCGCAGGGCCGCTGCTCGGTGGCAAGCACACTGGCGAAGGGCAGGAAATCCACCACCGCGCCATCCTGCAGCAGCACGGTGGGTTGGGTGCGGTACTCCCGAAGGGCGGCAAAGCGCTCGGCTAGCTGTTGGGCGGCCTGGTTCAAGCCTTCCGGCGTGTATTGGTCAGCGTTACAGGCCGGGTCGAGCCCGGCAGCCGTCAGGAGCTCCCGCGCGGTGGGCTGGGCAAGCCCGCTCAGCCGGTCGCAGACCGTCTGCAACAGGGGATGGTCGACCGAGGACGCCAGCACAACACCCAGCGCCGCCGCGTCCAGCTCCAGCGGGTTTTGCTTACCCTGGGCTGGCGGGGCTTCGTAGCGCAGGCCGGGCAGCACCTCGCGCACGCGGCTTTTCTCCTCGGTCACGCGCTTGATGCAATCGAGGATGGTGCCCTGGGTGTCGGTCAGCACAATGTTGCTGTGGCGGCCCATCACTTCCACATGCAGGGTGAGTTCACTGGCGATGCCCAACTCGTCGAGCACGCCAAAGGTCAGATCCAGCACCCGTTCCAGCCCCTGCTGGCTCACTCCCAGCACCTTGCCGCCGATGAGATGCTTGCGCAGCAGCATGCAGAAGAGGGGAGCGCGGTCGGGGTTGGGCTTGGTGAGTGTCGTAAGGTGAACGCGCGCGTTGTTGGCTGAGGCCGAGAGGAGCAGCCGGTAATTCTGGTATTGGTTGCGGATGACAAGGTGCAGCTCGTCCCGTTCGGGCTGCAGCACCTTTTCCACCCGGCCGCCCAGTATTTTGTCCGCGATTTCCGCGGCGGTCGCGCGCATGGCAACGCCGTCGAATGGCATGGCATCCTCCCGCAGTGGTTGGCTCGGCCAGTGGCCGGCAACAGTCATTATAGTATACTTCTCCCCCGGTGACAAACGAATTGCCCACGAGTGTCATTGCCTCATCATACCTATACATCGCGCGTCATAGAAATAGCCAGAGACGTTTCGGAGGAGGTTGTGAAGATATGGCGCGCCGAACATTGGCATGGCTGGCAGTGCTTCTGGTGATCGCGTTCCTGGTGCCGGGCTGCAGCAAGCAGACCGAGGCCGACGTGCAGACCAGCGTGCAGCAGACCGACGAGGACACCGCGCAAAGCGCGGACGTACGCAAGACCGTACTCTACTTCCGCGACGCCAGCGGCTATCTGGCGCCGGTGATGAGGAAACTGCCGGTGGAGGAAGGCATCGCCAAGGCGGCGCTCAAGTGCCTGGTGGCCGGCACCGACCAGGACGAGAAGCTGGCAGCCCTGGGCGTGGCTGCGCCTGTGCCTGCGGGGGCAACCTTTGACCTTGATATTGCCGAAGGCAAGGCTACGGTGGACATCCGCCAGGGGGAGAAGTGCAAGGACAAGGTAAGTGAACAGGCGATGGTTGGGGCGGTGGTTAACACGCTGCTGGGCTTCGCCACGGTGGAGACAGTGGCGGTACGTATCGATGGACAGACCGTATCTACCCTGCCCAACGGCGCCACGGTGGCTGAGAGCTACGCCGAGCCGGTACTCAACGTGGAGCCCGTCGGCGCGCCGGACACGCTCGACGGCAAATTGGAACTCTGCTTCGCCAACAGCACCGGCAAGCTGCTGGTGCCGGTCTACCGGGTGGCCGGTGACGATGTGAACCTGGCGAACGCCATTGCCGAGATGGCCGCACCGGCTGAGGGGACGGGCCTTACGTCGATTTTGCCGCCGGGGTGCGAGGTTCTCAGCGCCAAGTTGGGCGACGACGGCGTGGCGACGTTGGAGTTCTCGAGTGAGTTCTCCTCGGTGTCCGATTCGCCGGCGCTGGAAGCCATGACTCTGCGGTCCCTCAATGTGGTGTGCGAACAGTTCTCGGGCTTCAAGACGATGAAGATTCTGGTCAACGGCGAAGCCTTTGAGCCCACGGTTTCGACGGTTGCCGGGCAGGGGAGCACCGGTGACGATTACCTCAACTACTACGACTGAACCATGTTCGAGGAGGACGCTTGGCGTCCTCCTCGATTGGGACAACTTGTTCCACCTAATTTTTGTGGCCCGCCGTACACGCCGGCGGGCCACAATTTGCTTTTGCTCTCATGCTGAAATTTGGAAACAGTCTCCCCTGTAAGCGGATTTTCTGCCCGCCTTCTACCGGTGATTGCATTCCTCCCACCGGATGAACCGTCGGTCGGCTTCACCCACGGTTCACATACTGGTGCATATCTTCAACGTGTCGGGTGCGCCTTGTGCCTGGCGAATCGCAGGAAGGGTTCAACCGTGGGTTTTCCAGTGCCGGTCGGCCAGCAGAAGCAGGGCGTCGGCCTGGTGCTGCTCCATCGGCGGCATCTGGAAGTAGAAGCCGTTTGCCCCAAACTTGCGCACCAGCCGGTCGGCCTTGGCCATCGCCGTTTCGGGGTCGTACTCCTCCAGCGAGATCCACATGCCTTTTCCGGCATCCCGGACGGCGCGGTAGAGGTCATCCCAGCATTCCTCGCCGGATTTTGGTTTGCCATCGCCAGGCGTCCACTGCAGCGCTTTGAGTTCGGCAATCTCCATGAGAGCCGGCACATGCACGATGCACTCGGGGCCATCCAGGTGGTAGAGGGAGTTGTCGAGCCAGCGGCACTGTTCGCGCAGCGGGTTCTGCACAAAGTCACGGAACTGCCCGGGCGAAAGAATGGCGGCCATATCGCACTGCACCTTGGCCGTGCGGCCTTGGCCCCAGATGTGGAAGAACGTGAAGGCCGTGCCACCGGTTTTGTCACGGCAGAGGTCAGCAAACGCGTCGTAGCAGGGCGGGTAAGCCTCGTTGATCTGCCGAATGGAGGCGTGAACCGCCTCGGGTTCGTCAAAGAGGTCGTAGCAGAGTGTCTGCGGCCCGCGCAGCGCCGACACGATGTCGATGTTTTCCACGATGTCGGGGATCTCCAGCACCACGTCGGTGTCAGCCAGCAGGCCCGCCGCCTGCCGATACATGTCGAGGTGCCGCGCAAACCAGCGGTTGCTGGGGTCAAAGCGCAGGGCTTCGCCATACTCCTTGAGTGTCGCCTCAAACCACACGGTTTCAGCGCGGAACTCCGGCTCGCTGCCCAGATACAGGGCCATCGACCCCGCGCCCAGGTTCAGGCTGAGGGCGGGGAAGGCCTCGGCGATGGGTTCCCACCGCGAAAACTGCGCCAGTGCCTGGGCCGTGAGCTTCTCCACACTCAAATAACGTTCGTCGTCGTTGGCAAACGATGGCGGTTCGATGGTGGAGAGCGGTGTCGCCCGCCGCACCCACAGGTACAGAAGAGGCCTGCCCGTGTCGCCGCCCTGCCACCAGTTGGTGAAGCGTTCGCGGGTTTCCTGCCAGTTTGCCTTGTACGTTGCCATCCCGATCCCCTCCCTGTTCGTTGTCTTCTGCCACTATAGCACGGCGCGGGGGGCATAAAAAAGAGCGATTATTGCGTTCCCGCGTCCCTCTTTGCGTCGACACTTGCCGGAAAGGCCCCGGTGCGGTATGATAAATTGATTGCGAGAGGTACGATGAGCAACGGATGCTGTTGGATTGTGTATAACGGGTCGCTGGTGAGTCACAAGTTCACCGAGCTCACCCAGTGGCTGCAGGAAAGCTATGCCGAGCAGGGGGTGGAGTGTCTACCCATGAACAGCGGCTCCCTGCCGGTGGTGGTCGCCAATGGGGCGACGGCCCTGCGGCAGGGGCTGGAGCGGCCGGATTTCGTACTCTTTTGGGATAAGGACGTTCGCCTGGGTTTGCAGTTGGAGGCGATGGGCTTGCGGCTCTTCAACAGTGCCGGGGCGGTGGCCACCTGTGACGACAAGGCGCTGACGCATATCGCGCTGGCCAACCACGGGGCACCCATGCCGCGCACCGTCGTCGCACCGCTGGTGTTCCCCGGCATGCCTGAGCCTGACGGCTCGTTTCTGGATCGCCTGGAGGGGGAGCTTGCTTACCCCATGGTTGTCAAGGAGTGCTTCGGCTCCTTCGGCGCGCAGGTGTACCTTGCGCACAACCGGGAGGAGTTGACCGCGCTGCATCAGCGACTGCTGCACACGCCCCACCTGTATCAGCAGTTTGTCGCCACCAGCTACGGCCGGGATGTGCGGGTGCAGGTGGTGGGCGGGCAAGCGGTGGCGGCGGTGCTGCGCCGCAGTGAACACGACTTCCGCGCCAACGTCACCAATGGCGGGCACATGGAGCCCTTTGCCGCACCGGATGCCTTCCTTCGGCTGGCCGAGCGGTGCTGTGATATCATTGGACTGGACTTTGCCGGGGTGGATATGCTCTTTGGCGAGGACAATGAGCCGGTGCTCTGCGAGGTCAACTCCAACGCCCACTTCAAGAACCTGTACCACGCGACCGGGGTGGACGTGGCGAGGCTCATCGCCGCCCACACTGTGCGGGTGATGGCCGATGGTTAGGGGGTGGCTCCTCTACCGGCGGGAGGATATCGACCGCAACCGGCGCTTTGCCGATTGGTTTGTGGAGGCCGGGCCGGAGTTCGGCTTTGAGATTTCTCTGCGGTTGGTGGATGAGCTGACGCTCCAACTGCCGGCGTGCGGCATGGCCCGGGGGGCCGGTGAGCCGCTGCCTGCCTTTGCCCTCAACCGCAGCCGGGACGGGTTGGTGTCTACCTTTCTGGAGGGGGAAGGCTGCCGGGTGTTTAACACCGCCGCGGTGACGGTGGCGGCCAACGACAAGATGCGCTCCCACCTCCTGGCCCACCGGCTGGGGTTGCCCCAGGTGGATATGGCATTTGTACCCAACGACCCGGCGGCGCTGGCAGCCCAGCCATTGGGCTGGCCGGTGGTGGCCAAGCACCCCGGTGGTCATGGCGGCGGTCAGGTCGTGCTGGCTCACACGGCGGAGGAACTGTGGTCTGCCGCCGCGTCCTTTGGGGGGGAGCGTGTGCTGCTGCAGCGATTGTGCGCCCAGCCCGGGGTGGATCTGCGGGTGTATGTGTTGGGCGACCGGGTGCTGCAGGCGGTGTGCCGCACGGCGGCGGAAGGGTTCCGCGCCAACCTGTCGCTGGGTGGCCGGGCCGAGGCCGTTGCCACGCCGCCATCTGTGGTGCGTATGGTGGAGGAAATATGCAGGGCACTGCCCCTGGACTATGCTGGTATCGACTTCCTGCCCGACGGGCAGGGTGGTTGGCTGTTCAACGAAATCGAGGACGCTGTGGGCAGTCGGGCCCTTTACGAGTTGGGCGGGTTCGATGTGGTGCGGCTTTATCTGGCCCACGTGCGGGACACGCTGGACGCGAAAACCGCCCCCTGACGGGTCACACAACGACAACGCACACACACGCAATAGACGCACAGGACGAGACCGTTTTGGAGGAATGGAAATGGAACTGAAACCACAACAGGAGGAACTGCGCCTGGCCGTGCTGGTGGATGCGGAGAACGTCTCCCACACCTGGATACGGCTGATCATGGCGGAGATTGCCCGCTACGGCACGCCGACGATTAAGCGCATCTACACCGACTGGACCCAGCCGGCCGCCGGCGGGTGGAAGAACGTGCTACTGGAGCATGCCTTCACGCCCATGCAGCAGTATCGGTATACCGCCGGCAAGAACTCCTCCGACTCGGCCATGATCATCGACGCAATGGACATTTTGTACTCCCAGAAGGTCGACGGTTTCTGCATCGTGTCGAGCGACAGTGACTTCACCCGCCTGGCTCAGCGTCTGCGGGAGGCCGGCATGCACGTCATCGGCATGGGGGTGAAGAAGACCCCGGTTCCCTTCAAGGCGTCCTGTGAGCGGTTCATCTACATCGAAAACCTGAAGGACATGGCAGGCGCAGACCAGCCCAGCGTGGCCGCGGCCAAGCCCCAGCAGCCCGCCGCCGCATCGTCCAAGAGCTCTGCCAGCGGGCAGAGCAAACAACCCAACGGGCAGGGCAAGCAGCCCGGCAACGGGCAGTCCAAGCCCCAGCCCGCCGCGGCAGCCGCGCCTCAGCCGGCCGTCGTGCCCACCCCCGCACCTGCTCCCGTCGTGGCCGAGCCGGAGGACGAGGAGAATGCAGAGGAGGAGGGCGTCTTCAGTGTCGACAAGCTCATCAAACTTCTGTCGGTCACCATCAACGACCTTGCCAACGAGTCGGGATGGGCATCACTCTCCGATGTGGGGAGCCTGCTGGCGAAGAAGGTGCCGGACTTCGACACCCGCAACTACGGCTACCGGGCGCTGATGCCGCTGGTGGAGTCATTGGGTGTCTTCGAGATTGACAAGCGCCAGACCAGCCGCAGGAAGATTCTGCACGTTTACATCCGCAACAAAACGCAGGCATAGCAGAGGAGGAGAACGATGGAAGGTAAACCCTACGGCGATCTGCCGCTCAAGGACATTGCCATCGATGACCGGTTCTGGTCGGGGTATCAGAGGCTGGTGCGCGAGCAGGTGCTGCCCTACCAGTGGGAGGCGCTCAACGACCGGGTTGAGGGGGCGGCCCCCAGCGGTTGCATCCAGAACCTGCGCATTGCCGCCGGGCAAGCGGAGGGGGAGTTCGTCGGCCTGGTGTTCCAGGACAGCGACCTGGCCAAATGGATGGAGGCGGCTTCCTACAGCCTGGAGACCCACCCGGACGCCCAGCTGGAAGCGCTGTTGGACGAGGCCATTGAACTGCTGGCCGCCGCCCAGCGCCAGGACGGGTACCTCAACTCCTATTTCATCGTCAAGGAGCCCCAGGGCCGCTGGACGAACCTGTGTGAGTGCCATGAGCTCTACTGCGCCGGGCATCTGCTGGAAGCGGCGGTCGCCCATTTCCGCGCCACCGGCAAGCGTACGTTCCTGGATGTCATGTGCCGGTACGTGGACGAGATCGCCCGGGTGTTTGGCACGGGGGAAGGACAACTGCGAGGTTACGACGGCCACGAGGAGATCGAACTGGCGCTGGTCAAGCTCTACGAAGCCACAGGCGAGCAGAAATACCTCGATCTAGCACGGTATTTTGTGGAGGAACGCGGCAACCACGACCCGTACTACTTCGATGTGGAGTGGGAGAAGCGGGGCCGCACCTTCCATTGGGAGGGGCTGGGGGCGACGGCACCCAGCGACCGGGACGATTACTACCAGGCCCACCGCCCGGTACGTCAGCAGGAAACCGCCGAAGGGCACTCGGTGCGGGCGGTATACCTCTACTCGGCCATGGCCGACCTGGCCGCCCGAACAGGCGATGCAGAACTGGCGCGGGCCTGCCGCACACTCTGGGGCAACATCACCACCCGGCGGATGTACGTGACCGGCGGCATCGGCTCCCAGGCCCATGGCGAGCGGTTCACCTTTGACTATGACCTGCCCAACGACACCGTTTATGCCGAGACCTGCGCGTCCATTGGGCTCATCTTCTTTGCCCACCGCATGCTGGGGCTGGAACCCAAAGGTGAATACGCCGATGTGATGGAGCGGGCGCTCTACAACACGGTTCTCGCCGGCATGGCGCAGGACGGCCGCCATTTCTTCTACGTCAACCCTCTGGAAGTGCTGCCCGAGGCCAGTGAGAAGCGCCAAACCCATCAGCATGTGCTGGTGACCCGGCCTCAATGGTTTGGGTGTGCCTGCTGCCCGCCCAACGTGGCGCGGCTGCTGTCTTCTCTGGGGCAGTATATCTACTCAGTGCAGGGCGATACGCTCTACACTCACCTCTATGTGGGCAGCACACTGCACGCCACCATCGGCGGCAAAACCGCCGTGCTGCGTCAAATCACGAACTACCCGTGGGAGGGCCACACCAAGCTGGTTGTTGAGACAGGCGCGGGCGGCATCTTCACCATTGCCATCCGGCTGCCGGCCTGGTGCGCTTCGCCGACGCTTCTGGTCAACGGCCAGCCCATTGAGCTTGCCCCCGTGGTGCGCGATGGCTATGCCTACCTGGAACGGGCCTGGAAGGCCGGCGACACAGTGGAGCTGGCAATGCCCATGACACCCCGGCGTGTGCGGGCCAACCCGTTGGTACGCGCTGACGCAGGGCGGGTGGCCATCCAGCGCGGGCCTCTGGTGTACTGCCTGGAGCAGGCCGACAACGGCGAGAACCTGCAGGCACTGTCGCTGCCGGCAAATACCGCGCTCACCGAGCGTTGGGATTCGTCGTTCTTTGGCGGGGCGATGCGTATGGAGGCCGACGGCCTGCGCGTGAGTGCCGATGGCTGGGGGGACACGCTCTATAGCGCCGACACCGCACCCCGGCTGGAGCCAGCCCGGCTTTCCTTCGTGCCCTACTTCCTGTGGGCCAACCGCGGCCCCGGCGAGATGCTCGTTTGGGTGCGGGAGGGTTGAGTTGAGGCTTGACGGCCTGCAGCAGGGCGTGTTCCTCAGTCGGGAGAACCGATTCCTGGCCATGGTGGAGCTGGATGGTGCACCAACGCCCTGCCACGTGCCCAACTCCGGCCGCCTGCGGGAACTGCTGGTACCGGGCGTGCCGGCGCGGGTGAGACCCCTGCGGCCGGGCCTGCGCACCCAAGCACGGCTTGTGATGGTGCAGCACCAAGGCCACTGGGTGGCCGTGGACGCACAGCTGACCAACGCCGTGGCGCGGGAGGCCGTGGAGAGCGGCATCGTTTCATCGCTCGCAGAGATCAAAGGATTGCGCAGCGAGGTCGTCCACGGCGACAGCCGCTTTGACATGGCGGGTGTGGTGGAGGAGCGCCCTTGCTACATCGAGGTCAAGTGCTCCACCCTGGTGCGGGAGGGGATCGCGCTCTTCCCGGATGCCCCCACGGAGCGCGGCGGCAAGCACCTGCGGGAGTTGACGGCGCTGGTGGGGGAGGGGGCGGTTTGCTGTGTGCTCTTCCTGCTGCAGCATCCGGCCGCCCGCTCCTTTGCGCCCAACCGGGAGACTGACCCGCAGTTTGCCACCCTGCTGGAGGAAGCCATCGCCGCCGGCGTTCAGGTGTGGGCCGTGCGCTGCCAGAGCGGGCCGGATTTCCTCACGGCGGTGTCGGCCGAGCGGGTGATGGAGTTGAGGGTAAGGAACGATAGATGACCAGGGATACCGGGAAGCCGCCGCAGACTTGCGGCGGCTTCCCGCTGTCCTGCGGAGGGAGTCCCTTGCGCACGCACCGCTTCTTTTCCGGGCTGCGATCCGGTTTTGTTCTATTTTATGAAAGTGTCCTTGCACATTGACTTTAATAAAATGCTGGTTTATATTAAATATAATTCAAAAGGAGGCATGACATGGCAATCGAGATCGTCCCGGATTGGATGACGAACCTGGAAGAGGAGGATGTGGCATTCATCAAGAGATTTGTGCTGGCCTCCGGTTCCCTCAAGGAGATTGCCCAGCAGTATGGTGTGACCTACCCCACTGTCAGGCTGCGGCTGGATAAGTTGATCCAAAAGATCAAGGTGAACGAAGAGGCTGCCAATGAACCGTATGTCGCTCTGGTCAAGCGCATGGCCATTGCCGGTAAGGTGGATTTTGCCACGGCGAAGGTACTGATAGCCGAATACAAAAAACAAAGAGAGGTCTCGGTGTAATGAACATATCGATTGCGATCTTGGTTCTGCCGGCCTTGCTGTTAGTGGTTGCAGCATTTGTCACAGGGTTGGTGTTTCTCCTTCTGCACTTCAACAAACGCAACGCCGCGCTGCGCGAACAGGAGAGGCAGAAGGCGGAAATGGACAAGATGAACATTGAGGATCTCTAGTCCTCGCATAGAACGCTTTCTGACGACCTGTGTCAGGGGACGAACCAATCGGTGGAACGGGAATCCTCCCATTCGAGGCCGTCGCGTCAGCGTACTTTCGGTGCATATCTGTGTTCGGAAAGTAATGCTTTCTTCGTAGCCGTCAGCCAGTTTATCCGGCGACGGTAGTAGGCAGTGGAGGGGAGGCACTCCCAATTCTCGCCGTAGTGTGTTTTCTTTATGAAAATCCTGTACGAGAGAGGAAAAGAAGAAGCCCGCCAGCGACATGCGCGGTGGCGGGCCCC
>JAEYRA010000127.1 GCA_023409755.1 Bacillota bacterium
ATGGACTATCCGGCAGCCTTTTCCGTTTCGCGTAGGAATCTCTCTTCGTATGCGTTTTGAAGCTTACGCAGAATCTCCGGCGCTGCTCCGCCGACGGGCTTCCCGTCTATTTCACAAGCCTGGACGCAAAGAGCGGTTGTGCTGGTGACAATAATCTCGTCGGCGTCCATCATCTCGTCTAGAGTAAAAGCTTCCTCCCGCACAAAAACCCCATTTTCGCGCGCCAGCTGCAGTAGATGCATGCGAGTGATTCCGGGCAGGATGAATTGATTCAGCGGATGGGTGCGCAAAGTTCCGTTTTGGATAATCAGGATATTGCTGTGCGAGCACTCTGTGACCATACTACCCCGACAAAATACTGCCTCGTGGCAGCCCATCTCCTTTGCGCGCTGGCTGGCAAGTACGTTCGGGATAAGGTTGAGCGTCTTGATATTGCACATCTGGTAGCGGTAATCCTGGACGGTTGTCA
Organism: Bacillota bacterium; assembly: GCA_023409755.1. Classification (GTDB taxonomy): domain Bacteria; phylum Bacillota; class Clostridia; order Christensenellales; family UMGS416; genus JAEYRA01. Next base: position 470 of record JAEYRA010000127.1, read on the forward strand.
GTTTGATTTTCCGTCTGATATCCTGCATGGCAGCCGGGCGAACCATAATCATCAGGTTTGCCGAAACACCATCGGGAAACGAGTGTTCGCGCCGCGCTGTGCCGCGGGTAGCCTGCCAGTAGAGTACGGCGTCGTTTCCGTCAATCCGATCAACCATATCCTGCAGTACACCGGCAAGCCGGTCGCGGGACATATCAAAGGATATCTCAAGCAGCCGGCAGCTGTTATAGAATCTGTCCAGATGATCATCAATAGCAAAGGGGATGCGGTTACGGACAGCGACCGCTTCATATACGCCATCTCCGAAGTATACACCGCGGTCCAGCATCGGGACTTTCATCTGATCGATTGGGCCGAATTCGCCGTTGTAATAGCCAACATCAATCATTTCAGTTCTCCTCCTGCAAAGTGCTCCGTTCGGTGTATCGCTTTGTGCCATTCTGATACGGTTATTGCCTATTGGATGCCCTCGTCATCAAAATTATAACGGCTTCATCAATAACACAAAAGGCCCCTCTGGCGAGAGACCTTTTGTTAGTGGTGGAGATGAGGGGATTCGAACCCCTGGCCTCCGCGATGCGAACGCGGCGCTATACCAACTTAGCCACACCCCCATGCAACGGTTCCCCGTGCAGTATGGAATTATAGCACACATGGCCCGCTCCCGGCAATCCCCATTTTCAAAGAAAACCGGGCGGCACTGTGGTATACTGATGAGTATGAACACGACAGAGAACGCGCTGGACCCCAAAACGCTGGAACGGCTGCATGCCCACCACCTGCAGGCCCTGCTGGAAGCCGACCGCCTGTGCCGCCGGCATGGGCTGCGCTACTTCCTGCTGGCCGGCACCCTGCTGGGAGCGGTGCGCCACCATGGCCCCATCCCCTGGGATGATGACCTGGACATCGGGCTCCTGCGGGAGGATTACGAGCGCTTCCTGCACGTGGCGGGTGAGGAGCTGGACGGGCGGTTCTTCCTGCAGGCCAACGCCACCGACCCCGGTTACTTCCTGTGCTATGCCAAGCTGCGCGTCAACGGCACCCGGATGGTGGAGGCCAACGCTGTCGGCTGTGCCATGCACCAGGGGGTGTACATCGATGTCTTCCCGCTGGACGCCGTGCCCGATGGAACGCTGGCGCGGTGGTGGCACAAATGGAGCACGACCGTACTCATCCGCGCGGCGCTGGCACGCAGCGATTGGCGGATGCTGCGCGGTGGCCGGCTGCGGCACACGCTGCACCGGGTGACCAAGGCTCTGACACGGCCCCTCCCGCTGGGCACCTGGCTGCGGTGGACCGACCGGGCGATGGCGCGCTACAAAAACAAAAAAACCACCCGGGTGGTGAACCTGGGCGGCTCCTATGGCTATGAGCGGGAGACGCTCAAACGCGCCTACTTTGACGACACGGTGGAACTCGATTTTGCCGGGCACAAGGTATGTGCCCCGGCCCGATGGCACGAGCTGCTGACCGACTACTACGGTGATTACATGACGCCCCCGCCCGAAAGCCAGCGCCATAACCGCCATCAGGCGGTGGAGCTTGATCTGTAAGCCCTCAGCCGTCGTACTCGGCGCTGTTGAAGGAGTGCTTGATGACCCTCTTCTCCGGCGGAGGCGGGGTCATGTAGTCCCCATAGATGTGGGTGAGCAGAAAATCGTATTCACCCGGCACCGGCATGGGGTGGCCTTCAAACGGCAGCATTTGGGTGCGCTCATAGACCGACGAGGGTGCCGTGCGCGCCCGCAGGCTTTGGTAGCTCGCCAGCGTGGCCGTGAAGCGGTTGCCGGGCCGCCCGTTGTACCAGGTGAACGCACGGTGCAACACACGGTGAATGGTACCCACCGGGAAGAGAACCGCAAACAACCCCACCACGCGCTGTTTGGCGGTAAGGGGTGGCCGAAGGCCCAGTTTCAGCGTCAGCATGGTGCGGAAGACACGGATCGTCTGGCCCTGCAGCCAGTGGCCGAAGCCATGGTCGCTGGGCACGCTCTCCATGGGGAAGATGTCTATATACGGGCCGTTGTGGTCGGTCAGGTGGGCGATGTGCTGCTGGCGGTACTTCTGCTCCCCCTCCACCAGCCGCACCTTGATGAACGGCGACCAGTAGTTCTTCACCGTGGTGGGGTGCTGCACCTCATACTTGGGGGCCAGCGCCGCCGGGGCGATGGTGAGGAAGCGCTCGTAGTCCTCCCGCATCATCAGCAGGTCCACGTCGTCGTCCCAGGGGATGAAGCCATGGTGGCGCACCGCACCCAGCAGCGTCCCCTCCCCCAGGAAGAACGGGATACCGTGCTCACGGCACAATGCCGCCACGTCCAGCAGGATGCCCAGCTCAATGCGCTGCAGCTCGTGGATCTCGTCCATCATCTCCAACTTTTTGTTCCCTCTCCCCCGTTGTCAGCCTAATATCTGGCGGTACAGTCTCTCGATGTCCCCGTGGCTGAGCGCGACGGGGTTGTTCTTCAGCCGCACGGGGTTGACCGACTCCACCAGCACATCGAGCGGTGGCTCGCCCTCCCGCGCGGGCAGGGCCAGGTTAAGTGCCGCGAAGTAATCACGGTACACCGCGTAGGCCTGTTCCACGTCCTCCACCCCGAAGCCCTCGCAGATGGCCGCGAAGGACGCGTTCAGGTGGGCATCATTGGGGTTGGCCTTCTGCCAGTCGATCATGTGGCGCCACAGCGGCCCAAGGCACAGGCCCACCGCGTGTCCATGGGCAGCGCGGTAGAGGCTGGAGATCTTGTAGCTCATGGCATGGGCCGCCGTTGTCTGGCAGATGTTGATGGCATGCCCACTGAGGTTGGAGGCTTCCATCATCGCGGGGAACACCGCGGCGTCACCAGTCAGGTACCGCTGCCAGTTGGCCAGAACGAGCGCCATGCCCCGTTTAGCATAGGCGCGGCACTCCTCGGTGGTGTTGACCGACCAGCAGGCCTCAATGCACTGGCAGAGCGCGTCCGTCATCGTGGCCTTGCGCTGGTAATCCGGCAGCGTCTGCAGGAACGCCGGGTCGAGGATGACGACGTCGGGCAGCAACGTATCGTGGGCCAGGGACTGCTTCTCCCCCTGGTAGTAGATGACGCTGAATCGGGTGGACTCGCTGCCGGTGCCGGCGGTGGTGGGTAGGCATAGGTGGGGCAGCGGCGAATACACCGGGGCTTGCTTCAGGTAGTTTTCCTCCGGGGACAGGTCCGCGAACATCTTGATGGCCTTGGCGGTATCGATGGCACTGCCGCCTCCGATGGAGAGGAGCACATCACAGCCCTCGCGGCGCAGGAGTTCCAGCCCAGCCACCGCTTCCTCATACTTGGGGTTGGGGCTGAAGCCCATGAACGGCACCACCGGGATGGGCAGATCACGCACAGTTTTACTCACAAAGAGCGTGTCGAAGAAACTGTCACAGACCAGCAGCGCTTTCTTGGCGCCGAAGGAGGAGAGCACCTCGCCCATGCGGTGGGAGCTCTCCGGGCCGGAGAGGATCCGCTGCTCGCGCCAGTCAAAGGCGCGGATGGCCTCGGACACACGGGCCTGGTCCTCCAGATTGTCGATCTCGTCGATGTAATAGCCGTCGTAGGAGAAGGCCTTGACGTGCAGATCCGCCAGAATCTCGTTCAGGGCGTTGTCAGCATAGACCTTCTCGTTGCCCGCGGCGATGAAGTCCGCCACCCGGTCGCTCCAGGCCTGGAGCGCCGCCGCTGAGAGCTTGTAGAGCGGCTGGAAGGCCACGCAGTCCGCGTCAAAGATGTGGATGGAAACCTCCCGCACCTCGCCATCAATGATCCTGGCCTTGAAGTCCTTTTCCGGCAGGGCCTTGGCGGCGTTGACCACCCCCAGCGAATCGGGGCAGGCCAGCACGTCCTCGATGAGCTTCCGGTCAAAGACAAGGTCGCCATGCAGTACCAGCGCGTCGTCGTTCAAATAGGGCCGCGCCAGATGCATGGAGTAGATGTAGTTCGTCTGGTCGTAGCGGTCGTTCTGCACAAACGCGAAGGACAGCCCCGCAAACTGGGGCTGGCCGCAGACGGATTCAATCTGCTCCCGGTGGGGGCCCGTGGTGATGACGAACTCCCGGATGCCGCAAGCCGACAGGATGCGAAGCTGCCGGGCAAGGATCGTCTCCCCATTGGCCAGCACGGCCATGGACTTGTGGTTGTGCTTGGTGAAGTCCCCCATGCGGTTGCCCACACCGGAATTGAAAATGACCGCTTTCACGCCGTATACCTCCCCATGCCCGCCGGGTGCCCTAACGGCTGCCCAGCAGTGCCATCATGTCGCGCTTGTTCTGTTCGGGGGCGATGGTGGGCCGCCCCAGCTCGGGCCGCGAGCCCTGGTTGACATAGACGACCAGTGCTGCCAGGGGCTCCCCAGCCACGCGCTGGAGGCCCGCTTCCAGCTCCTCCGCCGTGCGCACACCGAGCACCGTGCGGAAGCCGACGGCCTTGAGCACGCCTTCCACGTCGATGTCCAGCGCCACCGTGGGCTGCCCGCCCACCGACTCATGCGCGCCGTTGTTGATGAGCACATAATGGTAGTTGGGGCCGGCCACACTGGCCGCTACGGCCATGCCGCCCATGTGCATCAGGAACGAGCCGTCGCCATCCACACACCACACCGGCCGGTCGGTGCCCAGGGAGAACCCCAGTGCGATGGACGCCGTGTGGCCCATGGAGCCGACCGTCAGGAAGTCATGCTTATGGCCCTGCCCGCGCCGCTCGCGAATCTCAAAGATCTCCCGCGAGGTTTTGCCGGTGGTGGAGACGACGAGCGCCTCCTCCCCAACGGCGGCGAGGATGTGCTCCAACGCCTGCTCGCGGCTCATGGTGAAGCGCGCGGCAGCCTTGGGGGCCTTGCAGGGGGTGAAGGCATCCTTGCGAACGATGAGTGCGATGGGCTTCCCCTCGGTTTTCAGATATTCGTGGCAGGCATTGAGGTGCCCCTCGTAGTCATCGTCCAGCACGCGGTAGGCAATGCCCATGGCATCGAGCAGGCCAAGTGTCACCTTGCCCTGCTTGACGTGCTGGGGCTCGTCGTGCACGCCGGGCTCGCCACGCCAGCCGATGATGAGAAGCATGGGCACGCGATAAACGTCCTCATCCGCCAGCGACAGCAACGGGTTCACCGTGTTGCCCTGGCCGGAGTTTTGCATATACACCACGCCATAGCGCCCGGTGGCCACGTGGTAACCGGCGGCAATGCCCACGGCGTTGCCCTCGTTGGCGGCGATGATGTTGCGCTCCTTGGGGCTGTTCATCTGGATGCAGGCACACAGGTTCTGCAGCAGCGAATCGGGCACGCCGGCAAAGAAGTCCATCTGCCGGGCGAGCAGCGCGTCGTAGAATGCCTTGGTCTCAATCATGTGTCCACTTCCTCAAATTTCGTCGGGGATCAGCCGCAGCACTTCCTTGATGGGAAGGCAGTCCTCGTCGGCTTCCTTGCTGCGGCCGTGCTCCAGGATCTTCTCCGCCGTGTGCAGCATGGCCGGGTAGGCGCTGCGCAGCAGGTGGTTGGCATAGATGATGATGTTGCCGCCGATGGCACTGAGTTCCTCTTCGGTGTACTGGTTGTAGGTCGTGGGCACCAGCACCACCGGCACGTCGGCCGAATACTCCCGGAAGCGGCGCATGAACTCGACGATCTCACGGCCGTCCTTTTCCTTGCTGTGGATCATGATGCCGTCAGCCCCGGCGTCGATGTAGATCTTGGCACGCATCAGCGCGTCGTCGATGCCCATGCCGGCAATGAGGCTCTCCAACCGGGCGATGATCATGAAGTCCCGCGTCACCTGGGCCTGCTTGCCGGTGTTGATCTTCCGGGCGAAGGCGTGGGGGTCATCGAGCACCTGCACCGCGTCGGTGCCAAAGAGTGAGTTCTGCTTGAGGCCGGTCTTATCCTCAATGATGACGGCCGAGATGCCCAGCCGCTCCAGGGTCCGCACGGTATAGGCAAAGTGCTCGGTGCGGCCGCCGGTGTCGCCGTCCAGAATGATGGGCTTGGTCGTCACTTCCATGATCTCGTTGATGGTGTTGATGCGGCTGGTGATGTCCACGAGCTCAATGTCGGGCTTACCCTTGAAGGACGAGTCACAAAGCGAGCTCACCCACATGGCATCATATTCCTTGCGGGTACCATCGCCGTTGTCGATGTTGACGTTCTCCACAATGAGGCCGGTGAGGCCGTTGGAGGCTTCCATCACCCGGAGGTAGGGCTTGAGCTTCAGCATCCGCCGGAGCTTGCCGCGCCGCACATCGGGGGTGTTCAGCAGGGGGCGGAGATGGCTGTCGATCTCGCTGCCGGAGACGCCGCGGGTGTAGGGCACCTCAATGAGCTTGCCGCCGTAGGCTTCCAGCTCGCGGAGCACCTCGGCCCGCACCACCGACTGCACACCGGTCTGCCAGTCATCGCCATGCACCACATAGTCGGGCTGCAGCAGCCGCAGGTTCTCGGTGTAGGAGAGGGTGTTCTGGCGCACCACACGGCTGACCTGCCGCATGCTGAGGAACAGCCGCTCCCGTGTTTCATAATCAAGCACCGGAAGACGCTTGTAGGTGGCAATGGCTTCGTCGGTTAAGAGACCAATCGTCACGTCGCCCAGCTTCGCGCCTTCCTCAATGATGTTGATGTGTCCCTTATGGATGATGTCCGCCGACATTGCAATGTACACCGTCGGTCGCTTCTCCATGGTGATCCCTCCCGCGCCAGTGGGCGCTGTCTCTTTATTCTAGTATTACAGTCCGGTCGTCCATTCAATCGCCCGCTCCGCGGAGCGCTTACACAAATCCCCGGTCATCAGCCGTTGGCAATTATACAAAACCACTCAAACGCTGTCAAATTGTGGGTTGCCCCGGGCGGCCAGCTCCGTGTAGCAGGCCAGCACCGCCTGCAGGTTGCGCGCCCGGTCGTGCCGGGCCGCCGCCCGCCCCCGCCCCGCGGCGGAAAGCCTTTGGGCCAGCGCGTCGTCCTCAAAGACGGAGGAGACCTTGGCTGCCAGCACCGCCGGTTCCTGCCAGTTGTAGAGCAGCCCGTCCACGCCATCGGTCACCATGTCCGGCACGCCGCCCACGTAGGCCGCCACACAGGGCGTGCCCACCAGTTGGGCCTCCCCCAAGGTGTTGGGGCTGTTCTCAATGGCCGAGGGCAGCACGAAGACATGGGCGGCGGCCATCTCCCCAGCCATGGCGGCGGCAGTGAGCGGGCTGGTGAAGGTCACGGCATCCCCCAGCCCCAACGCACGCACCATTCGCTGGAGATAGCGCCCATAACCGGTGCGTGCCCGCCCGCCGGCCCAGGGGCAGGCCCCTGCCACCCGAAGCCGCACACCCGGGTACCGCCGTGCCAGCAACGCCACCGCCGGCAGCAGCAGGTGCAAGCCTTTGATGGGGTAAGCCGCCGAACCTGTAAAAATCGTGTGTCGGGCCATGGTCTCCGGGTTCCACTGGGTGATATAGAATGGCTCCCGCAGGCTCTCGTCCACGTGGTGGTACTGCACCTGGGGGTTCATGGCCAGCGCATGGGCATGGTCCCACCCGGTGCGGCCCATCACATGGCCCACCGTTTGGATGACCCGTCGCTCCAATGGCGCGCGACGGCGGAAAAGCGCTCGGCCCTCCAGCGCGCCGGAGCCGAAAAAATCCCGCAGGGCGTGGCAGCGCAGGGTGTCCCCCAGCCCGATACCGGCCAGGTAATACCGCTCGTACACGCCAACGAGGCCCTGAATAGACACGACCGTGGGGATGCCACGCTCCCGGGCCAACTCCGCCAGCGGCAGCGGGAAGGCGTATTCGCTGCCGTGGAGGTGGATACAATCGGGCTGAAATTCATCGAGCACCGCCGCCCAGTGGGCCTGCAGCGCCCGGTCATAGCCAAAGCGGGAACGCACAAAGCCGGGGAGCAAGTAATAAGCGACGCCATCCTGCCGCACAGTACGGCGTTCGCGGCCCCGCCACACCGAGGCGATGGCCAACTCCACCCCGGCTTTTGTCACGTCGTCGGCCAGCGCAGTCATCCACCCGCCGTGTACGGCGGCCGCCTCGCCGGCCAACTGCGCCGCCGGGGGGAACAGGATGTTGCTGGTCCACAGCACCCGCATCGCTCTGCCCCCTATTCCTTGCGCCACACGTCGCGGTTCACGATCTTCACGTAGCTCTGGATAAGCTTGACGACCTTGACCGACACGTTGGTGTCGTGGTAGTCATGGGCAAGCTCGGTGGGCTCCCCATTGGCGGCCATGGCCCGCACCAGCTCAATGGCCTGCTCCACGTCCTCACCCGTCACCCCGCCGATGACGACGGTGCCCTTGTCAAGCACCTCAGGCCGCTCGGTACTGGTGCGCAGCAGCACCGCCGGGAAGCCCAAAAGTGCCGATTCCTCGCTCAGGGTGCCGCTGTCACTGAGCACGCAGAAGGCGTTCTTCTGCAGCTTGTTGTAGGCAAAGAAGCCGAAGGGCGGCAGGGGCCGCACCAACGGGTGGAAGCGGAAGCCCCGTTCCTCAATGCGCTTGCGGCTGCGCGGGTGCACGGAGTAGACCACCGGCAGACCGTAAACTTCGGCCGCGTGGTTCAAGGCGTTCATCAGGGAAAAGAAGTGGGCCTCGTGGTTGATGTTCTCCTCCCGGTGGGCGGAGACCAGCAGGTATTGCCCCGGCGTGAGGTTCAGCTCCTCCAGCACGGGGCTGGCGTCAATGGCCGCGCGGTGGCGCGCCAACACCTCCGGCATGGGGGAACCGGTCACGAAGAGGGATTGCTTGGGCAGGCCTTCGCTCAGCAGATACCGCCGGGAATGCTCGGTGTAGGGGAGGTTAATGTCGCTGATGTGGTCCACAATGCGGCGGTTGATCTCCTCTGGCACGTTCTGGTCAAAGCAGCGGTTACCCGCCTCCATGTGGAAGATCGGAATCTTCTGCCGCTTGGCTGAGATGGCCGCCAGCGCGCTGTTGGTGTCGCCGAGGATCAGGAGCGCGTCGGGCTTCACCTCGGTCAACACGTCCCAGGAACGGGCGAGGATGTTGCCCATCGTCTCCCCCAGGGTGCCGCCGGCCACGCCCAGGTAATGATCGGGCGCGGGCAGGCCCAGCTCCTCAAAGAACACCTCATTGAGGGTGTAATCCCAGTTTTGGCCGGTGTGCACCAGCGTATGGTCGAAGTAGCGGGCACAGGCCTTGATGACCTCCGAAAGACGAATGATCTCCGGCCGGGTGCCCACAATCGTCATGACCTTAAGCTTAGCCACGAAGCACCTCCTCATAGTAGGTGTCGGGCCGGTCGGGGTCAAAGACCTCATCGGCCCAGAAGAGCGTCACCAGATCGCCTGACCCGGTGTTGGTGATCGAATGGGTGTACCCGGCTGGGATGTCTACCACGGCCACCGGGTCGGCGGATACGGCGTACTCCAGTACCTCGCCCCCGCCGATGGGGCGGAAGCGGATGACGGCCTGCCCCTCCACCACGATGAACTTCTCCACCTTGGTGTGGTGCCAGTGGTTGCCGCGGGTGATGCCCGGCGCCGTGCGGGAGACGAAGATCTGCCCGAAACCCGGCATCTTGATGAGTTCCGCCAGCCATCCGCGGGCATCACGCTTCATCTCCGGCTGTCCGGCAAAGTCGTCAGTGGGCAGGTAGCTGAGGTAGGTGCCGTAGAGCGCCCGCTTGAAGTCACTGTCCAGCGGGGGCAGCAGCTGAGTGGATCGGCTCGCGCGGAAGGCACGCAGCGTGTCGGCCAATGCCCCCAGCGTCACCCGGTGGCTCACCGGCAACCGCCAGAAGCCAACCTCACCGGGGGTGGGGTTGCCCTCCAGCGCCCGCTTACACTCAGCCAGCAGGTCGTCGATGTACACGAGTTCCAGCTCCCGCGCCGGGTCGCTCACCTCAATGGGCAAATCCCGGGCGATGTTGTGGCAGAACGTCGCCACCACCGAGTTGTAGTTAGGGCGGCACCACTTGCCGAAAAGGTTGGGCAGGCGGTAGACGAGCGCCCGACCCCCGGTGCGGGCCGCCCAGGCGAACACCGCGTCCTCGGCGGCGCGCTTGCTTTGGCCGTAGGGGTTCCCCAGCGCCGCCTGTACTGAGGAGGTCAGGAACACGGGCACGGCGCGCCCGTGGCGCGCGAGCCCCTCCAGCACCTGCTCAGTCAGCCCACGGTTGCCCCGGTCGAAGTCCGCTGGGTCGGTGGGGCGGTTGACCCCCGCAAGGTGAAATACAAAGTCCGCCACCGACAGCACGGCATCCAGCGCTTCCGCTGTGTCGTTCACGTCAATGGGCAGAAGTTCATAACGGCTGTCCCGTCCCAGCTCGGCACAGAGGTTGCGGCCCACAAAGCCTGCCGCACCGGTGATGACAACCTTCATTGGGCCGCCTCCATCGCCTCGCGCACCATGGGCAGCTTCAGCAGCAGTTCCTTCACCTCGGCCACATTGAGCCGCTGGGTGTTGTGGCTGGTGTACTCCCACCCATGCTCGATCTTGGCGTCGCCCTCCACCTCGTACTGACCGTAATTCAGTGACCGGTTATCCGGCGGAATGCGGTAATAACTGCCCTGATCCTCGGCACGGCTCATCTCCTCCCGGGTCAGCAGCGTCTCATAGAGCTTCTCCCCATGACGGGTGCCGATGACGCGCAGCGGATGGTCGGGCCGGCCCACGAGCTCACGCAGGGCCTGGGCCAGGTCCGCAATGGTGCTGGCCGGGGCCTTCTGCACGAAGATATCGCCGGGGGCCCCGTGGGCAAAGGCATAAAGCACCAGGTCAATGGCGTCTTCCAGCGTCATGAGGTAGCGGGTCATCTCCGGGTCGGTCACGGTGATGGGCTGACCTTCAGCGATCTGCTGCAAAAAGAGCGGAATGACCGACCCGCGGGACGCCATGACGTTGCCGTAACGGGTGGCGCACATGGTGGTGTGCTCCGGTTCCACGGTGCGGGCACGGGCGACCATCGCCTTCTCCATCATGGCCTTGGAGATACCCATGGCGTTGATGGGATAGACGGCCTTATCGGTGGAGAGGCAGATGACCTTCCGCACGCCATACTGAATGGCGGCTTGCAGCACATTATCGGTGCCCACCACGTTGGTCTTGACGGCCTCCATTGGGAAGAATTCACAGGACGGTACCTGCTTCAATGCCGCCGCGTGGAAGATGTAATCCACCTCGTGCATGGCCGCGGCCACGCTGGTGTAGTCACGCACGTCGCCGATGTAGAACGTCACCCGGCTGTCATGAAGGTCGTTGCGCAGGTCGTCCTGCTTCTTCTCATCGCGGGAGAAGATGCGGATCTCGCCGATGTCCTCCTTGAGGAAACGGCGCAGCACCGCCGTGCCGAAGGAGCCCGTTCCCCCGGTGATCATGAGCGTTTTATCCTTGAACATCCGATTGCCTTCCTTTCCGGTCGCCCTGCCCAAGAAGCCGGGCAAAGAGCTCCCCATACCGCGCGGTACACAGCTCCCGCCGGTATTCCTGCACAAAAAGCGCGCGGGCGTTGCGGCCCATGCGTTGGCAGCGTTCGTAATCGTCGGCCAGGGCGGCGATGCCATCGGCCAACCCCTGCCCATCACCGTTGGCGAAGGCCAGGCCGGCCTCCCGCTCCACAAGGATGCGGCTGACGTCGGCGTCCTCGGCCATGATGGAGAGCACCGGCCGGCCAGCCGCCAGGTAGCTGTAGGTCTTGCTGGGTACGGCCAGCCCCTCCATGCCCGCCTCCAGGCTCACCAAGAAACAGCTTGCCCCCGCCAGCAGCGCGGCAAACCGTTCGCCGGTCAGGTACCCGTCGAAGGACAGGTTCTCAAGCCCCTCCCGCCCGGCGGTCTCCTTCAGGCTGTCGGCCTTGTTGCCGTGGCCGGTGAACACAAAGCGGATGTCGGCCCGGCCCTGCAGCAGCCGCGCCGCCGCCAGAATCGTCTCCATATCCTGGCAGACGCCCATGTTGCCGCTGTACACCACCGTGAACACCGCCGGCTGAGCTGCCGGCATGGGGCGGTAGACATCCGTCGCGTCGTCGTACCAATTGGGGATGACCTCAATGCGTTCGGGGTGGGGCGCCAGGCCGCTGGTTGCCATGTACCGCTTCATGTCCTGCCCCAGGGCCACAATGGCGGAGGCATTGCCGTACACGGCGCGGTTGATCGGCCCCATGACCTGGTCAATGGCGCTGCCCCGACCCACCGCACCCATGCGAATGGCCAACTCGGGGTACAAATCGTAACAGACAAAAGCAAAGCGCTGGCCAAACAATCGGTTCAAGAGCGCCGGCACCATGGGCAGCAGCGGTGGGTTGGTGTAAACGACGAGGAGCCCATACCCCAGCAGGGTGGGCCAGCGCAGCAACACCGAGGCCACGAAGGTGAAATAGTTGACCAGCCGGCCCAGACGGCTTTTGCGCGGCAGCTGCAGGTACCGCGCCCGGCGGATGTGCACTCCCTTATGGGTCTCGCGCCCCGGCACTTTGCCAGCGCCCTCCACATATTCCTTGGGGCGGCCGCACAGAACCTCCACATCGAAGCCCTGGGCCGCCAGGTCCTCGGCCATCTGGCCGATGAGCACCGAGGCCGTCACATACTCCGGGTGGTAGAATTGACTCAAGATGAGGATGCGGTTGCGTTTGCTCATGGGTGACGCTCCCCCGCGCCTTCCACCACGCCGTGAGCGGTCAGCACCCGGGCTACCGTAAGCCACACCACCCGCACATCCAGCATAAAGCTGCAGTGGGCGGCGTACCAGCCGTCCTTCTCGGCCTTCACGGGGATGGGCAGCTCATCGCGGCCCTGCACCTGGGCCCAGCCAGTGAGGCCCGGCCGCAGGTCGTTGGCGCCATAACGCTCCCGCTCGGCCACCAGGTCGTCCTGGTTCCACAGCGCGGGGCGCGGCCCCACGATGCTCATCTGCCCCCGTAGCACGTTGACCAGCTGGGGCAATTCATCCAGCGAATACTTGCGCAGGAAGAGCCCCAGTGGGGTGATGTGCCCCTTGGCGTTGCGCAGCAGGTGCGTGGGCACATCGCTGGGGGCATCGGTGCGCATGGAGCGGTACTTCCACATCAAAAACTCCCGCCGGCCGCGGCCCACCCGCCGCTGGCGGAAGAGCACCGGCCCCGGCGAGGTGAACTTAACAAGGGCCGCCAGCACCAGAAGAAACGGCGATAAAACCGCCAGCGCAAGCGCTGACAGCATGATGTCCAAGAGCCGCTTCCACACGGCGCGGTACATTCGGTTCCAAAGGGTGGGCTGCACTGTCGTTTCCGGTTCCATGGCCTAGTCCAGTATGGTGTAGTTGGGCACGATCTTCTGCAGCAGCGTCCGGATGCGATCGGCATGGTTGTCATGCTGGCGCAATTCGTCGAGCTGGGGCAGCAGCCGTTCCATGTCCATGTCGGTGGACTGGGCGATGTTGATCATGGGAATGCGGGTGGGCTTGGTCTCCTCCTCGGCCAGCAGCAGCTCCTCGTAGAGCTTCTCGCCCGGGCGCAAGCCCGTATAGATGACGTTGATGTCGCGGTCGGGCTCGTAGCCCGAAAGGCGGATAAGCTTGCGCGCCAGGTCGTCAATGCGAACCGGCTCGCCCATATCGAGGATGAAGAGCTCGCCGCCCTGGCCCAGCGCACCGGCCTGCATCACCAGCTGCACCGCCTCAGGGATCGTCATGAAGTACCGGATGATGTCCGGGTGAGTCACGGTGACGGGGCCGCCGTCGGCAATCTGCTTTTTGAAGAGCGGGATGATGCTGCCGTTGCTGCCCAGGACGTTGCCGAAGCGCACGGCCATGAACTCAGTCTTGCTGGCCTTGTCCATCGCCCGCACGATCATCTCGGCCACGCGCTTGGTCGCGCCCATCACGCTCGTGGGGTTCACGGCCTTGTCGGTGGAGATCATCACAAACCGCCGCACGCCGTAGATGGACGCCGATTCGGCCACGTTGAGGGTGCCGAAGATATTGTTCTTCACGGCCTCGGTGGGGTTCGATTCCATCAGCGGCACATGCTTATGCGCCGCGGCGTGGAACACCACATGGGGACGGTAGTAGGCCATGATCTGGTCGACGCGGTCACGGTCGCGCACGGAGGCGATGACGACGTCCAGGTTGAGCTCGGGGTATTTGCGGATGAGCTCCTGCTGCAGGTCGTAGGCACCATTCTCATAAACATCGAGAATCACCAGCCGCTGGGGGCGATAGCCGGCAATCTGCCGGCAGAGCTCGCTGCCGATGGAGCCGCCCCCGCCGGTCACCAGGATGGTGCGCCCCCGCAGGAACGTGGCCAGCGAACTCGTGTCAAGCTCCACCGGGCCGCGGCCCAAGAGGTCTTCAATGCGCACCTCGCGCAATTGGCCCAGCAGGGCCTGCTTGCTCATCAGCTCAAACAGCCCCGGCATGATGCGCAGCTCGCACCGGGTCTTGGTGCATTCCTCCAGGATTTCCTTGGTTTGGCGCGGCGTGGCCGACGGCACCGCCACCACGATGAGGTCGATGCGGAATTCCTCACACACGCGCACAATGTCGTGGGTCGTGCCCTCGACCCGCACCTCACCGATGCGGCTGCCCAGCTTGCTGCGGTCGTCATCCACCATGGCGACGGCCTGGCCCAGCCGGGGGTGGGTCTTGAGCTCATTCAGTACCATGCTGCCCGACGTGCCGGCCCCGACGACCAGAATCCGCTTGTTGGAGACATTCTTCTCCCGGTTTTTGGTGTTGAGGGCGTTAAAGAGCCGGAAGACACTGCGGCTGGCAAACAGGAACACCGTGTAGGAAAAGAGGAACGCGATCTGTGTCTTGTAGTGGATTTGAGGGTTGAGCACCTGCACCACCACAAAGAAGAACGCGTTGGAGACAAGGGAGGAATAGAGCGTGCCAAAGAGCTCACTAACACCGGCATGCTCCCACAGAATGTCATAGAGACGGAACACATTGTTGACGATGAGCGTGGTGAGCACGGTGGTGAAGGCAATGCTGCTCCAATAGAGCGTGCCGGGGCGCGTGGCAGCATACCAGGATAGATTGGTGGTAATGTAATATGCCGCCAACACCGAAAGGAGGCAGCCTGCGATGTCCATCGCTATTAGAAGCAGTTGTCTTTTGTATCGATGCATACAGCGCTGCGGCGGGAGGCCCGCCACTCCTCACAACAGAATGGTACCTGCGGCGCACAAACAGCTGGACACGGTAAAACCGGCGCATAAGCCGGTGACCGCATCGCCGAGACGCGCTGCAGAAGTAAAAAACTGTTACTATTATAATCCAGCAGCGGCGGGTTGTACAGTAGCCTTACCGGCCAAGTCCCGCCAGCGCCTGCAGCGCCAGAGCGTATCCCGCCGGACCGAAGCCGCAGATTTGCCCAACGCAGGCCGACGCCGTCACCGAATGGTGGCGCATCTCCTCCCGGGCGTGGATGTTGCTAAGGTGCACCTCCACCGCCGGCAGGCCCACGGCCTTCAGCGCGTCCAGCAGGGCGATGCTGGTGTGGGTGTAGGCCGCGGGGTTCAGCACGATGCCGTCATAATGCCCCAGCGCCGCCTGGATGTGCCCCACCAGTTCGCCCTCGATGTTGCTCTGCACGATGTCCACCGCGACACCAAGGCTCTCGGCTTCCCGCTGGATGAGGGCACAGAGGTCCGCATAGGTCGTCCGGCCGTAGAGTTCGGGTTCCCGCACACCCAGCAGGTTGATGTTGGGGCCGTTGAGCACCAGGATGTTCATGGGTTCTCCTCCCTTGCCAGCCGCACGAATCGGTCCACGACCTCGTCGAGGGCGGCGTCGTTGGCGATGATGTGGTCGGCATACTGCCGGTAGAGCGGCATACGGGCGTCGTGCAGGGCACGCAGCGACGCATCACCCCCCGCCAGCAGCGGCCGGCTTGCGGTGTCGATGTCTGTCAGGATGTGAGTAAGGGGTCGGTCGAGGAACACGACCGTCGCCCGGGCCTTGAGCAGTGCCATACTCTCAGGCTGGGTCACCACGCCGCCGCCGGTGGCCAGCAGCACCGCGCCGCTGCACACCTCTGCCAGGGCCTGCCGCTCGCACCGGCGGAAGTAGGGCTCCCCCCCCTGGGCAAAGAGCTCGGCGATGGGCCCGAAGCGCGCCGCAATGCGCTCGTCCACGTCCACAAAGGGCAGATCCAGCCGAAGGGCAGCCGCTCGCCCCACGGTCGTCTTGCCGCTGCCCGGCATGCCGATCAACGCCAGCGGCCGGGTCACGGGGTGGCCTCCCACTCGGCGGCCAGCCGGTCGTGCACGGCACGCTCCACCGCCGCGCCATACCGGGCGTCCTCCCAAATCTCCCGCGCGCGGACGGCCTGGGACACCAGCATGAGTAGCCCGTTGGCCCGGGGTAGGCCGCGCTCCGCCGCCATGTGCAGCAGCACGGTCTCCCTGGGGTTGTAGATGAGGTCGGCGACCGCACCGAAACGTGCCACCACAGGCGCGTCCACCGGGCAGCCCTCCCCCCGGGGGGACATGCCCACCGGCGTGCAGTTGACGAGAAGCCCACCGTCCATGCCGCGGAGGTCATCATAGCTGATGACCTCCGCCCCGGGGAAGGGTGTGGAGACCGCCTCCGGCTGACGGCTGACGACAAAAATCTCCGCCGCGTGTCGCTGGCGTAACGCCGCCGTGACAGCCCGGGCCGAGCCGCCCGCCCCCAGCACCACACAGCGCTGCCCCTCTGGCGCAATCCTGGCGGCGTCCAGCATGGCCTGGAAGCCGTGCAGATCGGTGTTGTGGCCCATCGTGCCGCGCGGTGTGGGCCGGATGGTGTTGATGGCCCCCAAGGAGCGTGCCTCGGGCGACAGCGCGTCAACAGACTGGGCCGCCAGCACCTTGTGGGGGATGGTCACGTTGACCCCGGCGATGCCACCCTCCGCGAGCGACCACAGGAACGGCTCGACCTCCCCCGTCTCTAGCGGCATCAAGGCATACTCGCAGGGCACGCCGGTGACCTCGCTGATGAGAGCGTGGATGCGGGGCGACAGGCTGTGGCCCAGCGGGTTGCCGATGAGAACGTAGAAGTTCACTGGGGCCACCCCCGGTAGTTGCCCAGCACGGTGAGGGAACGGCAATGGCGGGCGGCTTCAGCCAACGCCTCATCGACCTTCCGTTCCCCCAAGCGGCCCTCAAAGTCCATATGGAAGCTGTACTGCCAGGGGGCCCCGGCAATGGGCCGGGACACGAGGTTCAGGATGTTCACGCCACGGTCGGCAAAGGCCCGCAGCGTGCCATAGAGCGTGCCGGGCCGGTGCTCCACCGCAAAGACGATGCTGATCTTGTCAGCACCCGGCTGGGGCACGGCCTCGCCGGCGGCCACCACCGCAAAGCGGGTGTAGTTGGCGCTGTTGTCCTGGATGTCCTTCGCCAGCGGCTCCAGGCCATAGAGCGCCCCGGCCTGGGCCGAGCCGATGGCCGCCAGCGTGCGGTCGCCCAATTGGGCCACCTCCCGCGCGGCGTCAGCGGTGCTGGCCCGGGCCTGGGTGGCCACGCCCAGGCGTTTGAGTGTTCCCGCGCACTGCTCCAGCGGCTGGGGGTGAGAGAGCACCGTCGTGATCTCCTCCATCGTTGCCCCCGGCAGGGCCAGCAGGCAGTGGCGCACCGGCAGCACGACCTCCCCGCAGATGTGCAGGGAACCACCGCGCAGCAGGTCGCCCGCCTGGTGGATGGCCCCGGTCAGGGTGTTCTCCACCGGCAGCAGGCCCGCCGCCGCGCGACCCTCGGCCACGTCTTCTGCAATCTGCCCAAAGGACGCGGCAGGCAAAAGCGCCACCCCCGTGCCGAAGCAGCGCAGTACCGCCTCGTGGCTGAAGGAACCCGCCGGGCCAAGGTAGGCCACCGCGCCATTGGGTGCCGGGTTGGGAGCGGGGGTGTCGGCCAGCAAGTCTTGCTGCAGCAGACGACTCTCGGCCATCAGGGACTCCACAATGCGCCGCACGGCGGGGCGCAGCGCCGGGTCCCCGGTGCGGCTCTCGGCCCGCTCCACCACAACCTGCTCCCGCCCGGCATCCAGGATGGGCAGATGGTTCTGCCGCTTGTAGTCGGCCACCTGGCGCGCCAGTTCCATCCTTCGCTCAATCAGGGCCACCAGATCGCCGTCGATCTTATCAATTGCCATGCGCAGCTGCTGCAAATCCATCGTCATTCCATCCCCCTGTGTTCCAGCCAAAGGTCCAGGAGGCAGACAGCCGTCGCGGCCTCCACCACTGGCAAGGCACGGGGCACGATGCAGGGGTCATGCCGCCCCTCAATCACCAGCGTCTGGGCCTCACCCGTCGTCAGGTTAATGCTCTGCTGGGGGTGGTAGATGGACGCCGTGGGCTTGACGGCGACGGAGAACACCACCGGCATGCCTGTGGTGATGCCGCCGAGGATGCCGCCGTTGTGGTTGGTGGTGGTGCGCACCTGCCCGTCCACGCTCTCATAGGGGTCGTTGGCCTGGCTGCCCCGCAGGGCCGCCAACCCAAACCCATCGCCAAACTGCAGGCCCTTGATGGCGGGGATGCCAAAGAGGAGGGAGGCCAGGCGGTTCTCCAGCCCGTCAAACATGGGCGAGCCCAAGCCCGCCGGCAGGCCCACCACCGCCGTTTCCACAATGCCGCCCAGGGAGTCGCCGTCCTGCTTGGCTGTGCGAATCTCCCCAATCATGCGGTGTCCCGCTTCCTCCCCCAGGGTGGGGAAGGCCATCCGCCCCAGCTTGTCCAGCTCTTCGGCGGTCAGGTGCGTGGTGTTGCCCCAGGTCAGGTCCTCCACCGGCCCGATGCGGCGGATGTGGCTGCCGATGGTGACGCCGCGCTGTGCCAGCACCTGCCGCGCCAGCGCCCCCGCCCACACGATGGGCGCGGTCAGCCGCCCGCTGAAGTGCCCGCCGCCACGGTGGTCCTCAGCCCCGTGGTAGCGCACATGGGCGGTGTAGTCGGCGTGGCCCGGGCGGGGCACCTCCATGGATGGCGGATAGTTGTGGGAGCGGGCATCGCCGTTTCGGATCTCCATCATCACCGGCGCACCGGTCAGCACGCCATCGCGCACGCCGGAGAGCACCTGGGGTTCGTCGGCCTCGGCCCGGGCGGTGGCCCACACCTGCCCCGCAGCCGAGCGCCGCGTCATCTGCCGGTGCACCTCGTCCCAATCGGGGTGGAAACCCGGCGGTAGCCCCTCCACCACCGCACCGACAACCGGCCCGTGGGATTCGCCAAAGACGCTCAGACGGATGTGGTTACCCCAGTGGCTGCTCATGTTTCTTCCCCTCCCAGTTGTGCCCAGTCCTGCCAGAAGCGCGGCCAGCTCTTGGCCACAACTTCAGCGTCCGTCAGGCGCACCAGCCCTGCGCAGGCCGGCGTCAGTGCCGCCGCCATCATGGCGATGCGGTGGTCATTGTGTGCGTGGACAGCCCCGCCAGCCAGTCCATCGGGCCGCCCCTCAATGACAAGGCCGTCTTCGGTCTCCCGCGCGTCAGCCCCCAGGGCGTTCAAACATGCGGCAATGCTGGCGATGCGGTCGCTCTCCTTATCGCGCAGACGGCCGCCACCAGTGATACGGCTCTGCCCCCGGGCCACGGCCATGGCTGCCGCCAACGCCGGTGCCAGGTCCGGGCACTGGCTCACATCGGCGGTGATGGCCGATAGTGCCGAGCGCTGAGCCGTCAGCCGGTCTCCCTGCCAGTCGAGCTTGCCGCCCATCTGCTGGTAGAGGTCGACGATCACCCGGTCGCCCTGGGCGCTCCTCTGGCACAAGCCTGTCAGCACCACCGGCCCAGCCAGCAGGCCCATCAGCATGGGGTAGGCCGCCTGCGACCAGTCGCCTTCCACGGTGAACTCCTGCGGGCAATAGGCCTGAGGAGCCGGCACCCGCCAGCGGCGGTTGGGCTCCTCCTCCACCGTCTCCACCCCGAAGGCCGCCAGGGTCTGGCGGGTCACGGCCACATAGCCACTGGATTCCAGCCGGTCGGTCACCACAAGCTCACTGGGTGCAGGGAGCAGCGGCGCGGCCAGCAGCAGCCCCGTGAAGAACTGGGAACTGACCGTGCCAGAGAGGGCGAACGTGCCGGGCCGCAACCGCCCCCGCACGGTGAGGGGAAAGCCGCCCGGCCCTCGCTCCACCTCGATGCCCTGCTCCGCAAAGATCTGAAAATAAGGCTCCAGCGAGCGTTGGCCCAGCCGGCCCGCGCCCGTAAACCGCCCACCGCCGGCCACCGCCAGTGCCACCGGAAGGAGGAATCGCAGCGCCGAGCCGGACTCGCCGCAGTCGATGTCCGGCAGTCCTTCACAGCCGGTAGTGCCGCTCACCACGGCCTGCACCCGGCCGTCGGCACCACGGTCCAGCACCGCCGCCGCACCCAGCGCGCGGATGGCACCCAGCGTCGCCAGAATGTCCTGGGAAAGCTCGAGGTTACGCAGGATGGACTGCCCCGGCGCCAAGGCCGCCGCCAGAAGCGCCCGGTGGGCACAGCTTTTGGACGGCGGTGCCTGCAGTACGCCGGAGAGTGCACTGGGTTGCAGTACCCGCTCGCTCATAGATAGTCCTCCAACCGGGCGGTGGGGATGGTCACAAGCTCTGCCTGCCCCACCCGCCGCAGCAACGATAGTGTAATGGTACCACCGCGCACCTTTTTGTCCAAGGCCATTGTGGCCAGCAAGCCTTGACGAGAGCCGTCGGGCAGGCTGTCCGGCAGGCCGAAAGCCCGGCACAGGGCCGCGAGACGCACCGCCGTACCAGGCTCGGTGAAGCCCATGGCCTCGCTGCGGGCGGTGATGCGGCACATGCCCATGGCAATGGCCTCCCCGTGGGCCAGACCGGTGTAACCAGCCTGCTTCTCCAGCGCATGACCGATGGTGTGGCCGAAGTTGAGAACCATGCGCGGGCCGTTGTCCTGTTCATCCCGCGCCACCACGGCACGCTTGATCTTCAGATTCTCCGCCAGGATTCCCGGCAGGCTTCGCCCCATGGCGCGGCGGCTGCCCAGCCGCTCCAGCCGCTCAAAGAGCACGGCGTCCGCGATGGCGGCGTGCTTGATGACCTCCCCCATGCCGGAGGAGAACTGCTCATCAGGCAGCGTCGCCAGAACATCGGGGTCGACGACGACAAAACTGGGCTGGTAGAAGGCCCCCACGAGGTTTTTGCCCTCGGGCAGATCCACCGCCACCTTGCCGCCGATGGAACTGTCCACCTGCGCCAGCAGCGTCGTGGGCACCTGCACAAAGCCCATGCCCCGCAGATAGGTAGCCGCGGCCATGCCCGCGAGGTCACCAATGACGCCGCCACCCAGAGCGACCACCGTGTCCGACCGGCTGAACCCGCCCCGCGCCAGGGCGGCGTAGAGCGCAAAGAGCGTCGCGCCGCTCTTGCTGGGCTCGCCCGCCGGCACCACGTGGGACACATAGGCCACGCCAGCCGCTGCCAGCGACGCCTGCACCCGCTCGCCATAGAGGGGCCAAACGGTGTCGTCCGACACGACAAAGGCACGGCTGCCGGGGCGGCGCTGGGCGAGCAGTGCGCCAAGGCCATCGAGCAGCCCGCGCTCCAGAAAAATGGGGTAGGCCGCGCTGGCCGTGCGCACGGGGATGGTCTTCATCTCTGCCCCTCCTTCACCCGGGCCGCGGCGGAGAGTGCCCGGGTGAGCCCCTCCCGGTCACCGGCTTCCAGGCTTTGTTCCAGCAAGCCCATCTGCTCCCTCAATTTGCGCAGCTCGCCCAGCAGCGGTTCCCGGTTGGCCAGGAAGAGCTCGGCCCATAGCTCCGCGTTGATGGCCGCCACCCGGCTGACGTCGCGGTAGGAACCGGCCGAAAAGGGCAGCGGTTTGCGCTCCTCAGCCGCCAACACATAGCCCACCGCCAGCACATGGGGCAGCTGGCTGGTGTAGGCGATCATCTCGTCGTGCTCGGTGGGGTCGGCGGTGACGATGGCCGCCGCGCCAAGCGCCCCGGCAAAGCGCTCCACCAGCGACACCGACGCGGGCCGGTTGCCGGGCAGCGGCGTCACAATGTAATTGCAGCCCTCAAAGAGCATGGCGGTGGACTGACCGAAGCCGCCCCGCTCCCGCCCGGCCATGGGGTGGCCGGGCACGTAGTCGGCATCGGGGCCAAGGGCATCACGCACGGCGTCGATGACCGGGGCCTTAACCCCGCAGAGGTCGGTGACGACGGCCCCGGCGTGCAGCGTGGGCAGATGCTGGCGCAGGTACCCAGCGGCGGCCTCCGGGTACAGGCACACGACCGTGAGATCGGGCTGCACCGGCAGGGCCGCGGGGTTGTCCGCTCCGCCATCGAGCAGGCCCTCGGCCTGGGCCTGGGCCAGCACGGCGGCGTCCCGCTCCACCCCCCAGACGCGGGCGGCGGTGCGGGCGCGCAGGGCTCGGGCGACTGAGCCGCCCATGAGCCCCAGCCCCACCACTAGGATGTCCAGTCCATCCACGCCGCCCGGCAGCGGCGTCTTGCTCAGCGCCACGGGACGTTGGTTGCCTGGCTGTGGGGGGCCAGCGACTTGCCCTGGGTGCGGGCGAGAATCTCCAACTCGCCCATGAGCTTGGTGAACTTCTTGGGTTTCAGGCTCTGGTTGCCGTCGCTCATGGCGTGGTCGGGGTCGTTGTGCACCTCAATGAGCAGCCCGTTGGCCCCGGCGACGACCGCCGTCTTGGCCAGCGGCTCCACCATCCACCAGATGCCGGCGGCATGGCTCGGGTCCACCATAACGGGCAGGTGGGAGAGCCGCCGCACCATCGGCACCGCGCTGATGTCGAGGGTGTTGCGGGTGTACTTTTCAAAGGTGCGGATGCCACGCTCGCAGAGGATCACGCTCTCGTTGCCGCCGGCCATGATGTACTCGGCCGACATGAGCCACTCCTCAATGGTGGCGGACATGCCGCGTTTCAGGAGGATGGGCTTGCGGATCTTGCCCAACTCCTTGAGCATCTCGAAGTTCTGCATGTTGCGGGTGCCGATCTGGATGATGTCGATGTTCTCCACAAAGCTGTCGAGGGCCTCCAGGCTCACAAGCTCGCTCACCAGGCCCAGGCCGGTGGCTTCCCGCGCGGCCTTGAGGATTTGGATACCTTCCTCCCCCAGGCCCTGGAAGCTGTAGGGGGAACTGCGGGGCTTGTAGGCGCCGCCGCGGAGGAACTGCGCTCCCGCTTCCTTGACCGACCGGGCGATGCCGATGACCTGCTCCTCACTCTCCACCGCGCAGGGGCCGGCGATGACCGTGAGGGTGTTGCCGCCGATCTCTTGCCCGGCGACGTGGATGACAGTGTCCTCGGGGTGGAACATGCGGTTGGCCCGCTTGTAGGGCTCGGTGACACGCATGACGCGGTGTACGATCTCGTTGCTCTCAATGGGTGCTTCGGCAATGCGGTTGGTATCACCGATGATGTTGAGCACGGTGTAGTCCATGCCCACGGAGCGCTCCACCACCACACCCAGCGAACGCAGGTAGGTTGCCAGTTCCTCAATTTTTGACTCGGGAGAGTTTGCTTTCAAGATAATGATCATGTTCATTCCTCCTTACATGCGTTGTGGGAAAAACAAAACGGGAGGACCCGCCCTGCGAGTCCTCCCGGTGTGACCACCTGGGTATCAATTATGGCTGTCCAGTCAGACTCTCTTTATTCCCATGTGCGCAAACAAACCAGCCGGCGCTAAAAAAGTAGCCCCGGTAGGAATAGGTAAAGTATGCGCGGTTTTGGGTGGAAGACTGACTCAAAAAAAGAGCCTCCATAACATCGTTTTACGTATTATATGACCGAAGCGATGACTTGTCAACGCGGAATTTCCTGATAATTGATTTGCAAATGCCGCTGCGGCGACATTCGCGAGTTAGAGGGCTTGTCCGAACCTCATCGGATTGCCCGCCGCGCAGGTCGCCGGGTCTCACCCCCACCCTGCGGCAGACGATTCGCCAGAATCGTTGAGAGCAGGGTGAGCATTCCAAGGCGCAGGATGCGCCTAAGGCCGACGGCACCGGGTCACAACCCACGGGTTGTGACCAGCCCGCACGATGCGGGCGAGGTGCCGGGAAGGTGCGAAGCAATGCGATGGGGCAACTTCATGTATTACGTTCATGCGTGCTTCTGAAAAAACGTTTTGCCTGCGGGCAGGCTTTGCTGCTTGCCTCAACTTATGTTCGGCTGTCTTCTGCCGGATGAACCGGCGGCCGGTTCTTTACTCTTTCGTCCCAAAAAATTTCAATTTGGGTTTCCTGTCGCTATTGGACGGGAGGGGGTTCCCCTTCCATTGCTGCTAGCGAATGCCGGGTGTACAATAGGCAGGAAGAGTGCCCCGCCCATGTCGGGGCGCACAAGGAAGGAGGCACAATCATGGTCAGCAAGGAAGCGCAAGCCATCATTGATTCGCTGTGGGCAGGCAAAAAGGCGGGCATTGAGGCACGCAAAGCGGTGGCCGAATCGGGCCAAAATCCTCTGTTGGCAGAGATTGAGGGCATCTACCGCCAACGTCGTGAGGGCGACGAGAACGCGCGCAACCGGCCTCTGCCCGACGGGCTGACCCTCACCTACACCAATGCCGACGGCGTGCCCGGCGAGTGGCTGCGCACGCTGCCCATTGACCCGGAGAAGGTGCCCGAGCGGGCGATTCTCTTCCTGCATGGCGGCGGGTTCACCACAGGGTCGGCACTGTCACGGCGCTATATGGCCGCCGGCATCGCCCGCCACGCCAAGGTGGATTCCTTCGCCATCAACTACCGCAAATGCCCCGAGTATCGGTTCCCGGCCCACCTGATGGACTGCGTGACGGCCTTCCTGTGGCTCGTAAAGGAGGGCTACCGTCCCGAGCACATCACCGTCATCGGGGAGTCCGCCGGGGCCAACCTGGCGGTCTGCCTGCCGCTCTTCCTGCGCGACCGGGGGCTGCCGGTGCCAGGCGGCGTCTGCGCCGTGTCACCGGTGGTGGATTTGAACGGCCGGTACGACTCCCGCGTGCTGCGAGCCAACCGCGACCCGATGATCGGCGAGATCTTTGACGAGGACCGGCTGGAGGACATCCTGCGGGAGTTCAAGAGTGCCTCCGCCCAGCCCGACCTGAGTGTGTACTGCACGGCGGAAGAGCTAAAGAGCCCCTATGTCTCGCCCATCTACGGCGATTTCACCGGGTTCCCGCGGCTGATGATCCAGGTGGGCACCGAGGAAATCCTTTACGACGACTCCATTGAGCTGGAGAAGAAGGCCCGTGCTGCTGGGGTGGATGTACGGATGCACATCTGGCCCGAGCTCTTCCACTGCTTCGCCCTCTTTGACATGCCCGAGGGGGATGAGGTACGCCAGGAGATCGCCGCGTTCGTGCGGGGCGAGTAACTCATCTTTCGCGTCCGTCGCTGCGGCGTCGGACGCAAGGGCGTGCCGCCACAAGGAATTGTTGCGGCATGCCCTTCTCATTTCTCCAAAGTAATAAACAGGGGTTTGTTGAGTTGGTTTGAATTCAGATATTATTCATTTATTCGACAGGAGTGAAACTCGTGAAAATTGAAACAGAAAGACTAATCATTCAAACTCTTGTAGAATCCGACCTACCTGACTATGAAAAAGTAGTAAGTGAAGTCATGCTCACATGTATGAGTGCAAAAGAGTTTTTAGCATGGAATATTTCGCATTATTCAAATATGGACATCATTCATGGTACCGTTTGTTTAGGAATTTTTGACAAAGACGAAAATTTCATGGGGATTGTGGGAGCAGGAGAGCATGATGACTTACACGAACCAGAGATATTTTATGAACTAGTTCCTGATGCCAGAGGCAGAGGGTATGCAACAGAAGCCACAAAAGCAATAACATCATGGGTTTTTGAGAATTTCAACATACCTTTCATTATCGGCACAGCGGCAACAGATAATGTTAAATCTCAAAGGGTATTGGAACGTTGTGGATACCAATTTATCGACAACAGAACATTATTAGTTCATGTTGAAGGAAGGAAGTATGACTTCAAATATTACAGGTGTTATCCGATGAAGTAGCAATATTTCAGTTTGTCACAGACATGAAGGCAAAGCGAATGTTACCCATCCGCCGATGACTGGCACAATTTACCCCAGACTCCCCCCGCCTCCCTTGAAACACACCTGACGACAATTTGCGTCCAGCGGTGGGCTACCGCTTGCGCAGGCGTTCCAACTCCGCACCATACTCCCGGTCCATGCGGCTGACGGTGACAAGGATTTGGGCGACGATGCCATAGAACTCCTTGGGGATTTCATCCCCCACATCGAGCTTATTGAGGGCCTGCACCAGCAACGTGTCGGACACGACCGGCACCTTGTGCTCCTCCGCCTGGGCCAGAATGCGCTCCGCTACCAGCCCCCGGCCCATGGCGGTCACAACCGGGGCCTTGTCACGCCCGGTCTGGTAGCTAAGGGCCGCGGCCTCCAGCATCTTCTTGGATGGTTTCTTTCTGCCGGTCTCACTCATAATGTGATATCCAATCTCCCCTGGGGTACGGGTTCTTCCTCTGACGCCTGCGGGGCAGTCAGCGGCGTCACCGGCCGCTCGATGACCTGCAGCCGCAGGTCGCCCAGCCTGTAGCCGATGGCCTGCATGGCGTTAGCGATGTCTGGCAGGTACCCATTGACGTGAGCAACCAGGTCGGGCCGCTCCACCCCGAAACGCAGCCGCACGGTCTTCTTGCTCACGTGCACCGCCGTTTCCAGGTGGCCCATGTGGTCGGTGTCCAGCGCGATGAGAATGTTGGCGTTCTCGGGGTCAATCTTCTTGCGGCCCTTGCCGCCCTTCATCACATAGAGTTCCACCGTGCGGGTGCGGTCGTTCAGCTGCACGGGAATCTGCTGGTAGGCATACTGGTTGATGTCTGAGATCAAGCTGGCGGTGGTGTTCATGCGCTGCACCTGCTGGGCGGCCTGACGATCGCCAGGCGCAGCCGTATCCAGCCGGGCAGCCAGCTCCTGCAGGTGGGCGCTGCGGTCGGCAGCGGCTTGCTGGAGCTGCTCGCCGGCGCCGGCCGCGGCACCCACCGCCACAAAGAGCGAGGCCACCGTGCGGATGAGCCGGGGCAGGCCGTCGTCGTCGCCTGCCGCCGCAGTCGTGGCCATCTGCGTGCCCACAAGGGCGCGCAATTGGTCGAGCACGGTACCCAGCAACTGCCGGACGGCCGGTTGGTCGGCGGCGGGCAGGGTTTGCACGAAGATATCCAATTGAGCGGATGCCTCCTGCGGGGGCAGCAGCAGTGAATCGAGCAGCAGACTGGCCGCCTGCCCCTCGCTGCCGGCCCGGGCCAACGCAATCAACGCCGGTTGGGTCTGCTGTATCTGCTCGGCCGGCTGACCCTCAAAGGCCAGCGTCACCAGGCTGTTGAGCTCGTTTGCGCCAGCTGCCGGGAGGGGCCGTGCCATCGGTGTAGCCATGCCCTCCGCCCCATCGGCAAGGGGGGGGAGAACCCCGCCAGCTGACAGGGATGACGACGCGGGTACCCCGGCGGGAAGAGGTGCTGTCAGAGCCTGATGCCCCTCCCCCTCCACCGCCAACGGTGCCGCTTGGGGTGGCACGGTGCTTTGGGTTACTGCGGGCACTGCCGGGCCAGTTGGCACCGATGCATCGCCTTGCAGCACAGCCTGCGCGGCAGCTGTCCCGCCCGTCGGGGATCCCCCAACCAACGCCGGGGCTGCGGGCATGGCGTTCGCGCCCTGCGGCAGCGACTCCCCAGCAGCGGCCAATGCCCCGGGCTGCGCCGGCACGACCACCTGAGGTTCGGTGCCCTGTGCAGAAGCAATGGTATTCGACTGACTCTGGTCAGCAATAGCCGTAGGAATCGTGCCCATCTGCCCCCCGGGTGTGACCACGGACCGGGGTGTGTGGGTCGATTGTACCATGTCTGAGATGAGTGCTGAGAGCTGGGCTGCGCTGTCACCCTGCCCCTCCCCCCGGTAAACCTGCAAACGGTTCAGCAGCGTCTCCGCCAGGGCCTGCAGGTCGTCGCCCAGGCGGTAGCCCGCCACCAGCCGCAGCAGGGCGTCCACCTGCTCCCGCCCGCCGGGGATGCGGTTGGCCGCCAGGAACGCTGCGCCTTCCGGGCCTAACTCGGGGAAGTCTCGCAGCAGGGCGATGGCCCGACCCACGATTTCGCCATCGGGCTGGGCCTGCCAGCGAGACAGCGCCGTATAGATTGCCCGGTTGTCCTCGGTGGGCTTCACCCCCAGGCGCAGCAGCGCCATATCGGCGGTCTGCTCGCCTCCCAGCAGCTGGGCTTCCGATGGTTCCTGGCTCAAGAGCTGCATGACCTCGGTGCCGTCCATGCTGCCGGTGACCCGCAGGGTGACGGTGGAACCCGGCGAGAGCAGTACATCGTCCGCCGGCAGGGCATTCAGGAGCCTGCCGTTGTCCAGCCGCACCTGCAGACGCTCCCCATCGGCCAGCATCACCTGCCCGCGCAGCAGTTCCCCCGGCCGGTAGTTGAGCGTCGGAATCATCCGCGCCTGCGTGGCGGGGTCCATTTGCTGGCGCATGCTGTTGACGACCACATCAACCTTCATGGACGGTACTGCCTCCCTGCAACAAACATTCCATTGATGTTATATCGTGCCGTTGCGACCAGGAAATAACGAAAGTGCCGCATTTCGCCCGAAAGCATGGGTGCTGACGGTTGGGCTGCCGTTGCATCCACTAGCATGAAATTGTTCTTCGCGGTTCCACACCGGGCCATTGCACAGGAATTTATTACACAATACCAATATTTAGAACGTTTCAATTAGCATTATATTATCATGAACTAGTACGTTCTTATTGAGTTCACACCACTGGCTGGAACGGACGACCCGAACGGGGTATAATCGCGTCGAAACTAGGAGCGAGGTGTGTGTTTCATGGAGTTGAAACTGGGAATCATCGGCTTTGGCGGCATGGCCCACTGGCACAAGCAGAACGCGCCGCGGGCCGGCGTGAAGGTGCTGGCGGCTTATGACATCGACCCGAAGCGGCTGCAGATGGCACGGGACGAGGGTTTGACGACCTATGACACGCTGGAGGGTCTGCTGGCTGATCAGGAGATCAATTTTGTGCTGGTCGCCACCCCCAACCAGGCACACAAAGAGCTGGCCATCGCGGCGCTGCGGGCCGGCAAGAACGTGATGGTTGAGAAGCCCGCCACCCTTTCGGTGGCCGACTGGGACGAGATGGTCGCCGTCAGCCGCGAGTGCGGGCGTATCCTCACCGTTCACCAGAACCGCCGCTGGGACAAGGACTACCGAACCATGCGCCAGGTCGTCCGCGACGGCGAATTGGGGAAGGTCTACTCCATTGAGAGCCGGGTGTTCGGCACCGGCGGCGCGCTCTTCGGCTGGCGCGCGTTCCAGGAGTTTGGCGGCGGCATGGTGCTCGACTGGGGCGTCCACCTGGTGGATCAAGCCCTGGACATGTACCCGGACCGCAAAGTTGTGGGCGTGTATACGAAGCTCATGTCCCTGTTGGGGCAAGAGGTGGATGACTACGTCAAGATCATTCTGGAGTTTGAAGGCGGCTTGCTCTACACGGTGGAGATCGGCACCTACGCCTTCCGCAAACTCCCGCGCTGGTACGTCATTGGCGACGGCGGCACGCTGCAGATCGACGACTTCGGCTGCGAGGTCGGTGGCTACACCAAGCCGCGCCACACCGATGTGCCGGTCGCGCCCATCGTAGTGATGACCCCCGCCGGCCCCACCCGCATGATGGCCCCCCGTCCGCCGGAGACCCAGGAGGACTTCCCCCTGCCCACGGTGTCGGCCGACTGGACCGAGCTGTATGGCAACCTCATCGACGTACTGAACGGCAAGGCCGAGCTCATCGTGACGCCAGCCACCGTGCGCCGCACGCTGCAGGTGTTGGAGGCCATCTTCCAGTCCGCCCGCGAGGGACAGTCCCTGAAAGTCAACCTGTAATCCAGTTTGTAATCCAGTTCTGCCAGAGGCCCGGGAACGCTCCCCGGGCCTTTTTGGTGTGCAGCGATGGGCACTGACATTTGCCCGATCTGACAGCGTCCCTGCCCTGCAGCAACATATACCAAACAATGCATTTGACAGCGGGCAGAAAATCAGATACTCTCATTTTTCGACATCCGTTTACAAAATGATACAAATCAATATGGAGACAGACCATGCGAATCCCCAATCTCACTGCCCTCTACCGCCGGGAGTTCCACGGCTATGACAGCGCAGCGCTGGGCCAAGACCTGCTGGCCGGCCTGACCGTGTCGGCAGTGGCGCTGCCCCTGGCGCTGGCCTTCGGCGTGGCCTCAGGCGCCACGGCTTCGGCCGGGCTCATCACGGCCATTGTGGCGGGCATCGTCATCGGCCTGCTCTCCGGCGCGCCGTACCAAATCTCCGGCCCCACGGGCGCAATGAGCGCGGTGCTGCTGGTGTTGGCCGGGCAGTACGGCCTACCGGGCGTTTGGCTGGCGGGGCTGCTGTCGGGCGTCATCCTGCTGGTACTGGGCCTGCTGCGGCTGGGCAAGCTATTGAGCTACATCCCCTCGCCGGTCATCACGGGGTTCACCGCCGGTATCTCGCTCGTCATTGCCATCGGCCAGCTGGATAATTTTATGGGCATCGCCACCCCGGCGGCGACCTCCTCGGCACTCAAGTTCCTGCACTACTTGCAGGGCGGCTTCACCCCCGACGGCCGGGCCGTTGCGCTTGGCGTTATGACGATGGCCCTGATGCTGCTGTGGCCCAAGCGCTGGCAGGCGCGCATTCCATCGTCGCTGGCGGCACTGGTGCTGACGCTGGGCATCACGGCCATTTCCGGGTGGGATGTGCCGGTGGTGGGCGACATTCCGCGCACGCTGCTGCCCGCCGATCGCCTGACCTTTGACACCATCCCCTGGGGCGAGATTCCCAACATGGTGGTGCCTGCCATCACCGTGGCGGTGCTGGGCATGGTGGAAAGCCTGCTGTGCGGCGCTGCTGCCGGCAAGATCACCGGAAAAAAGCTGGACGCCGACCAGGAGCTCATTGCCCAGGGCATTGGCAACATGGTGCTGCCGTTCTTCGGCGGGGTGCCGGCCACGGCAGCCATCGCCCGCACCAGTGTGGGCATCAAGTCCGGCGGACGCACGCGCATCGTGGGCGTGGTGCAGTCGGCGGTGCTCGTCGGCACCATCTTTGCGCTCTCCCCCATCATGAGCCGCATCCCGCTGGCAGCGCTGGCCGGGGTGCTGATGGTGACGGCCCTGCGCATGAATGAGTGGGACGCCATCGGCTTCATGCTCAAGCGGCGTTTCGGCGGGGCGGCAGCGGCGTTCTTCATCACCATGGGCTGCACCGTCGCCATGGATCTGAGCCGTGCCATCCTCGTGGGTGTGGTGGTGTCGGCGGCGCTGTTTCTCAAGGAAATCTCCGCCATGGATGTGCAGGTGCAGTCCGTCGACCCCGACCGGCTGCGCGACCGGGGGCTCATCACCAAGGGCACCTGCCGGCACATCAAGGTGGCGTACCTGACCGGGCCGCTGTTCTTCGCGGCGGTGGATAAGCTCAACGACGCGCTGGCCGCCCTCGACCACCCGCACACACTGATCCTCTCCATGCGAGGGGTGCCGCTCATGGATCTGTGCGGGGTGCAGGCGCTCAACGCCCTGCACAACCGAGCGGAGAAGGAAGGCTTTGTGCTGATGATCGCCAGCGTCCAGCCCCAGGTGCTCCACGTGATGGAGAAGGGCGGCCTGGTGGAGCGCATCGGACGAGACTGCATCTTCTGGAGCGCCGACCAGGCCATTGTGGAGGCCGAGGAACACGGCTGCGACTGCGCCTTCCTGCCGCCGGAGGAGCCGGAGCAAGCCGCAGTGTAGCGCAAATGATACAAAAGGCTCCGGTCGTTGACCGGAGCCTTTTCGATGCTGTTCTTACCCACCCAGCAGCGGCAGCGCCTGCTGGAAGAAGCGGCGAAATTCTTTCCTCCAGGCAATGTCGTCGGCTTGGTGCTCCTTCCTGTCGTAGTAATAGAGGCCAGTGCCCAGGTGCACCGAAAGGCAGTCAAGCGGGAACCCAGGCACCCGTTTGGGGTGGGGCTGGGCGACCAGCCGGAAGGGCTGATCGCTCAGGCTGTCGTCCATGCTCTCCACCAGGCGGCCATCGGGCAGCGCCAGGCAGATGGCGTTGCGGTACCGGGCGGTGAGCCCGCCATAGCGCGCGGCCAAGCCGCTGTAATGGGCGACCATCTCCTCATCACTCAACCGCCGCTCCCCCACCATGCGCACGTGCACGCCGGGTTGGTCTTCCTCCGCCACACCGTCGAAATACAACCCCGAATCGCAGGAGAAGACCGGCCGCCCCAGCGCCCGGCCATAGGCCTGGGCTTTGAGACGCGCGTTCTCCAACGGGGTCGCGCCGTTCTCCTCCACCTCCGGCAGGTCATCCCATCCATCCAAGCCCAAAAGGGTGATGCGCAACCCCTCCAGCGTTCGGGTCATGGAGGCGAGTTTGGCCCGGTTGCGGGTGCCGTAGACCAGCTCAACCATGGCAGGCCCCGCCGTGGCAGCCGCCGCAGCCGCAGCCGTCAGACACTGCCGCCTTCATGGGGATGTGGGGCACGCCCTCATCCAGGTACTCCGGCCCGCAGGGCTCAAAGCCCAGCCGGGCATAGAACCCCTCGGCCTGCCGCTGGGCACCCACATGTACCTCTCCGGCCCCCAGGTCGGCGGCCTTCACCATGAGCATACGCATGGCCATCTCCCCCAGGTGGCGGCCGCGGAAGGCCTGCCGCACGGCCACCCGGCCAATGTGATAGGCGCCGTCCTGCTGGTAGAGCCGCGCCGTGGCCGCCGGTTTGCCGCCGTCCAGCACCAGGGCGTGCAGCGCCACCTCGTCGATGGCGTCAAACTCGGTTTGGGCAGAGAAGCCCTGTTCCTCCACAAACACCTCCTGCCGGATGGCAAAAAGGTCGGTCTTATCACCCTGGCCGGGTACAATCTTCCCCTCGATCATTTTGTTCCTCCATTGTCTATTGCCAATGCTGAGAATGATACCGGATTTTGCCGCCGTTGAAAAGGGTTTGCCGCCGTATCCTCCTGTGGTATACTCATGCCATGATAACCGATGAAACCGTCAACCGCATCAATGAACTGGCACGCAAAAGCCGGGAAACCGGCCTGACGCCCGAGGAAGCCGCCGAGCAGAAAGAACTGCGCGCGGCCTATGTTGCCGCCTTCCGCCGCAACCTCACGAGCATTCTTGAGAACACGGTGATCCAGGAGCCCGACGGCACCCGGCACAAGCTGAAGAAGGATTGAACCCCGGGCAAGCCCAACGGCCTGCTCTTTCGCGTCCGACACTGTGGCGTCGGACGCGATCCAAAGCGCTTAATCACCTTCACCGGATCGCCGTTCACGCCTTGCGCGCCATCCAGGCGCGAAGGCATTGCGTCGCAATACCTTCACGGCGCGACGGTTGGACACGCGTCCGGCGTGTCTGATTCGCCGCACATGTCGCCGAATCTCATTCCCGTGTTGCGGCAGACGATTCTTTAGAATCGTTGAGAGTAACACGAGCATTGCGCAGCAATGCGATGGAACGATAACAAACCAGAGTGCTCATGCGATCTTCTTAAGACATTTCGCCTGTGGGCGGGATTCTCTGCTTGCTTTCACGCTGGCATTCTTTCCTTCCCGCCGGATGAAACGGTGTTACCCCCTGTACCACGGCAGACGATTCGTCAGAATCGTTGAGAGTGGTGCGAGCAACACAAAGTGTTGCGATGGGGCGCTCAGCTTAGAGCTTTGATCCTGTATCGACTTTTGATAGGAGCACACAGGCCCCACAGCCTGCCTGTTACCTATAAGGAGGAAATGACCACGGACAACACCAAGAATGACCACGAAAACACCAACTGGTGCCAGTCCGTCACCGGCATTGTGCTGCACGAGGGCCGGGTGCTGCTGGCCCGCCACACCTATGGGGGCGGCGCGGGCAAGCTCATCGTGCCCGGCGGCTACGTCAACCGGGGCGAGTCGCCCGAGGACGCCGTGCGGCGGGAGGTGTATGAGGAAACGCGCATCACCGTGGAGCCGGAGAGCATCGTGGGCATTCGCTTCAACCGGCAGGACTGGTATGTGGCTTTTGCCGCGCGGTATGTGGATGGAGTGCCGACCTCCGACGGGCAAGAAAACAGCGAGGTGCTGTGGATGGACGTGGAAGAAGCGCTGGGACGCGACGACGTGCCCGACCTCACCAAAAAGCTCATCGAATGTACGCTGCGGGGCGGCAGCTTCGGCCCCGTGCCCTATGTGGGCAGCACCCGCAACGGCCCCTACACCCTGTATGGGCCATGCGATGAACGCTGACCCCCAGCGACCCCCACATAAGTCAGGACCACCCCTAAAAGGGGTGGCCTGAACGAGCCCTATAAGGGCATGTCACTGCCTGCGCCTAAATGACGCTGGCTTTTCACTTCGTTCAAGCCGTTGTGGACTGATTACCGGGCTGGACCC
>JAEYRA010000128.1 GCA_023409755.1 Bacillota bacterium
CCCCATGCCCATTCAGCACGTGCACCTGGCTCCGCTGCCGTCAGCCGGTTCATCCGGCGACGGCACGAAGCAGCTTGCCCGTTCCACTCCGCCCTACCCGCCACAGCGGCGTTCCCTCAGCGGCAGGCGCGACCGCAAGCCTTCCTCCAAAGGGCCACCTCATGCCTCATTCAACACGTGCGCCTGCCCCCGAAGCCGTCAGCCGGTTCATCCGGCGACGGCACGAAGCAGTCTGCCCGTGGCACTCCGCCCTGCCCGCCACAGCGGCGTTCCCTCGTAATAACACGAATGAGCTACAGTAATGAGAAGCCCCCTGACGACCTGTGCGTCAGGGGGCAAGCAACCAGCTATCACAAGCTCTCCTATTTCGCGGCTGTCGTGCCAGCGGCAGGCGCGACCGCAAAGCGGCTCACGACAAAGGCCGCCAGGGTGTTCCAGTAGATGGTTACCTCGTTGGTGGAGTAGCTGCCCGAGTCGTCGACAAAGCAACGGGCCGGCGGGGTGCTGGCGGGCAGCAGCAGGCGGGCGATGGAGTCCTGCCGGTGGAAATTGGGGCCGCCGGCCACCAGGCCCGGCACCGGCGCGTCCACCTCGTCGGCTTCCGACGGGCGGTTGTGCTGGCACATCACAGGGTAGCGGCCAAAGCCCGACACATAGCAGCGCCCCAGGGGGTTGCGCCCCAGCAGCCAGTGAAGGCAGTCCTCAGCCACGCCGTCCCAACGGCCGTCGCCGGTGAGTTTGCCCGCCAGGATGAGGTGGGCCGCGCGGTTCATGAGCACCATGGTGCTGCCCCAAATGTAGTCCTCCGACGCCATGGGCACGCGGTACCCATCGGCGGCTGCCAGCGCCGCCAGACGCTCGGCTTCCATCAGGAACGCACGGCGGAAGGGCACGCGCAGGGCAGCAGGGGCATCGGGGGCGAAGAGCACCTCCACCGCGGCAAAACCGCCCACCTCGCTCCAGCCGAAGGTCGTGAGATCGACGTCGGGCCAGCGCTCCAGCCGGCAGAGGGCCGCGTCGGCAAAGGAGTCCTCGCCGGTGGCCCGCCACAGCGCCACCGCCGCCCACAGTTCCTCATCCCGGGCATCGGGGTCGCCGTATTCGCCGGTCGTCACCTCGATTGGGTTGTGGAAGGGCCGGTGATCGGGGTTCTGCTGCAGCCACGCCCATGCCTGCCGGGCCAACGCCAGCAGCCGGTCGGCATAAGCCCCGTCGAAGGGCCGGTAGACGCGGCTGGCCATGGCGCAGACCGCCGCAAAGTCACCGGTGGCCGTGTGGGACACCGGGCAGACGACCCAGGGTTCGTGGTCGTGCTCGGGCATCGCGAAGTCGGCAAAGCCCCAGCTCGTCGTTTTGTGCCACACCGCGCCGTCCTCGCGCTGCATCTTGAGCATCCAATCGAGCTCCCACTGGGCTTCGGCCAGGATGTCCGGCAGAGGGCCGCCGCTCTCCGGGATACCGGTGGGCGCAGCGCAAGCCGCGCTGCAGTGCTCCCAGGTCAGCAGCAGCATGGCCACCGCCGTGGCCGCGGGGTTGATGTACTTGCCGTAGTCGCCGGCGTCGTGCCACCCGCCGGAAACGTCGATGGACCGGCTGCGGTCCTCATAGAGCACCGCCGGTTCCCGGTGGCAGACCCCGTGGGCCCAGGGCCCGGCGATGGGTGCCTCCAGCGCGGTGCCGCAGCGGAAGTAGTAAAGACCCTTGAGCAGCGCTTTTCGCAGCTCGTCATAGGGGTGGTCCGCCACCCGGATGGGCGCGGAGTACAGAAGCTCCGGCATGGCCAAGCGGTAGACTCCCGGCTGGGCCACCGCCGAGAGGTCAGCCCAGCGTACGGTGTCGCCGCTGGCGCGGTCCCCCTCCACCCCCGGTTGGGTGCGGCCCGTCAACAATGGTGCGGTGGCCCCGTCGATGACCGTAAAATCGCTCTCCACCCGGTTGACCGCCGCCAGGATGGGTGCGCCGCGCCGGTACCCCACCTGGTTGATGTGCACAAGTTTGTCGGCCATTTTCCCCACTCCTTTCGTGGAATCGTTTCCATCATTGTACAGCGTGTGCAAAGTCTGTGTAAAGCACGTCTAAGTTATCCACAAGTATCCACAGGCTGTGTGCAAAACGACGCTCTGCCGTAACTTTGTTATCCACAGGCCTGTCAACGACTGTGAAAACCGGTGGAAACTGGTTATACACACCCTGTTTATGGCGAACTGCCCATGGTCTTCCAATGGCCGCGGCAGTATACTGTGTTCATCTGTGTTGGGAGGAAATGCCATGTTGACCATTGGAGAGGCGTTGAACCGTTTTATGCCCCCGGTGAACGAGCGGCTGGAGAAAACCTGCGACACCTTGAAGTGCGGCAACCCCGGCGACGAACTGCGAGGCGCGGCCGTCACCTTTATGGCTACGGTGCCGGTGATTGAGGCGGCCATCGCCGCGGGCTGCAACCTCATCGTGACCCACGAGCCCACCTACTGGGGCCATTGGGATGACCTGAGCGCCTTGGGCGACGACCCGGTCGCCCAGTACAAGCAGAAGCTGCTGGCCGATCACGGCATCGCCGTGTTCCGCTACCACGACCACATCCACATGCACCGGCCCGACCACATCACCTCCGGCATGCTGGACGCGCTGGGTTGGACCGCCTTTGCCGGGCGGGAGGAAACGCCTGAAGGCCCGGTCTGGAGCGGCCTCATCACCCTGCCCGAAGCCATGCCTTTGGCTGCGGTAGCCGCTCACATCCGCGCCACGCTGGGGCCCGACCCGGTGCCCACGGTCGGTGCGCCCGGCACCCTGGTGCGCACCATCGCCATGATACCGGGATCGGCGGGTTTCGGCTGGCACCGTGATGCCGCGCTGGGCCTGCAGCCCGACCTGATCATCGTGGGCGAGGTGAACGAGTGGGAGACGCCGGTGTGGGTGGCCGATGGCCAGGGAATGGGCCGTCAGCAGGCGCTGATGGTCATCGGCCACCAGCGCAGCGAGGAAGCGGGCATGGCATGGTGGGCCGGGGAGCTGGCCACCCTGCTGCCGGAGGTACCGGTGCGCTACCTGCCCAAGCCCGCCACCTACACGATGCTGTAAGGGTGGAACAACCAACGAATGCAGTCAGGACCACCCCTAAAAGGGGTGGCCTGAACGAGCCCTATAAGGGCATGTCACTGCCTGCGCCTAAATGACGCTGGCTTTTCACTTCGTTCAAGCCGTTGTGGACTGATTACCGGGCTGGACCC
>JAEYRA010000167.1 GCA_023409755.1 Bacillota bacterium
GGGGCAGTTCACCACCGCGGCTCAGCTCGTCAACGCCAAGAAGGGCGTGTAGGTACCCATTTCTCACCCGCGCACACCAAAAGCAAGGAAGCATTGCTTCCTTGCTTTTCTGTTGCATCAGAAAGATTGGCTCTCATTCCTTGCAACGCTGAGAGGATTGTCTTGACCATTGTGATGGATGGTGTACACTATAGGAAGAATGAGGTGAACTCCTTGTATAAGCCCTTCGTGATCGGCTGACCGCAAAGAGCATTCGTACGCTGAAAGGCAGCGCGCTGCCTTCGTATTTGTGTTGCTTTTTGCGGTATTTTTATGCCCAAATGTAACACGATGCGGAGGGATTGAAATGTTGAAAGGTCTTTGGTTCTTTTGCAGTTTTGGCTGGAAAACCGACAAGCGGTACATTCTTTGGAATGTATTGAATCAAATCGTTAGTTCCGTTCTGCCAGTCGTGGCAACGATCATGCCCCGCTATATCATCGACGAGTTGATGGGAGCCCGGCGGCCAGCCTATCTGGTCCTCTTCGTCGGCATTCTAGCCGGTTATACACTGGCAGCATCCTCTTTGTCTGTCTACTTCTCCCAAGATGGCTTCACTCGTCGATGCAAGGTGTCGACAGCCTTTGATCTCATGCTTCACAAAAATCTTGCCGACGCGGATTACGAGAATCTGGAGGATCCGGCCTTTATGGATCTAAAGGAGAAGACCAATAAGTTTCTGTATTGCGACTGGCACGGCTTCTCTTACCTGTTCGACTGCGCTCTGACGATTGTGGGTCAGTGCGTCACACTCATTGGCATTGGGGCAATCATCGCCACGCTCAGTGTTCCCATCGTTCTCTTGTTTGTTGTCCTTGTTGCGTTTGGCGCTTGGGTGGAAAGCTGGGCGAGCAAACACGCTCATCGATTGTCTTTGGAGGTTGTCCGCGACCAACGGGGCTGGCGGTACTATGGGGAACTGTTCGAGAACGTTGCCTATGGCAAGGAGATTCGGATGAACGGCCTGGGAGATTGGCTTTTAAGCCGTGAGCGGAGTTACACCCAACGTTGTGTTGCCAACCTGAAACGGCAGAACGACTTCCACATCAAGAGTGGCATCGTCGGTGCGGCGCTGACCTTCCTGCAGCAGTGCGCCGCCTATGCCTACCTCATCGACCGGGTGCTGTCGGGCGCAATCACCATCGGTGGCTTCACCATGTATGTCGGCGCGGTGACAGCTTTTTCGGCGTCGCTGCGGGCCTTGATGGGTTGCCTTGTAGAGATCAGAGCGTACAGCATATACTTCGACGCCCTTGACGAATATCTGCACGTGCCCAAACGTCTGCGCGCAGGCGGGGGCAAGCCTGTTCCAACCGGCGGCTGTACCATTGAGTTCCGCAACGTGTCATTCCGCTACGCGGGCCAGGAGAACTACGCCCTGCGAAACGTCAACCTCAGACTGCGGCAGGGGGAAAAGCTGTCAATCGTGGGGGAGAACGGCGCGGGGAAATCGACGTTCGTCAAGTTGCTCTGCCGTTTATACGACCCCACAGAGGGTGAGATCTTGCTCAACGGTGTCAACATTCGCAACATCGATTACGATGCGTACGTCAGTCTGTTTTCTACGGTGTTTCAAGACTTCAAGCTCTTCTCCTTTTCCCTCAAGGAAAACGTCGCATTGTCACGGCAGACATCCGATCAGTGTGTGGAAGAAGCCTTGAACCGTGTCGGCCTGGGTGAAAAGCTGCGGTCGCTTTCCCATGGCATTCACACCGGCATATACAAGGACTTTGACGAGGCGGGGTTCGAGCCTTCGGGCGGTGAGGGACAGAAGATCGCCCTGGCCCGCGCACTGTGCCGTGAAAGCTCCATCGTCATACTGGACGAGCCCACCGCAGCCCTCGACCCACGTGCGGAAGCTGAGATGCTCCAGCGGTTCAACGAAATGGTGGTCGGGAAAACGGCCGTCTACATTTCTCATCGGCTATCCAGCGCCCGGTTTTGTGATACCATTGCGGTGTTTGCCAATGGGGAGATTGCTGAGCGAGGAACACACGAGCAGTTACTGAAGCAAAACGGAATGTACAGCGAACTTTTCCACATACAGGCTCAGTACTACCGATAACGAAATAGTTTGAAGAATCGTGGGTAAAACCCGGTATTCCAAGGCTTGAAACCGGCAAATCTCCGTGCTATACTGAACGAAACACGAGGAACAAGAGGAGTACCCTGCCCATCCCCGGTAAGAGAGACGGCGTCACCGGCTGTAAGCGCCATTGCGGTGGAAGTGGGGGAAGTTCGCTTGGGAGTGTCGCGCTGAACTTGAAGTAGGCGTGGACGGTGGCACCGTTATCGCCGTTGAGTGGTTCGCTTTGGCGGGCAAATTGGGTGGTACCGCGATGCCTTCGTCCCATGCTGGGGCGAAGGCTTTTTCATTGGAAAGGATGGGAACCATGCAGGAGGAATTGCAACGCATTGCCGCGCAGGCACAGGCGCGGTTGCAGGCCGCCACGTCGGCCAGTGAGGTGGAGGAGCTGCAGGTGCAGGTGCTGGGCAAGAAAGGTGACCTCACGCAGATTCTGCGGATGATGGGCGGCCTTTCGGCTGAGGAGCGGCCTGTCATGGGCAAGCTCGTCAACGACCTGCGCAAAGAGTTGGAGGAGCAGATCAGCGACCGTCTCAACGCCCTGCAAGGCGAGGAGAAGGCGAAACGCCTGGCCGCCGAGCGGCTGGATGTGACGATCCCCGGACAGAAGCCCACGGTGGGGCACCCCCACCCGTTGAGCCTGGTGCGGGAGGAAGTGGAGAACATCTTCATCGGCATGGGCTTTGACATTGCCGAGGGGCCGGAGGTGGAGTGGGATCACTTTAACTTTGAGCTGCTGAACCTGCCGGCAAACCACCCGGCGCGGGATATGCACGACTCGTTCTATGTGAGCGACAACGTGCTGCTGCGCACCCATACCTCGCCGGTGCAGGCCCGCACCATGCTGCGGCAGAAGCCGCCCATTCGCATCATCTGCCCCGGGCGGGTGTACCGCATGGACGAGGTGGACGCCACCCATTCGCCGGTATTCCACCAGGTGGAAGGGCTGGTCGTGGATCGCGGCATCAACTTTGGCCACCTCAAGGGCACACTTGATATCTTCGCCAAGGAGTACTATGGCAAGGGGACCCGCATCCGGTTCCGCCCGTCGTTCTTCCCCTTCACCGAGCCCAGCGCTGAGGTGGACATCTCCTGCTACATCTGTGACGGCAAGGACCCGAGCTGCCGGGTGTGCCGCGGCACCGGCTGGATTGAGGTTCTGGGCTGCGGCATGGTCAACCCCCGCGTGCTGGAGATGTGCGGCATCGACCCCAACGAGTATACGGGCTTTGCCTTCGGCATGGGTCTCGACCGCCTCACCGTCAGCCGCTATGGCATCAGTGACCTGCGGATGCTCT
Source organism: Bacillota bacterium (assembly GCA_023409755.1). Taxonomy (GTDB): domain Bacteria; phylum Bacillota; class Clostridia; order Christensenellales; family UMGS416; genus JAEYRA01. Next base: position 3,424 of record JAEYRA010000167.1, read on the forward strand.
TTGAGAACGATCTTCGGTTCCTGGAACAGATTCTGTGAGGTGAGAACATGAAAGCGCCGATTCAATGGCTTCAGACTTATACGGACATCAACACCGACCTTGAGGACTTCCAGCGCCGCATGATCATGGCGGGCTTTGAGGTGGAGGGTGTGGAGGACCCTGGCGCGGCGATTTCAAACGTCGTCGTCGGGCGCATCACCCAGCTTGCCAAGCACCCCAACGCCGACAAACTGCAGATCTGCACGCTGGACGTGGGGGAGGAGACTCCCTTGCAGATCGTCACCGGTGCAACCAACGTCTTTGAAGGGGCGCTGGTGCCGGTGGCTCGCCTGGGCGCGCACCTCCATGGGGGCATAGTCATCAAGGCCTCCAAGCTGCGCGGGGTGGCCAGCGACGGCATGCTCTGCGCCGGTGAGGAACTGGGCATCGACGACAACTGGTACCCCGGTGCGTCGGTGGACGGCATCCTCATCTTCCAGGAGGAATACCCGTTGGGGGCCGATGTTAAGCCCATCCTGGGTTTGGCGGAGCCCATTGTCGATTTCAAAATCACCGCCAACCGCGCGGCCGACTGCATGTGCATGCTGGGCCTGGCGCGGGAGGCTTCGGTGGTGCTGGATACGCCCCTGCGCCAGCCGTCCTATGCCTATGGGGAGGGGACGACCGGCAGCGTGAGTGACTACCTCGCTGTGACGGTGGAAGCGCCGGATCTCTGCCCCCGGTACATGGCTCGGGTGGTGCGGGATGTAAAGATTGCCCCATCCCCGTTGTGGCTGCGGCAGGCGCTGGCAGCTTCGGGTGTCAAGGCGATCAACAACATCGTGGACATCACCAACTATGTGATGCTGGAGCTGGGACAACCCATGCACGCCTTTGATTACCGCACCATCCGCGGCGGCAAGATCGTGGTGCGACGCGCCGGTGAGGGCGAGCGCCTGCAGACGCTCGATGAGAAGGAGCGCACCCTCAACCCGCGCAACCTTGTCATCGCTGACGGTGAAGGCCCGGTGGCGTTGGCGGGCATTATGGGCGGCATGCAGTCGGGTGTCTATGACGACACCACGACCGTCGTCTTTGAGAGTGCAAACTTCAACTGGAGCGCCACCCGACTCACCGCCCGCAGCCATGGCATGCGGACGGAATCCTCCGCCCGGTATGAGAAGAACCTGCCCACATACCTGACCGAAGCGGCACTGGACCGGGCGATGGCCCTGGTGCAGGAGTTGGGGGCTGGCACGGTAGTGCCCGGCGTGCTGGATTGCAACGCCGCCCCCCAGCAGGCCCGGACGCTGGTGGTTTCGGCCCGGCGCATCTCCTCTCTGCTGGGGCAGACCATCCCGACGGATACGATGGTGAAACTGCTGGTCAAGCTGGGCTTTGACGTGCAGCAGGACGGCGACACTCTGACGCTGGGCGTACCCCTGTGGCGGCAGGACGTGGAAAGCTACGCCGACATCGCCGAGGAAGTGCAGCGGCTCTACGGCTACGGGTCCATCCCGTCCATCGCACCCCCTGGGGAGGCACTGCAGGGTCGGCGCACCCGTCGCCAGAACGACCTCATCAAGCTGCGCCGCCTGCTCTATGGCGCGGGGCTCAACGAGGCAGTCAGTTATTCCTTCCTGGCACCGTCTGCGCTGGATCGGCTGGGTCTGCCCGCTGAGAGCCCCTTGCGCCAGGCCACGCGGCTCCTGAACCCCATCGGCGAAGACTACAGCCTGATGCGCACCACGCTGGCTCCAGCCATGCTGCGTTCGCTGGCCACCAACCGCAACCGCAAGATGGAGCGGGTCGCGCTCTTCGAGGTCAGCCGTACCTTTGGCCCCAACGAAGGGGCGGAAGCGCGCCACGCCGCCGGCGGCTACACCCAGGACACCCCCTGTGAGGAGCGCGAGACGCTCTGCATCGGCGTGGTGGACAAGGAAATGGACTTTTTCGCCTTCAAAGGTCTGGCGGAGCTGGTGCTGGAGCGCTTCGGCATCGCTGGCGCCCAGTGCGCCGCCGGGGCCGATGTGTACTATCACCCCGGCCGCAGCGCCGTCCTTACCGTGGGCGATGTGCGCCTGTGCCAGTTTGGCGAGGTGCACCCCGACGTGGCTGAAGCCTTTGAGCTGGAGGGCGACCGGGTCTTTCTGGCCGAACTCGATGTGGAAGCGCTGTTGGCTTTGGAGCGGCAGGATTGCGCCATTCGCCCGCTGCCACGCTTCCCGTCCATCGACCGCGACCTGGCGGTGACGGTGGATCGACTCTGCCCCGTGGGGGACATGCTTGTCTGCATTCGCACCGCTGGGGGGAAGCTTCTGGAGTCAGTCGCCCTCTTTGATCTCTACGAAGGCAAGCAGGTGGGCGAAGGGAAGAAGAGCGTAGCGTTCTCGCTCGTGTTCCGCGCACAGGACCGGACACTCACCGACGACGACGCCAACACGGCTTTCCAGCACGTTGTAGATGCTCTAAATCAAACTTTCGGGGCAGAAATTCGCAAGTAGGCTGGGGAATTGTGGAAATATGGGCGAAATTGCCTTGTACCTTGCCGTGGCATCCTGTACAATCAGGGTATGCTGAACAAGGAGGTGTCGGGTTGGCGGAGAAGAATAAGACTGTTGTTCGCATTAGCGGCAACGAATATACCTTGGTATCTACCTTGCCGGAGGAGTATGTCCACAAGGTCGCGATCTATGTGGACCGAAAGATGAACGATGTCACCCGGCAACGGAACGACCTCAGCACTGCCATGGCCGCCGTAATGGCCGCCATCAACATTGCCGACGAAGTGATGGAACTGCGCGGGGAAAAGGAAGCCTTCCTTCGCATGGAGCGAGAGAAGGCCGGAAAACTTCCCCAACAGCAGCCGGTTCACAGCAATGTCGCGAACTTTAAGGACGCGAAGAGAGGCTGAACACCATTCCAACATTTACGGGGCAGCGGCAGCGCTGCCCTTTTTCATGCCATTGGATTGGTGTGTATCGACGTGAGAGAAGGACGGAACGAGATGAACGAAAAAGCCATACGAACGCTGGAGTTCGATAAGATTCGCCGCCGGCTGGCCGACGAGTGTCTGTCGGTGATGAGCCGTGAAATTGCCGAGGCGTTGCTGCCCAGCGACAACCCACTGGAGGTCGCCCAAAGCCTACAGGCGACGCAGGAGGCCGTTACTTGGGTGGACAACACCGGGGCCGCACCGATGCATGGCTTCGACGACGTGCGGGAGGCCCTGCACAAAGCACGTATTGGCCTTATCCTTTCCCCGGGGGAGTTTTTGAAGGTTGCCAACACCCTGCGGGTGTCCCGCGCGGTGCGGACCGAACTCACCAAAGAGCAGGGTCCTGCCGGCCCCCATCTGCGGGAGCTGGCCATAGCGCTGGTATCCATGAAGGGGCTGGAGGAAACCTTTGAGCGCAGCATGGAGTCGGAGGACCGGGTGGCCGATGCCGCTTCGTCGCAGCTTGCCTCCATCCGCCGCAGGGTGGGGCTCTGCCATGTGCGTGTCCGCCAGAAGCTTGACAGCATCGTGCGCTCCCCACGCTACAAGGACGCCCTGATGGACTCCATCGTGACCCAGCGCGCGGGCCGCTATGTGGTGCCCGTACGCCAGGAGCACCGCGGCAAGGTGCCCGGCTTGGTGCACGACCAATCCGGCAGCGGGGCCACGCTCTTTGTGGAGCCGCTTGAGGTTGTGGAGATCAACAACGAGCTGCGGGAACTGGAACTGGCGGAGTTTGAGGAAGTGCAGCGGATCCTGCGGGAGCTGACCAACGAGCTTGCACCCCATGGTGAGGCCATCGGCTACGCCCAGGAAACACTGGCGCAGATTGATTTTGCCTTCGCCAAGGCACGCTTGGCGGCGCTCATGAACGCCTGTCCAGCCGAACTCAACCGCGAGGGGTATGTGCGTATCCGCAAGGGCCGGCATCCCCTCATTGCGCCGGAGAGTGTGGTGCCGAGCACCCTGGAGTTGGGGCGGCACTTCGACACGCTGCTCATCACCGGCCCCAACACCGGCGGCAAGACCGTGACGCTCAAAACGGTCGGGCTCTTCGCCATGATGACGCAGGCGGGCCTGTTCCTGCCGGCGGAGGACGGCTGCACCATGCCGGTGTTCACCGGTATCTTTGCGGACATCGGCGACGAGCAGAGCATTGAGCAGAGTCTTTCCACCTTCTCCAGCCACATGCGCAACATCGTCTCCATCCTGGGTGAGGCCGACAGCGGCTCCCTGGTGCTTCTCGATGAATTGGGTGCTGGCACTGACCCCAACGAGGGGTCAGCATTGGCCATCGCCATTTTGGAGCGGCTGCGCCTCCTGGGGTGCCGCACCATGGCCACCACCCATTACAGCGACCTCAAGGCCTATGCCATTGCCACCGCCGGGGTGGAGAACGCCTCCATGGAATTTGATGTGGAGTCGCTGCGCCCCACATACCGGTTGATGATGGGCGTGCCCGGCCGTTCCAATGCATTTGAGATTTCCCAGCGGCTGGGGCTCGACCAAAACGTCATTAACAACGCCCGAAAGCACCTATCCACCGAGATTGTGCGCTTTGAGGACGTCATCCAGAGCGCCGAAAAGCACAAGGAGGCCGCCCAGCGCGAGCGGGAGGAAGCTGAAATCCTCCGGCGGGAGGTGGCCGACCTGCACCGCATCGCTGACCGGGAACGGGAGCGGCTGGAGCAGCAGCGCGACAAGATATTAGCAAACGCCCGAGAGGACGCGCGGAAACTTCTGGAGCGCACCCGCACCGAGACCGAAGGCATGATCCGTGAACTGCGGGACTTGAAGAAGAACCAGAGCGCCAACACCGAACGGGAAGTGCAGCAGCTGCGCGACCGCATGCGCCAGGCACAGCAGCAGGTGGGGGAGAGCACCCAAGCCGAACGCCTGACCCCCGCACCCAAGGACCTGAAGCGGGGGGAGACGGTCATCCTGGTCGACTCCAACCAGAGCGTAACAGTGCTGACGCTGCCCGACGACAAGGGCGACCTGATGGTACAGGCGGGCATCATGAAGCTTTCCACCAACGTGGAGAGCCTGCGCCGACCCACCGCCGCCCAACGCAAGGCCGAACGGCGCGCCGAACGCGTCAGCAAGCTGCGGGTGGGCAATGTGCCGAGGGAACTGGACATCCGAGGCCACAACGCCGAGGACGGGCTCATGGAGGTGGATCGCTACCTCGACGAGGCGGTGCTGGCGGGCTTGACCGAGGTGTTCCTCATCCATGGCAAGGGAACGGGCAAGCTCCGCAGCGCCATCCAGGAGCACTTACGGCACCACCCGCATGTGAAGAGTTACCGCCTGGGCCGCTTTGGCGAGGGCGAGGACGGCGTCACCGTAGTGGCGCTCAACCAATAGACAGGGATGACATGTGGCTCTGCAAGAAGTCGATGACTTTTTGCAGGGCCTTTTGCACTTCTGGGTTGCTGTCGTCGGCATCAAAGCCATGACCCATCCCCTGCATTGTGACGAGCTCGCTCTCCACGTTCAGCTCGCGCAGCCTGCCGTGCATGGCGACGGATTGTTCATAGGGCACATCGGTGTCGGCGTCGCCATGCAGCAGGATTGCGGGTGGGTAACCCGTCCGAGCCACAACCTGTGGGCACCAGGCGAGCAGCCGCTCCCGGTCCCGTGACGGATCCAGCCCGCTGACGCTCTTGACCCAGGTTCCTTGCTGCCGTGTGCGCAGATAGTAAGTGAAGCGGCTGAAGTCACCCGATGATTTTTCCGGCCCGCCCACGGTTTTGAGCGCCTCTGCCTCGGTCACCATCACCGCCGTGCAGTAATGCTCGCTGGGCAGTTCATACCAGCTGCCCAGAATGTCGCCATAGCCATAGAAGGAAACAATCGCCTGCGGCTTGGGTTCAAAGGTGCCGGACAACAATGCCAGGTAGCCGCCCGCCGACACACCCATGATGGCCAGGCGCGTTCCATCATATCCGAAGAGCTTTGCACCCTCACCGGCCGTCCAGATGATCGCATCCCGCACATCGGTGAGGATCTCCGCCATGGCAGTCTCCGGCGCCAGCCGGTAATCGGCAGACACGACGGTGTACCCCGCCTCATTGAGGAGGGCTATCTGGTAGTGGGGCATATTCTGCCGGCTGCCGAAAATGAGTGCACCGCCGTGGAAGTACAGCACAACAGGGGAATGGGGGACCGGGGCCGGGTAGACATCAGCCTGTACGGAGCAGTCGTTCACCCGTTTGTATGCGCAGGTCACTTGATTGGTTGGCATGGCTTCCTCCTTGTACGTGTTGTTATGCCATACCTTTTATTTTATGGCTTTCACGGCGGATATCAAGGTTACTGGCGGCAAGTGTATTCGTTCAATAGCGACCCAATTGCTTTCCCCGCTCCAAAAAGTACACAAAGGAATCATGCTCCATGGCTGCCGGCACGCAGAAGTCGGAATGGAGGCAGTAGCCGTAACCCTGTTTCACAACGGGCAGCACGCGTTCCAACTCCGTGTCGATTCTCTTCCTGTCGTTACTGGCCATCTCCCGGCCGTCGATGCCGCCCAAAAAGGACAGCCGGTCGCCATATTGCCGGTACAGCCGCACCACATCCATGCCCGATTTCACGTGCAGCGTCTGCAGGCAGTCCATGCCGCTCTCCAGCATGTGGGGTAACAAGGCTTCGACGTTTCCACTGGAATGAAGGATCACCGGGCAGCCAATGCCATGGGCCCAGTCGATGAAGCGTTTCTGCGCTGGCAGGAAGAATTCCCGGTACATCGCCGGGGAGAGGAAGGAATGCCCGAGAAAACCTATGTCCTCGTACAGGCAGAAGCCGTCCGGCTTGCCGTGGCGCGCGGTCAGTTCCTCCAAATGGTTGATGATCAGGCCACAATAGGTCTCAACCATGTCGCGGACCCAGGCGGGGTCGTCGTGCATGGCCAGAAAGAGACGCTCATACCCAATGAGCGGGTGGAGCCGGTCGAACACAAAGTGGCCGGTGAAACAGAAGAACTGACCGGTTGCCTCTGCCCGCGCCCGTTCCCCACCATACCACCCGGGCAGCCGCCGGCTGTCCAACCCAAGCAGGAGAGGTTTTACGCGTTCTTCCCAATCTCTCCTGTTTGCGACAGTAAAACTAACGGGGTAGGGGGCGCCGCCGTTTGCCTTGTGCCGGCGGAATGCCGCGCCGTTGCCATCCAGCGTCGTGACCGTTTCCTCGTCTTCGCACAGCTCTTGTTCTTGAAAGTCAAGATCGGCGACGGTCCGGAGTCCACCGGTCTCAAGGATGTCAAATCCGAAATGAACGCCGTCGTCTCCCGCAGGCAGATGGCCCTCCTCTTTCCAGCGGCGTCCGGGGTTTTCATTGATGTGCTCAAAAATGGGAACGCGGTCCATTGGCAGTCGTTTCAGAAACTGTGCCACTCGTTCCTTGCCAGTCCATTCGCCCATGATAATTTTCCTTTCTACAATTCATGCACAATCAGCGATGTGTCCTGCTTGTCAATCTCCGGTTGATTGTCACACCTATTTTTCTTTCGGGTACTCCAGCGTCATCGTCCGATAGCAGGCCTGGAACCCCATCCGTTCGTACACCGATGCACCAACGGCAGAGGCGCGCAAGGTGGCGATCTGCGCGCCGCTCCCCTTGAGTTCCCGCAGGGCATGGAGGCAGGCCGCTGTTGCCACCCCACGCTTGCGGTAGCCGGGCAGCGTGGCCACAAATTCCAGAGATGCGGCCGATCCTTCCAGCACGGTGGCGGAGGTAGCCACCGGCACGCTACCCCAGAAGGCCAGATAGAGCCGGATGTCCGCCCGCCCCAACCAAGAGGAATACCGTCCCACGGTCACCATGGGCCAGCCGTGCAACACGGGGTTGACCACATCGCACCATGACTGGAAGTCGGCAGTGGTAACAACCGCGCGTATGGAAATGTCCGGGGAAGCCGAGGGAGTGGCAAGTACGTTCCCAAGAGGCAACGCCATGGCCCACTCGGGTTCGGCAGGGTTGGATTGGTCCCGGAACCCCTTCGCAATCAACCGTTCCACCACATTTTTCGGCGTCCAATCCGGAGAGGTGAACCAAGATGCCGGGATTTGGCCCGCGTCGATTCCCTCGATCCACCGCCCGATTTGCAAGTCAATGTCCGATCCCTCCGCCGAAACATCGTACACCAGGGCAGGACCGGTGAAACCTGGATACGGCGCAATCCACTCCAGCCCATCCTGCCTGTATAACTCCATGACGTCCGCCAACGCGAAGGTTCGCAGATACGCCTTGGCCCCGGCACAGATGGAGGAAATGCTCGGGTTATTCATCATCTTCTCCTCCGTTGGTTGAATGATCTGCCTTTCCGGCAGGGCGTTTACAGGCGATTGAGGCTAGTATACAATGGGCGAAATACGGTCCGTGTAAAAAGTTGCTGTGGCGAGGTGTGTATGGACATTGTCGACCGAATGGGGAGGATTGTGGACTCCATCGAACAGCGCCTAGGGGAGAACCCTTCCCTGGACGAGCTTGCCAACGAAGCCGGGCTGTCCAAGTACCATTTCCATCGCGTCTTCAAGACCGTCACCGGGCTGAGCCCGGGCGAGTATGTACTGTCACGTCGGCTGGCCCAAAGCGTCGCTCTCTTGTCCTGCACCACTCTTCGCACCACAGACATTGCCGCCGAACTGGGTTTTTTCGATCACAGCGCTTTCTCCCATGCCTTCCGAAAGGCGTTCGGCAGAACGCCCACCCAATACCGGCAGCAGCCGGTACCACTGGCTGTGCGCGGGCGCTGGAATGCCGTCGACCTGCAGGGGGACAGCCAAGCCCTGATGACACGCCCCGACTACATGATGCTGCCGGGGTTCACGGTCATAGGCCGACCCATTCAAATCTTCGACATGGACAACGTCAGGTATAACAAGGCCAACCTGGCTGGAATCGACTTTTTTGAGAAAAGTAAGTATGATGTGCAGGGGATGGTGGACGAGGACGTCTACATCGGTCTGACATTGTTCCCGGAAGGCGATACGGGGTACACTTGGTACATCCCTTCGGTGCAGACGCAGCAGGACGCCCCCGTGCCCACAGGAATGGCCAAGCACCACGTTCCTACTCAGGAGTACGCCGTGTTCCACTACGTGGGTCTGCACCAAAGAAGCAGCATTACCGAACATATGATTCCTCTCTTCCAACGGGTCTTTGCCCAATGGGTCGCCCAATCTGGGTTCCAGCCACGGTCGTTGTTCTTCGAACGCATCGCCCACCGCCAATGCTCGGAAGAATACTACGAAGTGGATCTGTGTGTGTCATTGCACACCCGGGAAGAAGAGGTGAGAGTTTGATTCTGGTCAGTGCATGCCTGCTGGGCAGCCCCGTCCGCTACGACGGAAAGAACAAGGAAAGTACTTTCGTGCGGCAACGCCTGAACGGCGTGCCCCATGTGCTCATCTGCCCGGAGTGTCTGGGCGGCCTTCCCATTCCGCGGGAGCCGTCGGAGATCGTGGGGGGTGACGGAGCCGACGTGCTGGATGGCCGTGCCCGCGTTCTCAGCCGCACGGGGCAGGACGTGACCGAATCGTTTCTGCGAGGCGCACAGAGGGTGCTGGAGCTCTGCCGCCAGCATGGGGCCACCGAGGTATGGCTCAAAAGCCGCAGCCCTTCCTGCGGCGTAGGCACCATCCACGACGGGTCGTTCGCCGGTGGGTTGCGCCCGGGAGATGGCGTGACAGCCGCACTGTTAAAAAGGAATTGCATCAACGTTGTCGAAATGGACTAGAGCACTTTTGCTCAAGGGAAGTAGGAGGAACCACATGGCATACCTTCTTGGCGTAGACATTGGTACATCGGGCACCAAGACCGTGCTCTTTGATGAGCTGGGAAACACCGTGGCGTCGGCCACCTGGGAATATCCGCTGAGCCAACCGCAAGTGGGCTGGGCGGAACAAAACCCTGAGGATTGGTGGCGCGCGTCAGCCGGCAGCATTGCCGATGTTGTGCGCAAAAGCGGCGTGAACCCGCGGGACATCAAGGGTCTGGGCCTTTCCGGGCAGATGCACGGCATGGTGCTGCTGGATGGCAGCAACAACGTACTGCGACCGGCCATCATCTGGTGCGACCAGCGCACCCAAGCCGAGTGTGACGAGATCACCGCCAAGGTCGGCGCGGCTCGACTCATAGAGATCACCGCCAACCCGGCGCTTACGGGCTTCACCGCCTCCAAGGTCGTGTGGGTGAAGAACCACCAGCCGGAGATCTTTGAGAAAACCCGGCACATCCTGCTGCCCAAGGATTACGTCCGCCTGCTGCTGACCGGCGAATACGCTACCGAGGTGTCGGATGCCAGCGGCATGCAGTTTCTGGATGTACCGCGCCGCCGTTGGTCCCAGGAGGTGCTCGACCGGCTCGGCATCCCCATGGAGTGGCTGCCGCAGGTCTATGAGAGCTGTGAAGTCTCCGGCAAGCTGACCCGTCAGGCGGCGGAACTGACCGGCCTGTGGGAAGGTCTTCCGGTCGTGGGGGGCGGCGGTGACCAGGCTGCCGGCGCAGTGGGCAACGGCATCGTGCGTGCCGGTGTCATTTCCTCCACCATTGGCACATCGGGCGTGGTGTTTGCCCACGCCGACACCGTCTCCATCGACCCGAAGGGCCGGGTGCACACCTTCTGCCACGCGGTGCCGGGTGCCTGGCACATCATGGGTGTCACCCAGGGGGCGGGCCTTTCGCTGCAGTGGTTCCGCAATGAGTTTGGTGCCATGGAAATGGCACTGGCTGAACGGATCGGTGTCGACCCCTATGAGCTGATGGGGCAGGAGGCCGCCCAGGCCGACACTGGCTGTGATGGTCTGATTTATCTGCCCTACCTGATGGGCGAGCGTACGCCCCACCTTGATCCCAACGCCAAGGGCGTATTCTTTGGTCTGACCGCGCGTCACCGCCGACAGGAGATGATCCGTGCCATCCTCGAGGGCGTGTCTTACAGCCTGCTCGATTGCCTCTCCATCATCCGCGAGATGGGGGTGGAAGCAGGGGAGGTGCGTGCCTCCGGCGGTGGCGGGCGCAGTCCTCTGTGGCGGCAGATTCAAGCCGATATGTTCGGCACGGACATCGTCACCACCAACTCCAGCGAAGGCCCAGCCCTGGGCGTGGCGCTGTTGGCTGGTGTGGGTGCGGGGCTCTACTCTACCGTGCCCGAAGCCTGCGATGCCACCATACGCACCGTGCGGCGTCAAGCCCCGGACGCCGCCAACACCGCCGTCTACCAGCGGTTCTACCCCGTTTACCAAGAACTTTATGGTGCGTTGAAGCCCAGCTTTGCGCGCACCGCAGCCCTACTATAATCGACGAACAGGAGGCATCCCATGAAAATCGGAGTCAGTTCCTACAGCTTCATCAACCTGGTTCGGGCCGGCAAAATGACCCAGCTCGACGTCATCGCCAAAGCCAAGGAAATCGGCTTTGACGTCATCGAGTTCTCCACCTTCGTGTTGCCGGAGGGAGAAACCCCCTTGACCTTCGCCCCGAAGGTGAAGGAAGAGGCCGCCCGTGTGGGCATCGAGGTGGGCAACTACACCATCGCCGCAGACTTCCTCAACCACCCCCAGGGTGTCAAGGGTCAGGTCGAGGCACTCAAGGATGAAATCCAGGCCGCGCGCCTGATGGGTGCGCCCGGTATGCGCCATGACGCCACCTGGGGCGGGGCGGCCATCGCCGGCAAGAGCTTTGACCGCGTTCTGCCCACCCTGGCTGAGGGTTGCCGCGCCGTAGCTGAAATCGCCGCGACCTTTGGCATCCGCACGATGGTGGAGAACCATGGTTTCTTCGCCCAGGACAGCGACCGGGTGGAAAAGCTGATGAACGCCGTCAATCACCCGAACTTCGGCTGGCTCGTGGACATGGGCAACTTCATCTGCGCCGATGAGGATTCAGCCAAGGCCGTTGGCATCGCCGCGCCTTATGCCTTCCACGTCCACGCCAAGGACTTCCACTACAAGCCCGGTACGGAGCCGAACCCCGGCGAGGGCTGGTTCACCACCCGTGCCGGCAATTACGTTCGCGGGGCCGTCGTGGGGCATGGCGTCATTCCGGTGCCCCAGTGCCTGGGCATCCTGAAGCGCGCCGGCTACAATGGCACGGTTTCCCTGGAGTTTGAGGGCATTGAGGACCCGATCGTGGGCATCACACTGGGGTACAAGAACCTCAAGCGGTTCGTGGAAGCGCTGTAAGCAAGGAAATGTGGGGGCGGTCACAGGGGTGTGACCGCCCTCAGAGGTCTATAAACCTCTAGAACGGGCAAAGGGAGATGAACCTCCTGCCGATTTATTCGGCGGGAGGAAAGTCGGGGTCAGCGCGAGCAGAAGGATAAACTCCACCCAAAGGCGCAACGTATCCCTAGAAACCCGCATGAGAGCTGCAAATTGTGATCGGGCGGCGACATGTGCGGCGACCGATCTGGCCATAACGAGAACAAGCTGTTTGTATCGCGGCTGTCGCCACAGCGGCAGACGCGAAAGGCTGTCGACTATGTCGACAGCCTGCGGGCGGTCACAGGGTGTGACCGCCCTTTTCTGTGCCTGTCGTTCGTTGACTTCACCGCGGTCGGCTTGTATAATAATGGGATGATTGACGGAGGAACGCACATGCTGACGACCGCGCCAAAGGGAACCAAGGACATTCTGCCGGGCGAGAGCGCCAAATGGCAGTATATGGAATGCGTCATACGGGAGGCCTGCGCGGCCTTCGGGTATCGCGAGATCCGCATTCCCACCTTTGAGCATACGGAGCTCTTCCTGCGCAGCGTTGGTAACACCACCGACATCGTGCAAAAGGAGGTGTACACCTTTGAGGACAAGGGTGGCCGCAGCATCACACTGAAGCCCGAGGGCACCGCCGGTGTCGCCCGCGCTTTTGTGGAGCACAGCCTGTACAACGAGCCGCTGCCCCTGAAGTGCTATTATTTGTACAACCCCTGCTTCCGCTACGAGCGCCCCCAGGCCGGCCGCCTGCGGGAGTTTCATCAGTTCGGTGTGGAGGCTTTCGGTGCCCAGCAAGCCACCGTGGATGCCGAGGTCATTCTGTTGGCCTGCGTCATCCTCGGCAAGATGGGCCTTGCCAACCTGACGGTCAATCTCAACAGCATTGGCTGTCCGGTGTGCCGGCCGAAATACCACGAGACGCTTCTGGCCTACCTGCGAGAGAAGCAGGATGGCCTCTGCCATGCCTGTAAGGAGCGCATTGAGCGCAACCCCCTCCGCGTGCTGGACTGCAAGGAGGAAGGCTGCCACGCCATCGCCAAGGACGCGCCCAAGAGCATGGATCACCTTTGCGAGGATTGCCACGATCACTTTGAAACGCTCAAGACCTGCCTGACCGACGCGGGGGTGGACTACATCGTCAATCCATTCATCGTGCGCGGGCTGGATTATTACACCAAGACCGTGTTTGAGATCATCTCTGCGGATCTGGGCGCCCAGAGCACGCTGTGCGGCGGCGGGCGTTACGACGGCCTCATTGAGGAAGTAGGCGGCCCAAAGACGCCTGGCATCGGCTTCGGCATGGGCATGGAGCGGCTGCTGATGGTGCTGGAAGCACAGGGGAAACTACCACCCGATCTTGATACAAGGCCAGTTTTCATCGCTGCCATGGGCGACGAAGCCCGCCTGGCAGCCTGGAAGCTGGCCATGGAACTGCGTCAGAACGGCGTGGCTGCTGAGTGCGACCACATGGGGCGCAGCTTGAAGGCGCAATTCAAGTACGCCGGCAAGCTGGGTTGTCCCCAGGTCGTCGTTGTGGGCGAGCAAGAGCTGGCCACCGGCCAGTGGAAGCTCAAGGACATGACGACAGGCGAGGAACGTACCGTCGAGCGCGCATCTCTAGTGACGGAATGGAAGGGAATCGGGTGAAGTTCGATATGGAAACGATCGGGAACTGGAAACGCTCCGGCTATTGCGCGGAGCTTTCTCTTGCGAATGTTGGTGAGACGGTCACGCTGATGGGCTGGGTACACCGCCGCCGCGACTTGGGCAGTCTCATCTTCATCTCCCTGCGGGACCGCAGCGGCCAGGTGCAGGCCGTCTTTGACCAGTCCATCAACAGCGAACTCTTTGACAGTGCCGCTACCCTGCGCAGCGAGTACGTCGTGGCCCTGCGGGGTACGGTCGTCGCCCGTGACGAGCGCAACGTCAACACCGACATGAAGACCGGCGCCATCGAGGTTGCCGTGAATGACCTCAAAATCCTCAACGTGTCGGAGACGCCGCCCTTCAGCCTGGACAGCGACACTGTCTCGGAACAGCTGCGCCTGAAGCACCGCTACCTTGACCTGAGGCGGGAGAGTGTACAGCGCCCCATCCTGCTCAAAAACACCATTACCCACGCCTTCCGGGAGTTTTTGGATGGCCACGGCTTCATTGACCTGGAGACGCCCATGCTGACCCGTAGCACGCCGGAAGGCGCGCGGGAGTACCTGGTGCCCAGTCGTGTCATGCCTGGCAAGTTCTTTGCCCTGCCGCAATCGCCCCAGCTGTTCAAGCAACTCCTCATGGTCTCCGGCTTTGACCGCTATTACCAGATCGTCAAGTGCTTCCGCGATGAAGATCTGCGAGCCAACCGCCAACCAGAGTTCCAGCAGGTGGATATGGAGATGTCTTTTGTCGATCAGGAGGACGTCATCGCCACCATGGAGGGGCTCATTTCCCACGTGTTCCGGCAGGCAGTGGGGTACGAGGTGCCAACCCCGTTGCCGCGCCTGACCTACCAGGAAGCCATGGAGGCATATGGCTCCGACAAGCCGGATACCCGCTTTGACATGAAGATCATTGACATTGGCGAAGCGGTGGCCACTTCGGCCTTCAAGGTGTTCGCCGATACACTAGCGGGCGGCGGCAAGGTTTGCGCCCTCAACGCCAAGGGGGCGGCTGGTGGCTTTACCCGTAAGGAGATCGACGCCCTGACCGAGCACGTCAAGACCTACAAGGCCAAGGGGCTCGTCTGGTTCTTCCTGGAGGAGGCCGGTGTCCGCTCCTCGGTTGCCAAGTTCTTGACCCCTGAGGAGCAGCAGGCCATCGTTGCCCGCTGCGGCATGGAGGTGGGCGACGCCGTGTTCATCGTGGCAGACAAGGCCGACGTGACCTACACGGCCCTGGGCCAGCTGCGGTTGGAGCTTGGCCGCCGCCTCAACCTCATTGACCCCATGGCGTTCAACCTCCTGTGGGTCACCGAGTTCCCGCTCGTGGAGGTGGACGAGGAGAACGGCGGCTTTGTGGCCAAACATCACCCCTTCACAAGCCCCATGGATGAGGACCTGCCTCTGCTGGAGACGAACCTGGCCGCGGTGCGTGCCAAGGCTTATGATATGGTGTGCAACGG
>JAEYRA010000071.1 GCA_023409755.1 Bacillota bacterium
GATAAGGTCATCGACATCGACCAGTCGCCCATCGGGCGTACGCCTCGCTCCAACCCGGCCACCTACACCGGGGTCTTTGACCTCATCCGGCAGGTCTTTGCCCAGACGCCTGACGCCAAACAGCGCGGTTACAAGGAAAACCGTTTCAGCTTCAACGTCAAGGGCGGCCGGTGTGAAGCCTGCAGCGGCGACGGGCTCATCAAGATTGAGATGCACTTCCTGCCAGATGTCTATGTCCCCTGCGAGGTGTGCGGCGGCAAGCGCTACAACCGCGAGACGCTGGAAGTGCATTACAAGGGCAAGAGCATTTATGACGTGCTGGAGATGACGGTGGAGGAGGCTCTGTCGTTCTTTGAAGCCCACCCGCGCATCTACACCAAGCTCAAGACCCTCTTCGACGTGGGACTGGGGTACATCAAACTTGGCCAGCCCTCTACCCAGCTCTCGGGTGGTGAGGCCCAGCGCATTAAGCTGGCGACCGAGCTTTCCCGCGCCAGCACTGGCCGAACGCTCTACATCCTGGACGAGCCGACGACGGGCCTGCATATGGCCGATGTGGAGAAACTCATCACCATCCTGCAGCAGTTGACCGACGGGGGGAATACCGTCGTCGTCATTGAGCACAACCTGGATGTCATCAAGACCGCCGACCACGTGATCGACCTGGGCCCTGAGGGCGGTGACCGCGGCGGCCAGATCATCGGAATCGGCACGCCTGAGGAACTGGCGCAAAATGAAGCGAGCTACACCGGTCAGTATCTCAAGCGCATGCTCGACGGCTCTTTCTACCAGCTCCAGAAATAATTCTGCCGCAAGGCTCATTCCCACCCGCCGGTCATCGTGCCCGGCGGGTTTTTGCTGTCATGGCTTGGCTGTTCTTGTCGTCGTTTGCCAAAATGACTGCCTGGTTGGCGGACCTCGCCACCGCCAGGAATGAATATTCTTGAAAGCCGGGACCATATGAAGTAATATATAGGGTGTTACCTTGCGGCTTGACGCAAAGGGAGGTTTGCAAATGGCAAGTATCGTCACAAACTACGGTACCATCAACATTTCCAACGAGGTCATCGCGGCCATTGCTGGGCGCGCGGCAGAGCAGTGCTACGGCATCGTCGGTATGTCCGGCAAGCGTGCCACCGACGGCATTGCGGAACTGCTGAACCGGGAGAACTATGCCAAGGGCGTGAAGGTCACTTCCAACGGGGAGGAGACTCAGGTCACGATGTATGTGATCGTCGAGTACGGCACATCCATCAATGTCGTGGCGGAATCCGCCATTGACAGCATCCGTTACAACATCGAACAGGAGACCGGTCTGCGTGTGACCAAGGTCAATATCGTGGTCGAAGGCGTGCGGGTGTAAGAAACGGAGGAGACAGGGAATTGGCATTTGTCAGGATTGACGGGGTATTGCTCAGGGAAATGATCCTGAACGGCGCGTCGCTGTTGGAGGCCAACAAGGCTCAGATCAATCAGCTCAACGTATTCCCCGTACCGGACGGCGACACCGGCACCAACATGTCGCTGACATTGAACAACGCCTGCAAGGAAGTACAGGCACTGCAGGAGCTCAACTGCCACACCGTGGCGGAGGCCCTGGCCAAAGGCGCCCTCAGAGGTGCGCGGGGCAACTCCGGCGTCATCCTGTCCCAGCTGTTCCGCGGTTTCGCCCGCGGGGTGGATGGGCTGACGGAGCTTGATGCCAAGCAGTTCGCCGCAGCGCTCAAGTCCGGTGTGGAGACGGCCTACAAGGCCGTGATGAAACCGCGGGAAGGTACGATCCTCACGGTATCCCGCGCCTTTGCCGATGAGGCTGAACGCTTGGCCGCCAGTGAGACGGACATCACCCTTGTGGCTGCCGGCGCCATGGTGCACGGCGAGGAGATTCTGCAGCGGACGCCCGAGATGTTGGACGTCCTCAAGAAGGCCGGCGTGGTCGATGCCGGCGGGCGCGGCCTGCTCACCATCTACGAGGGGTTCCTGTCGTCGCTGCGGGGCAGCGGGCTTGTCACGGCCGCCCCCGCACTGCCGGCGTCTGCCCAGCCCGATCTGGATGACATTCGTCACCTTGAGGACATCGGCGAGCTGGAGGACATCACCTTTGGCTACTGCACCGAGTTCCTCATTGAGCACCTGGAGAAGAGTGTGGATGCCGCCGTTGTGGAACGGCTGCGCGGCCGGCTGGAGAATGTCGGTAACTCCGTAGTACTCGTTTACGACGATGACATCCTGAAGGTGCACGTGCACACCAACAACCCCGACCGGGTGCTGGGCTGGGCCCTGCAGCTGGGCGAGATCAACGCCATCAAAATTGAGAACATGCGCGAGCAGTTCCGCGAGGTACAGGAGAAGCGTGAACAAGCCCGCCGCAACCACCCGCCCAAAGAGCAGGCGATCATCGCCGTGGCCGCGGGGGAGGGCCTCAAGAGCATCTTCCGTGACATCATGGTTGAGGGCTTTGTAGAGGGCGGACAGACGATGAACCCTAGCGCCGATGACATCGCTGCGGCCATCCGCGGGGTAAACGCCAAGAGCGTGCTGGTACTGCCCAACAACAGCAACATCATTCTGGCCGCGCGCCAGGCGGCGGAGCTTGTGGAGTGCGAGGTGCACGTGGTGCCCACCAAGACCATTCCACAGGGTATCGCGGCGGCGTTGGCCTTCAACCCCGAAGCACCGGTGGAGGAAAACGCCGAGGCCATGGCCCAGGCGATGACACTGGTGAAGAGCGGAATGGTCACCTATGCCGTGCGGGATTCGTCGGCCGACGGTTTTGACATCCACGAGGGTGATATACTGGGCATTGGCGAAAAGGCCATCGCCTGTGTGGGCCGTAGTGTGGCCGACGTAACGCTGGACCTCATTTCCAATTTGGCTGACGAGAACAGCTGTATGGTGTCCCTCTATTGGGGTTTTGAAACCCAGGAGAACGATGCCATGGCTCTGCGGGACCGTATCCGCGCGGCCTACCCCCACTGCGACGCCGAAGCCTACGCAGGCGGACAGCCGATCTATTCTTACATCGTTTCGGTTGAATAACGGCCATCATTCATTCATCCATTGACCGATCGGCGCGTCAACACAACATCATTTACGGAATGCCGGGCTCCGGCATTCCGTTCCACTTATTGGGGTCTTGGCAGGCCGGGTGGAGAGCCTGGGTTGGGGCAGGTTGGAAAGCGACATCCGCCCGTGGCTGGCACGCTGCCCTGCAAGGCTGGAATGAGCACAGAAATGAAGTGATCGTCCGGCGAACTTTGCGGCGAATCGAGCACGTCGGTAAAGACTTCAACGGCGATTCGAGATAAGCTGAAACAAGTAGTCCGGCTCGCATGCGGCACCACGGTGTCGGACGCGACCCAAGGAGGATGCCATGCAGCAGCGGCCCATCACCGATCTGAAGGGCGTTGGCCCGGCCCGGGCCAAGGCGCTGCATCGCATTGGCATCGACACCGTGAGTGACGCCCTGTACTATCTGCCGCGGGATTACCGCGACCTGACCCAGCCCGACCGCATCTGCGACGCGCGGCAGGGCGACGAGGTGGTGGTGGCGGCCACCGTTGTCACCAAGCCATCGTCACACAGCCCCCGGCGCAACCTGCAGATTGTGAAGGTGGCGGTGGACGACGGCACGGGCCGGTGTATCTGCACCTGGTTCAACCAGCCGTGGCTGGCCAATCAGCTTGTGAAGGGCAGCCGGTGGCTGTTCTATGGCCGTGTGGACGCCCGCTTTGGCGAGAAGGCCCTGCAAAACCCCGGCTTTGAGCCCTGGGAGGAAGGCAGCGGTGGCATTCTGCCGGTCTACCCCATCACCGAGAGCGTGGGGCAGAAAGTGCTTCGATCTCTCATCGCCGACGCGCTGGAGACCGCCGGGCCCCAGGAGGAGAGCCTGCCGTCAGGCTTTCGCACCCGCAATGAGCTGGTGGAGCTCAACTACGCCCTGCAGAACATTCACCGCCCCGGCTCGCTGGAGGCTGCCGACCGGGCGCGCCGCCGCCTGGCGTTTGAGGAATTGACGCTGTTCCTGCTGCTGCTGCGGTCCCTGAAGGATATGCGGCGGCAAGGTGCCGCAGCCAACCCCATCGCCTGCCGGCAGGAGGATCTTGACCGCTTTCTGGGTTCGCTGCCCTTTGGTCTCACCGGGGCCCAGGCCCGCGTGTTGGGGGAGATGGTGACCGACCTGCGCGGCACGCTCCCGATGAACCGGCTGGTGCAGGGCGATGTGGGCTCGGGTAAGACGGCGCTGGCGCTGGCGGGGCTGTACCTTGCTGCCCAGGATGGCCGGCAAGGTGCGCTGATGGCCCCCACCGAGATCCTAGCGAACCAGCACTACGAGAGCATGAAAGAGACACTGGAACCCCTGGGTGTGCGGGTGGCGCTCTTGACCGGCAGCATCAAAGGCGCGGCGCGCCGGCAGGTGCTGGCGGAGATTGCCAGCGGCCAGGCGCAGGCCGTCGTGGGTACCCACGCCCTCATCGAGAAGGCGGTGGAGTTTACCGACCTGGGGCTGGTCGTCACCGACGAGCAGCATCGCTTCGGCGTGCGGCAGCGCTCCGCCCTGCAGGGCAAGGGTGGCACGCCTCACATGTTGGTCATGTCGGCCACGCCGGTGCCTCGCACGCTGGCTCTCATCCTTTATGGCGACCTCGACATCTCGGTCATCGACGAGCTGCCGCCGGGCCGCAAGCCCGTCCGCACCCGCCTGGTGCCGCCGGAGAAGCAGGCTGACCTCTACCGCTACCTGCGGGAGGAAGCACTGCAGGGCCGCCAAAGCTATGTCGTCTGCCCCCTCATTGAGGACAGCGAGAAGTTGGACGCCTCGGCCGCCGTGGACTTGTATCACGAGTTGAAAGCCGGTGTGCTGCGGGACGTAGGGGTGGCGTTGGTGCATGGGCGCATGTCCGCTGCCGAGAAGGAAGCGGCACTCGAAGACTTCCGCCAGAACCGGACGCAGGTGCTCATCTCCACCACCGTCATTGAGGTGGGCGTCAACGTGCCCAACGCTTCCAACATGGTCATTGAGAACGCCGAGCGCTTCGGCCTGGCCCAGCTCCATCAGTTGCGCGGCCGGGTGGGGCGCGGCGGGCAGCAGGCCTGGTGCTTCCTGTGCGCCGGGCAGGCCGCGCCGGACTCGCTGGGGCGCCTCAAGACCCTGTGTGAGACGAACGACGGCTTCAAGGTGGCCGAGGCCGACCTGCAGCACCGGGGGCCGGGGGAATTCCTGGGTACCCGGCAATCGGGCATGATCGACCTGCATGTGATGCGTGCCCTGCGGGATGTGCGTCTGCTGGCCGATGTGGACGCCGCCGTGCGGGAGGTGACCGACACCCCGGCGCTGGCGGACGAACGGGAACGCCTGATGGACGCAGCCCGCGCCAAGTTTGCCCGGAAACTCGAGGGCGTCATCCTGAACTGAGCGGATGGAAGGGGGGGCGTGAGGTCACCTCCGACCCAGGTCTCCAAAAATGGCACAGGATCAAAGACAAGAACCGACCGCCGATTCATTGGGCGGGAGGAAAGTGATCGTCAGCTTAAAACAACAGCAGAACTCCGCCCGCGGGCGAAACGTCTCATATGAACTTCGCATGAGTGCCATCGTCCATCATCGTCCGGCGACCTGTGCGGCGGATCGGACACCCCGGGCTGGTCGTGTGCTCCGCACGCCTGGTCGTGCCGTTCCGGTACTGCTCGGCCATGCAACCCGACTGCTCGCCCATGCATCCCGGAAGGC
>JAEYRA010000165.1 GCA_023409755.1 Bacillota bacterium
CGCAACATGGTGCCGTTGCTGGTGCCGTTGTTCGTGTCGGCCTTCCGCCGGGCGGATGAGCTGGCGATGGCCATGGAGGCCCGCTGCTACCGGGGCGGCACGGGCCGCACCCGCATGAAGGTGCTGCGCTATACCCCTGTGGACCTGTGGGCCACGCTCGTCACGCTGGTGCTGGCCGCCGCCGTGGTGGCCGACCGGCTGCTGGTGGCGGGGCCGCTGCTATAAACGAAGCAGGCAAAAGAAGGTGAGCGGACGGGGCGGAGATACTACCGCGCGATGGGGTTCCACCTGTTTGCCACCAACGAGCGGAGGAAGGAGTGTTTCCGGGCCGATGGCGGCGCTACGGATTGGACAACCAAACTTCTGGGGCAAACTTCTGGGGCCCCACAAGGAGCGATTGTTCCTCAGCGGCATTGGCACCGAGCGGCTTGTCTTCTGCTTTTACCCCGGAGAGTGACAGGCGTGTCAGCGCGGAAGGGGGCGACACGGTGAAACTGGAGATTCGCCGGATGACGGAGGAGGACGCTGAGACCTACGGCGCCATCACGGCCCGGTCGTGGAAGGCTGCCTATAGGGGCATCGTGCCGGCAGACTATTTGAAAACCATCACGCCGGAGCTGCGCACCTACCACTTCCGGCAATTCTATTGCCCGGGCAGCGGCGTGGAATACTACCTGGTGCAGGCGGTTGGCGATGACGCCGGTGTGTTCTGCCTGCAGGCCGGCCGGGACGACCCCACCGGCCGTATGGGGGAGATTGGCGTGTTCTATTTTCTGCCGGCCTTTTGGGGCAGCGGGGCCGCCGCGCCGGCCATGGCCTTTGCCCTGGACCACCTGCGGCAAAGGGGCTTTGATACGGCGATCCTGTGGGTGCTGGCTGGCAATGCTCGCGCCCGTCGTTTTTATGAGAAGTGCGGCTTCGTCTCTGACGGGGCGGCCAAGGCAATCCATTTGGGCGTTGACCTCGCTGAGGTGCGCTATCGGAGGAACCTCACGGAGGGTCGATGACCAACATCAAGCTCATCATTGAATACGACGGCGCGGCCTACGGCGGCTGGCAGAGCCAGATCAACGCGCCTACGGTGCAGGATGCCGTACGGGCGGCGCTGCGCTCCGTCACTGGGGAGGACACCACCGTCTTCGGCGCGGGCCGCACCGACAGCGGCGTGCACGCCCTGGGGCAGGTGGCCAACTTCCGCACGGCGTCGACGATGGCACCTGAGCGCTTTTCGGTGGCCCTCAACACCCACCTGCCGGCGGACATCCGGGTGAAGGACTCCCGCGCCGTGCCGGAAGGATTCCATGCCCAGTTTTCAGCCTGCGGCAAGCGGTACCGCTACACGCTGTGCATGAGCCGCCAGGGAACGGCCCTGCGCCGGGGGACAAGCTGGCACGTGCCGGGGGGCCTCCACTTACCCGCCATGGAGGAAGCTGCCGCGCTCATCCTTGGCACCCACGATTTTTCGGCCTTTCAATCGGCGGGCAGCCGGGTGCGCAACACCGTTCGCACGGTGACGCGCAGCGAACTCACGCAAGAGGGCGAATTCCTTCACTATGACGTGGCCGCCGATGGGTTCCTCTATAACATGGTACGAATCCTCACGGGTACGCTGGTGCAGTGCGGACGTGGCAAGATTGCCCCCCAGGCGGTGGCGGCGTTGCTCCATGGCGGCAGCAGGGAGGGGGCGGGCCCCACCGCGCCGGCCCACGGCCTGTGCCTGGTGGAGGTATTCTATCCCCAAGGGCTGTAAGGGCGCTATGCGCCGCTTGGTTCTGCGTGGTATAATGAGCAGGATTTGCGGCAGACGATGTGCCCCACGACCGGTTTAAGCGGCGGAGGGGGCTTCTGTGTGCCCGGGGGTGGGACCCCATGGCTGTGTGTAGGAGGTTGACCCACATGAAGGGGAGCAAGCGGTTTTTCGGGCCGTTCTATCGGTTTTGCCGGGGCCTGTGGCGCTTGACGCACCGGCGGCTGCCAGTGCATGGGCTGGAGCATATCGTGTGTGAACCGGCGGTGTTCATCGGCCGTCACCAGGACCTGTACGGCCCGGTGGAGATCATGGCCTGGGTTCCGCTGCGCCTGAGGGTGTGGGCGCTGTCGTGCTTCACCGACCGGCAGGAGTGCTACCAGCACTTTTCGAGTTACACCTTCCACGTGCGCAAGGGGTACCCCCTGCCCGTCGCCCGCCTCATTGCCGCTGTCATCAGCCCCTTTGTAACGATGCTGCTGCATTCCATGGGGGCCATCCCGGTTCACCGCGGAAAGCGGGAGATCATGGACACCTTCCGCCGCAGCGTACAGGCCCTGAGCGAGGGCGAGAGCCTGTTGGTGATGCCCGAGCGAGACTACACCAACGAGGACGCCGACGCGGGCGAGATGTACACCGGTTTTGTGCAGTTGGCACGGCTCTACCACCGTACGACCGGCAAGGGGCTGCATTTCTACCCCATCTATCCCTCGCGGCTGGATGGCGCACTGTTTGTGGAGCAACCCGTCGTCTTCAACCCTGACAACGACTACCGCGCTGAGCGGGAGCGCATCCTCGCTGAGCTGCAGAGCCGCCTGTCCCGTTCCACCGTCCTGCGGGATTTCCAGTCCGCCACCGACGACACCAGCGCCTGATGCCGGCGTGAACCGATTGGGGAGGGGTACGATGAAGAAGTGGTTTTCCATCCGTGACAGCGGCTGGTTGTCACTGTGCTTCGTGGTGTGGACGTTGATAGCCAGCACGCCGCTGGGCATTGTACTGGTGCTGCCCAGCATGCTCCACTGGGACATCAACCCATATGTCATGTATCTGGCCATCGGTGTGAGTGAGCTGCTGCTCATCGTCCCCCTGGTCGTTTACATGAGACTGCGGAATATCCCGCTGAAGGCATTGCTGGGTAACCGGGTCACGGCGGTGCAGAAAGTGCTGGGCACGGTGCTGGGCGCGGTGATGTCCGGGGCCGTGATGGGTCTTAACCAGATTATGGCCACGCTCTTCACCTGGTGGGGCATGCCCCCGGTGGATCAATCCTTCCTCGTGCCGCAGAGCTGGGGCTTGGCTCTGGCGGGTCTGGTGGCCGTCGGCATCACCGCCGGCGTTGTGGAGGAACCGATCTTCCGCGGGGTGGTGCTGCGGGGCATGGGCACGGTGTGGGATCGGCGCAAGGCCATCTGCCTGACGGCGTTGGCGTTTTCGCTCATCCACATGGATCTGGTCGGTGCGCCGTCCCGGTTCGTGGTGGGGGTGCTGCTGGGCATGTTGGCCTGGCGCAGCGGCTCCATCGTGCCGGGTGTGTTTGCCCATGCCGGCTACAACGGCGCGGCGCTGCTGCTGGCCTTTCTCTCTACCCGCTACTTCCCAAGTTTCACCGTGCTGCCGGGTCTGCCCGCCATGTCGGAGGATCTCGGTGCCATCGTGACGTGGCTGGTATTGAGCCTGCCCTTCGCCGTGCTGCTTTTCGCGTTCTGGGGGATGTTCCGCCGTGCTTGCCGCACACCGGGTTGGCGGTCCGAGCCCGCGCCCCACGCGACCGAGGCTTACGCCAGCCTGCCGTGGTGGCTGTTGGGGCTGGTCGTGTTCGCCATGACGGCATTGACGACCGTCTCCCAGTGGGCGCTGCCCTGGCTGGAGAAGATGTCCGGAAGCCTGGGAGGATGACGCCCAGGAAGAAACGATAAACGACGGCGCTCCGGACTGGCGGTTTGGAGCGCCGCGCTGTATAATAACCAGAATACCAACCGAGGAGGGCTCCCCATGGCGCAGGATGTGCGGACGTTGGCCCAGCGGGCCAGAAATGCGGCGATCGAACTGTCACTGACGGACAACGACCGTCGGGGCGCTGCCCTACGCGCGGCTGCTGACCGGCTGGAAGGGGAACGTGAAGCCATTTTCGCCGCCAATGCCGAGGACCTTACCCGCAGCGAGGCCGAGGGGTTGGCCGCGCCGCTCCTAAAGCGCCTGCGCTTTGATGAGAAGAAGCTGGCCCAGGTGTGCGAAGGCTTGCGCCAGTTGGCCGCCATGCCCGATCCGCTGGGGCGTACACTCTACGCCTGCGAGCTGGACGACGGCCTGCGGCTTTACCGTCAGACGTCGAGCATCGGCGTCATCGGCGTCATCTTTGAGTCGCGGCCCGACGCCCTGGTGCAGATCTCCGGTCTGTGCTTGAAGAGTGGCAACGCCGTGCTGCTAAAAGGCGGGCGGGAGGCTGTGAGCACCAACCGGGCGCTCTTTGCGGCGTTGGATACCGCCGCCCAGGGCGTGGGCATCCCCGCAGGCTGGGCTGGCTTGCTGGAGACCCGGCAGGACGTGGACGAGATGCTGGGGCAGGATGGGTTCATCGACCTCATCATTCCCCGGGGTTCCAACGCCTTCGTGCGTTACATCATGGACCACACGCACATCCCGGTGATGGGCCACGCCGACGGCATCTGCCACGTTTACGTGGACGCGGCGGCTGAGGTTGACATGGCCGTGGCGGTGGCGCTGGATAGCAAGATCCAAAGCGTGGCCACCTGCAACGCTGCCGAGACGCTGCTGGTGCACACCGCCGTCGCCCCGGCCTTCCTGCCGGCATTGGCCGAGGCCTGCCGTGGGGCCGGCGTGGCGCTGCGCGGCTGTGCCCGCACAGCGGCACTCATCGCGGTGGAGCCGGCCACTGAGGAGGACTGGGGGACCGAGTACCTGGATTACATCCTTTCGATCAAGGTGGTGGACAGCCTGGACGAGGCCATTGCCCACATCAACCGGTACGGCTCCCACCACACCGACGCCATCGTGACGAGTGACGGGGCGGCTGCCGAGCGGTTCCTGACGATGGTGGACTCGGCCGGCGTCTACCACAATTGCTCCACCCGTTTTGCCGATGGGTTCAACTACGGCTTGGGGGCGGAGGTTGGCATCAGCACTGGCAAGCTGCATGCCCGTGGTCCGGTGGGGCTGGAGGGACTGCTCAGCTATAAGTACAAACTCTACGGCCACGGCCAGCGCATGGCCGATTATGCGGCGGGCCGCCGCTTCACCCATCGCCCGCTGTAGCGCTTTACGCGTTCACCTGTGTAATGATTTAACACGTTAAATCTGCATACTGTCATGACGATGAATTAAATGATGCCGCCGTACAGAAGGGTTGCAAACCGCGCAATTTCGTGGTTTGTAAGGATGGTACCAGTTTTAGGCTTCCCCCCGGATTTGCAAAATCCGCTTGTAATTTATGCAGAAACGTTTTAATATAGATTCGATGTATGAGTATGAATACTGTTGTCTGCTGGCGAGGTGGCCGGCGGATCGTGGTGTTCATACTTTATTACAAATATCAGGAGGAGAGAACAAGATGAAGAAGAGACTTGCACTGTTGTTCGCGGTCATGATGCTTGTTGGCGTGTTGCTTGTCGGTTGCGCCAGCAATCCGACCGCGTCGACCGCTCCTGCCGAGTCGGCCGCCGCTGAGACCAGCGCCGCTGCCGAAACGGCCGCGGCCGAGCCCACCGCTGCCACCAGCGATGCCGTCCTGCGCTTTGGTACGAGCTCCCTGGATGGTAAGTTCAACCCGATCCTCTACGTGGACGTGTATGACGGCTACGTGACCGACATGATGTTCGAGGGTCTGCTCGCTGGCAACCCTGACGGCAGCGTTGGCACTAACGGCATTGCCGAGAGCTACACCGTGTCCGATGACAAGAAGGTCTACACCTTCAAGATCCGCTCCGACGCGAAGTTCACCAACGGTGACCCGGTGACCGCGGACGACGTCAAGTTCACCTACGAGATGATCGCCAGCCCCAACTACGACGGCACGCGCCAGAGCGCGGTGGCCAACCTTGTGGGTGCCAAGGAAATGCAGGATGGCAAAGCCACCGAAATTTCCGGCATCAAGGTTATTGACGCCAGCACCGTCGAGTTCACGACCATCGACCCTGTTGTGACGCAGGCCTATGAGTTCACCTATGGTATTCTGTCCAAGAAGTATTACCAGAGCGCCACTTATGACGAGTTCAAGGCCAAGAACGCCACCCCCATGGGCTGCGGCCGTTTCATGTTCAAGGCCTACACCGCCGGTCAGTCCTGCGAGCTGGTTGCCAACCCCGATTACCACGGCAAGAAGGCTCAGATCGCTGGCGTGACGGTCCTCATCATTCCGGATGAGACCCAGGTTTCCGCCCTGCAGAGCGGCCAGGTTGACCTCATCAACCCCCAGGCTGGCAAGGACAACTACGATGGCATGAACAACCCCGGTACCTCCTATGTGAAGCAGTTCGCCAGCAACGGCTACAACATGATCGGCTTCAACATCCAGGATCCGGTCCTCTCTGACGTCAAGGTTCGTCAGGCTCTGGCCTATGGTCTGGATGTCAAGACCTTCGTGCAGACCGAGTGGGAAGGCTTTGCCTCCAAGTGCTTGGTTCCGATCGCCACCGTGTCCTGGGCCTACCCGGACGTGGCCGACATCAACCCCTATGACTACAACCCCGACACCGCCAAGCAGCTTCTGGACGAGGCCGGCTGGAAGGACGCTGACGGCGACGGCATCCGTGAGAAGGACGGCACCAAGCTCTCCTTCACCTGGATTGCTTACAACGATGCCGCGTGGCCCCAGCACCTGGTCGCCCTGGCCACCGAGCAGTGGAAGGCCATCGGCGTGGAGCTGAAGAGCGAGCTCGTTGACTTCAACACCATGATCGATAAGGTCTTCACCCAGCAGGACTTCCAGGCCTTCAACGTTGGTTGGAGCATGTCCGTCGATCCCGACCCGACCGGCGGCACCTATGACCCGGCCCAGTCCACCCCGGGTGGCAACAACCCCGGCCACTACAGCAACGATGAGGCGAACAAGCTCATGGCCGAAGGCCGTTTGGAATTCGACCAGGCGAAGCGCGCTGAGATCTACAAGAAGTGGGGCAAGATCGTCATGGACGACTTGGCTTACATCCCCGTTGCAGCCCGTGACGAAATCTGGGGCGTCTCCGAGAAGTTCACCGGCTTTGACAACATGGGTTCCTTCTACAACTGGATCCAGTGCCTGGGCGACGTTCAGGCGAAATAAGACTTGATTTGATGCTGGCTCCGCGCCCGTCGGGCGCGGAGCCGGTGTCCTTGTTGTTTAAAATTCCCAATACCCCTTACAGGGAACATATTGTATAATCTGTATACGCTGCAACTGAGTGTGAATACTGCGCGGCGCAGGGTGCGCCGTTTTTATATGGAGCGGGGGAGATTACATGAGAACCTATGTGACAAGACGATTGCTGCAGATGATACCGATTTTTCTGTTCATCCTGGTCATCGTCTTTTTCCTGAACGCCAGCGCACCGGGCGGCCCGGTGGCGAGCATGCTGAGCCCCAAGATGACGCCAGAGATCAAAGCGCGGTTGGAAGCCAACCTGGGCTTGGATCAGCCCATCTACAAACAATTTTGGGGCTGGTTTACCGAACTGCTGCACGGTAACCTGGGGTATTCCCTCAAGTACGGGCAGCCTGTCGGAGACGTCATTGGGGAATTCGTGTGGAATTCCTTTATTCTGGCGTTGTATTCGCTGGTGTTGAGTTTACTCATTGGTATCCCAGCAGGGATCATCTCAGCCACCAAGCAATATTCGCTGGCGGACAACTCTCTGACGTTCTTCTCCCTCATTGGTATCTCGATGCCGTCGTTCTTCTTCGGCTTGCTGCTGTTGAAGTACTTCTCCATTGACATCAAGCTCTTCCCGCTCTTCGGCATGACGACGCAGGGCGTAACGCTGACTCCGGTCAAGCGGTTCTTTGACATCATGTGGCACATGATATTACCTGGCACGGTATTGGGCATGGGGTCCATTTCCAGCTTTATGCGTTACACCCGTTCCGCCATGTTGGAGGTCATCCGTCAGGATTACATCCGTACGGCGCGAAGCAAAGGCCTGAAGGAAAAGATCGTCATTTACCGCCACGCACTGCGCAACGCCATGATCCCGATCATCACCCTTCTGGGCTTCTGGATTCCTGGTCTCTTCTCCGGCGCGGTGGTCACCGAGTCGATCTTTGGCTGGCCGGGCATCGGCAAGATTGGCGTGGACGCCATCATGAGCCGCGATTATGCACTGCTCATGGGTATTAATATGATGGGCGCTTTCCTGCAACTGGTTGGCATGCTGTTATCGGATATCTTCTACGGCGTTGCCGATCCCCGCATCAAATACGACTGAGGAGGTGAGCACATGCAGGAGCTTGAAATGACCAACAACGAGAGTTACCAGATTGAAACCCAATTCCGCACGGTGCTCCGCCGCCTGGCCAAGAACAAAATGGCCACGGTCAGCCTCATCATCGTCGTACTGTTGGTGGTGGCGTGCGTCGTCGTACCGCTCATCACGGGCTATGGCATCAACCAGAACGACATGCTGCACTCCAAGGAAGCACCGTCCAGCACCCATCTGCTGGGTACTGACCTAAACGGCCGTGACGTGCTGACACGTCTCTTCTACGGCGGGCGCATTTCGCTGCTCATCTCCATCCTGGTCACTGTCATTGAGGTGTTCCTGGGCTTGGTGCTGGGCATGGTGGCAGGCCACTACGGCGGCCGCATTGACAACCTTATCATGCGTATCTCTGACATTCTGTTGAGTTTGCCGTTCCTTATCATCTCCATTACCATCATCGCGGTGTTCGGCTCGCCCAGTGCAGAACAGTTCCCTAGCCTGTCAGCCTTTGTCATTGGCTTTGGTGAGGAGAACTGGAGCATTCTGTTGTTGGTGTTGGTGCTGTCTGTGCTGAGCTGGCCCAGCCTCGCGCGCATCATCCGCGGGCAGGTGCTCTCGCTGCGCGAGCAGGAGTTCATGGAAGCTTGCGAAGCACTGGGCATCCGTGACCGCAGCCGTATCTTCCGACACCTGCTGCCCAACTGCATGTCTTCTGTCATCGTCTATGCGACACTTGGCATCGCCAACGTCATTTTGACAGAGACGGCCATGTCCTTCCTGGGCATGGGCGTCAACCCGATCACGCCGACCTGGGGCAACATGATCCAGGAGGCGCAGAACCTTGTGAACATCCAGAAACGGCCGTGGCTGTGGGTGCCGGCGGGCTTGCTCATCTTCATCACCGTCATGTGCTTCAACATTCTGGGCGACGGCCTGCGGGACGCCTTGGACCCGAAGATGAAGGAGTAGTGACAACATGAAGGAGAAGATACTGGAGGTCAAGGAACTCAAGACTTCCTTCTATACCGAAAGCGGCGTCGTACGCGCCATTGATGGCGTTAGCTTCGATGTGTATAAGGGCGAGACGCTGGGCATCGTGGGCGAGTCAGGCTGTGGCAAGTCAGTCACGTCCATGTCGGTGCTGCGGCTCATCCCCCAACCCCCGGGAAAGATCGAGTCGGGGGAGATCCTCTTCGGCGGGCAGGACCTGACTAAGATCAACGACGAACAGATGCGGCAGATTCGCGGCAATCAGATCTCGATGATCTTCCAGGAGCCCATGACCAGCCTGAACCCGGTGTTCACCATCGGGTACCAGATTGGCGAGGTACTGGAGCTGCACCGCGGCATCTCTCACAAGCAGAACAAGGAAGAGATCATCAAAGCCCTGAACCGCGTGGGTATCCCACGGGCAGAGGCCGTGATGAACGATTATCCCTTCGCCCTCTCCGGCGGGATGAAGCAGCGCGCCATGATCGCCATGGCCCTGGCCTGTGAGCCCAAGCTCCTCATCGCCGACGAACCGACGACGGCACTGGATGTGACGATTCAGGCGCAGATCCTGAAACTCATGCTTGATCTGCAGCGGGATACCGGCATGTCCATCATGTTCATCACCCACGACCTGGGCGTCATCGCCGAGGTCAGTGACCGGGTCATCGTCATGTATGCCGGGCACATTGTGGAGCAGGCCGACGTGCGGAGTCTCTTCCGCAAGCCGCTGCATCCCTACACCATTGGGCTGCTCAACTCCAAGCCGGATCTGCACACCTCTGACGAGCGTCTGCACGTCATTCCTGGCAATGTGCCGAACCTCATCAAGCGCCCCACGGGCTGCCAGTTCCACCCACGCTGCGAGCAGTGCATGGAGATCTGCCGCAAGCAGATGCCGCCCATCACCGAGCTTCCGGACGGACGCATGGTGCGCTGCTGGCTGCACACCGATGAAGGCAAGGAGGTCGCCCAATGAGCGAGGCAAGAACGCTGGTTGAGGTGAAAAACCTCAAGAAGTATTTCCCCATCAGCGCGGGCGTGGTGCGCCGTACCGTGGGCCACGTCAAGGCTGTGGATGACGTCAGTTTCACCATCAAGGAAGGCGAAGTGCTGGGCCTGGTGGGTGAGTCGGGCTGCGGCAAGACGACCATTGGCCGGACGTTGCTACGCCTGTCGGAGGCCACCGCCGGCAGCGTCGTCATCGATGGCCGAGACATCTTCAAGCAAAAGAAGAAGGACATGCGTGCCCTGCGTCAGAAGATGCAGATCGTCTTCCAGGACCCGTACAGCTCCCTGAACCCGCGTCTGAGCGTGGGTGAAATCGTGGGTGAGGCCCTGATGGAGCACGGCTTGGCGAAGAACCATGCGGAGATGAACGAGAAAGTCAAGGCCATTCTCAACAAGTGCGGCCTCTCGGATTATCACATCGCGCGCTACCCGCACGAGTTCTCCGGCGGGCAGCGGCAGCGCATCTGCATCGCCCGGGCGCTCATCCTGAACCCCAACTTTGTTGTATGTGACGAAGCGGTTTCAGCACTGGACGTGTCCATTCAGTCCCAGATCATTAACCTCCTCAAAGATTTACAGGAGGAGATGGGTCTGACCTACCTGTTCATCTCCCATGATTTGGGTGTTGTGCGGTACATCTCTGACCGTGTAGCCGTCATGTACCTGGGCAAGATTGTAGAGATGGCGGATAAGAACGCTCTCTTTGACCAGCCGCTGCACCCCTACACCAAGGCGTTGCTGTCGGCCATCCCCACCACCGACCCCGACGCCAAACGGGAGCGCATCATTCTGGAGGGCGACATTCCCTCGGCATCCAAACCGCCGTCGGGTTGCCGCTTCCACACCCGCTGCCCCTACGCCACCGAGCTGTGCGCGCAGGAGGAGCCGGAGTTCAAGGACTACGGGGGAGGGCACATGGCTGCCTGCCACCGCATTGGTGAGATTTAAAGCATGAAGAACGGACGGGGCTTCTTCCTCTTTCGCTGGGGAGATCTTTTTCGTCGGCGGGAGAAGGTGCTGCCCGACGGGCGTGCCAACGACCAGAAATTCACCGCCCATGACATTCTGGCGATTGTGCTGGCGGTACTGAGCATCGTGGTGCCATGGGTGCTGGCCATCATGGCGGCGTTGGCGCTGATTCTCTTCCTGGTCACTCGTTTTTTCCTCAGATAGCCAAAACCGCGTCGGACAAGATCCGACGCGGTTTTTGGTTTGGCTGGACCCTGCCATAGCTGGTGGCTATGGGCGACAAATGGGGAAATGCAGGTCTGGGCGGCTGGTGTGTGCAGCGCTCTTTCTGCAAATGAGATGATTCCGTCTGTCAGCCGGGCGTCTTGGTTAGCCACCCTTTTCGAACCTCTGGCCTGCGCTTTTGGCCCGTAAATGGTTGCCTTTGGGTGGCCGGATGGGGTTTGTAGCACAAATTCCTTGCTTTGGGGCAAAAATCCGATACACTTGACCCATGGATACTGAGGAGGATAAGAAATGAAACGACGCTGGATACGATGGCTGGTGCCGCTTGTTGTGGTGGTAACGGTCGCGGTGGTGGGCCTTTCTGGCCTTTACCGCATTGACGAGGGCGAGCAGGGCCTGGTGCTGACCTTTGGGGAGATCACCGACGTGCGCGGCCCGGGTCTGTATTGGCATGTACCTGGGGTGCAGACCGTTCGCACCCAGAGCAAGTCTAAAATCTACACGCTGGAATATGGTTTCCGCACCGAGCGGACCGGAAACGAGACCAGCGGAGCGGAGTACTCCGACGTGGACGACGAGTCAATCATGTTGACAGGCGACCAGAACATCGTCAAGGTTGAGGCGGTCTACACCGTCTCGGTGGGCGATGTGGCGGCGTTCCTCTATAACGTGGCCGACCCCTTCGGCACCATGCAGGGTGCCTTTGAGACGGTGCTTCGCCGCAACCTGCAGAACCGTACGCTGGATGACGCCCTGCTCAACAAGCAGGACATCCAGTCCGAATTGCTGCCGGACTTCCGCAACATGCTGGCGGAGTACAACATTGGCGTCACCGTCAATGATGTGCTCATCCAGAACATCACCGTGCCCAGTGAGGTCTCCGCCGCTTATGAGGACGTGAACAACGCCATGAACGAGAAGACCCAGAAGCTCGATGAGGCTGAGAAGTATAAAAACGCGGTCGTGCCCAACGCCCGTGCCAAAGCCTACGAGATGGTGCAGGAGGCCCAGGCCTACGAGGCCGAGACCGTGGCCTCTGCCCAGGGTGAGGTCGCCCAGTTCAACGAGGTCTACGGCCGCTATGTCAACAGCAAAGAGATTACCCGCAAGCGTCTGCTCATTGAGACACTGGAGAACATCCTCTCCCAGGCCAAGCAGCTCTACATCGTCAACGGCGATGGCAACCTGCTGCAGGTACTGGGCTTGAACGACAGCGGTGTGACCGCCACCGCCGCGCCGACATCTGGCAGCCAGGGAGGTGACGCGAAATGACAACCATACATGTGCCGGAAGACAATGCCGTGCGCGACGCGCTGCGCTTGACACGCAGAATCGTCATTGGAGTGGCGGCGGTGCTGCTGCTGGTGGGCTTGTTCCGCCTGTGCACCTTCACCGTGGGGGAGTCGGAGCAGGCCGCCGTGTTCCGCATGGGTAAGATTCACACCATCATCCTGGAGGAAAGCCTGCAGGGCGAAGCGCCGCTGGGCTCCGTCACCGACAGTCAGGGCAATGTGCAGCAGGTTCGGGTGGTGACGGGTAAGGGACTCTTCTTCAAGATTCCCTTCATCGACCGGGTAAAGACCTACAAGAGCTGGCTCTACACCTATGTGTCCCAGCCATCCACCCTAAACACCGCTGACAAGAAGCAATACACCGTGACGATGTACGCACAGTGGCGGGTGGCCAACCCTGCACTCTTCAGCCTCCGATTCCAGACGACCGACGCCGCCAGCCAGTACCTAGACAACATGGTTTACCCTGCGCTGGTGCAGCAGGTCAACCGCATGCAGGCCGTGGATTTCCTGAGCAACAAGGACTTGCTGAACGAGTCGCTGGACCAGGCGCTTGATACGCTCAACAAGTCAGTGGCGGAGGGCGGCATCGTGCTGGCAGACATTGAGGTATACCGCACCCTGCTGCCGCAAGCCAACCTCCAGAGCACCTACGACCGCATGGTGGCCAACCGCCAGAAGGTGGCTCAGCAGCTGCGAAGCGAAGGGGAGGAGTCCTATCAGAAGGCGGTGTCGGAAGCTGACCTGGAGGCCAGCAAGCTCATTGCCGACGCCACCCGCCAATCGAAGGAGATCAAGGGCCGTGCCGACGCTGAAGCGCTGGACATCTACGCCAAGGCGTACAGCAAGGACAGCGACTTCTATGGGTATTGGCGCAGTCTCCAGGCGCTGGAGACCTCACTGACCCACGACGCCACCATCGTGCTGGACCGCAACCATCCGCTGTGGAAGGATTTGCTTTCCATGGTAATGGGGCAATAATAGAGGAGAAGCAGCACAGCGAAGTTTTGCCCGGGGAGGCGATGGGTGTGAGATATGCACTGACACAAGCGTTCTTTATGGTTCTGGTGCCGTTGGTGCAGCTGGTGGCGGGGCTTTTCATGTGGCTGCGGCCACCGCGGCGCATCAACCCCATCTATGGCTACCGCACCGCCCTCTCCATGAAGAACGAGGATACCTGGGCATTCGCCCACTGGCATTGCGGCCGTCTTTGGACAGTCGTAGGCCTGGTGCAACTGGTGCTCTCCGGGGTGGTGGCGGTGTGGGTGCTGACTCAGGGCCGCACGTCGCTCATGATGTTGGAGATGACGCTGATCTTTGCCCAGACGCTGGTGCTGCTGGTCTCCATCGTGCCCACCGAGGTTGTCATGCGCCGCACCTTCGACCGGAAGGGCCGCCGGCTTCCCCCGCAGGGGGGAGGAACGGCCCCCCACTAGAAGGCATTACCCAGCGCCCTGCCGGTCCTGCCGGTGGGGCGCTGTTGTGTGCTTCCGGCAT
>JAEYRA010000163.1 GCA_023409755.1 Bacillota bacterium
CGCTTTGGCGGCGCTCGTGCGGAGGGGACGGTTGCTCCGGCAGCCTTCCGTGCAGCGTTTACGCCAACGCGGGGCATCGTGTTTTTCTGGCGAAAAGCACTGTTAGCCCCCCACCTTCCTTGCTATAATACTACCATCGACAAAGGGGGCGCAAGGGTGGACGGGATTCGACAGCTGTTCGTACGGCACCGGCAGTTCCTGCTTTATTGCATGGTGGGCGCGGCCAACACGCTCATCACCATGGCGGCACTGTGGTTGTTCTTCGATGTGTGGCATTGGAACCACGGGGTGTCCTACGCCCTGGCGTATGCCGCGGGCGTGGTCAACGGGTATTTCTGGAGCACGCGCACCGTGTTCCGCACCCGCGGCACGGCGGCCAACCTCACCAAGTTCATTTTGGTCAATCTGGCGACGTTGGCGGTCAATCAGGGCCTCATGTGGCTCTTTGTGGATAAGCTGGGCATCTACTCCCTGCTGGCACAAGCGCTGGTGGTGCCGTTCACGTTCATCGCCAATTTCTCATTGAACCGCCTGTGGACCTTCGCTCAGCCGGGCGAAGGCCGGTAGCGGCCGCGTTGTGGCGCTGCTGACGTTGGCTGGGGCACGGGGCCGGGCGTTGACGACCGGCCTTTCCGGCTGGCAGGCGGCCAGCGGGCAGCTCTTAGGCGCGCGGCAGGAGCAGCAGGACGCCTGCGGGGTGTTCCCGGCGGGGCGTGGGTTGCTGGCAGTGGTGGCCGATGGCATGGGCGGCATGGCCCAGGGCGGCGCGGCAGCAGCGCTGGCGCTGCGCACCATTGGGCAGGCGGCGGGTGAGCTGCCGGGGGCCGATGCCCCTTTTGAGGCCCTGCGTACCTTGCTGGAGACGGCCAACCGCGCCGTCTACCAGGGTGTGGGGCGCGGGGGGGTTCCGGGGCTTTCGGGCACGACGCTCTGCGCCGTGGTGGTGGAGCAGAACCGCGCCCGTGTCTTTTGGTGCGGAGACAGCCGGGCGTACCTGTCGCGGGGCGGGCGGCTCTATGCCCTCACCGACGACCACATCTACGCCCGCTACCTCACCCAGATGGTGCGCGAGGGCGTCATTACTGAGGAACAGGCCCTGGCCAACCCCCGGCGGGGGCACCTGACCGGCTACCTGGGCATGCGTGCGCTGGAGGATTACTCCATCACCACCGGCCCCATGACGCTGGAGGAGGGTGACCGGCTGCTGCTGTGTACCGACGGGCTCTACCGCGGGCTGGGGGAGGGCGGCCTCAACGAACACCTCGCGGCCCCGCCGCGCCGGGCGGTGGGCCGCATGCTGGCAGAGCTCATGCGCCGCCACCTGCCCGGGCAGGACAATGCCACCGCCCTTGTGCTACAATGGGGCGAAGCCGCAAGAAAGGAATGAATGCATGAAGACTGGGGTAAAAATCGTGGCCATCATTGCCACTATCATGTTTGTTTTAGCGCTCATCTTGCCCTATGTGGGGCTGTTTGGCAACTAACAAGACCCCTTGGGATTATTTGGAAGCCCCCGCTTGATTGCCGCACACATACGTGTTAGTATATGAATAAATTGACGCCTTTGGCAATTGCCGGGGTGGAAGAGGAGGATTATCCATGGCGCAGATCGAGCCCAATGTGACCGCGCAACCCGCACCCAACGAGACCGTTTCCTTTGGCGAGTGGGTGGGAACGCTCATCCTTCTGCTCATCCCCATCGTGGGGTTCATCCTGATGCTGGTGTGGGCCTTCGGCAGCGGGGCCAAGCCCAGCAAGCGCAACTTCGCCCGTGCCTATTTCCTGCTGTGGGCCATCGGCGTGGTGATCGGCACCATCACATTCTTCGCCTCGGCAGCTTCACTGGCCGCGTTCTTTTCCGGCTTGGCCGGCATGGGTTACTGAGCGGGCCCGGCACTCCCTGCACAAGCCGTAGAGCTCCAGCCGGTGGCCGGTGACGTCGAAGCCCAGCCGATCCATGACCTCGCGCTCGTAGTCGTGCAGCGGGCAGCCATCCACCGGTTGGATGCGCCCGCAGGCCGAGCAAACCAGGTGGTGGGTGTGGTCGGCGGGGGTCAAGTCCCACACGGCGCGGTCCGCCCCCGCCAGGGTGGACTTCCGCACCAGCCCGTGGTGTTCCAGCGTCTCCAGGTTGCGGTAGATGGACGACAGGTTGATGGACACACCCCGTTCCCGCAGCTTGAGGAACAGCCCCTCGGCCCCCAGCGGTTGGGGGCTGGCGGCCAGCAATTCCAGTATTTCCATACGATGCCTGGTGCACTTGATGCCCAGGCTTTTCATTTGCCTTGTGAAATCCGGCTGCGGCATGGCGTCTCCTTTCCGCCCGGCGGGGCGGGTGTGGGCGCAGATGCAACCCGTTTGCGTCTTCCCCTTAGTATAGCACAGAAGTAGGGGCGGTTGCGCCCCTTCGCGTCTGCCGCTGTTGCGACAGCCGCGATTTAGAGATTGTATTCCTGATTTGCCGTATCGTTCGCCGCACATGTCGCCGAACGATAATAAACGATAGTGCGCATGCGGATTTTTGGGAAATACGTTTCGCCGTGGGCGGGATTTTGCTGCCAGCTTTGCACGAGCTTCTCCTTTCCACCCGCCGGATGAACCGTCGGTTGGTTCCGGCTTTCACATCCTGGCAGGCTCTTTGCAAGTAGGCCGGTTCGCACCCTCGCCGTTTGACGGCGGGCCGTGGCGGGGCTAGAATGGTGCA
Source organism: Bacillota bacterium (assembly GCA_023409755.1). Lineage (GTDB taxonomy): Bacteria > Bacillota > Clostridia > Christensenellales > UMGS416 > JAEYRA01. Next base: position 2,705 of record JAEYRA010000163.1, read on the forward strand.
AACGACGGGAGGTGGCCCATGGACGACGGGCGTACGATAGCGGCGCTGGCGACGGCGCCGGGCATGGCGGGGGTGGCGGTGGTGCGGGTGAGCGGCCCGGACGCCTTGGCGGTGCTGCGGCGATGCTTCAGCCGCCGTGGGGCTTACGAGCCGCGCAAGCTCTACCATGGCCGGGTGCTGCTGGCGGGCCAGCCGGTGGAGCAGGCGCTGGCCGTCTGGTTCCGCGCGCCCCACAGCTACACCGGGGAGGACACCGCTGAACTCCACTGCCACGGCGGGCAGGAAGCCGTCCGCGCAACGCTGGAGGCACTCTTTGCCGCCGGGGCCGTGCCGGCTGAGCCGGGGGAGTTCACCCGTCGGGCCTTCCTCAACGGCCGGATGGACCTCTCCCAGGCTGAGGCGGTCATGGACGTTATCGCCGCCCGGGCCGAGGGGGCCCACCGCCTGGCCCTGGGTCAGCTGGAAGGCCGCCTGGGGCGGGAGGTCAGCGCCCTGGCCGATGATCTCCTCACCCTGCTGGCCGAGGTCGAGGTCACCGTCGATTACCCCGAGGAGGACCTGGAGGAACGCACGACCGCCCACTGCATCAGCCGGCTGACGGCCACCGCTGCCGCGCTGGAGCGGCTGCTCGCCACGGCGCGGGCGGGCCGCACCCTGCGGGAGGGGCTGCGCTGTGCCATCGTGGGGCGGCCCAACGCCGGCAAGTCCTCCCTGCTCAACGCCCTGCTGGGGGAGGATCGCGCCATCGTGACGGCCACGCCCGGTACCACCCGCGACACGCTGGACGCCGAGGCCGACCTCGACGGCCTGGCGGTGACCTTTGTAGACACGGCGGGCATCCGCCACAGCGACGATGAGGTGGAACGCCTGGGGGTGGAGCGGGCGCGCCGGGCGCTGACAACGGCGGGGGTGGCCGTCCTCGTGTTGGATGGCAGCCAGCCGCTCACTGCCGACGACCGGGACATCGCCGGGGCTTGCGCCGGGCTGCCGCTGGTCGTTGCCGTCAACAAGGCCGACCTGCCCCAGGCGCTGACGCCGGGGGAGGCCGCCGCCGCGCTGGGCGCCGCCCACGCCGTGGCCCTTTCGGCCCGTACCGGCGCAGGGGTGGATGCCCTTCGTGCCCTGCTGCGCCAGCTGGCCCTGGGCAGCGAGTCGTTGGGGGAGTCGGCGGTACTGGCCAATCTCCGGCACATCGAGTGCGCCCGGCAGGCCCACGCCGCGCTGGGGGAGGCTCTCAATGCCCTGCGCGCCGGCTTCCCGCCGGACACCGCCGCCCTGGACATCCGCCGGGCCTGGCACGCCCTGGGGCAGATTACCGGCGGCACCGTGGACGAGGACGTCATCGACCTCATCTTTTCACGGTTCTGTTTGGGGAAGTAGGCTTGCCATTATGGTGTTCCCATGAATGGGGAAGTCAGGTAAATCCAGTCATGGAACCCTCTCCTCCACCAAAGGACATCGAAGGGACGGAGCATTTATGGGCAGCAACGAACGAGCGAAGTGGGTTGGCGTTTGCGCGAAGGGCTTGATTTTTCATGACGGAAAGTTTTTGATCATTCAAAGGTCTCGAAAATATGACGATCTCTTTGCGTATACATGGGAGGTGCCGGGCGGCTCAATGGAGGACGGCGAAACCCTCGAAGAGTGTCTGGTGAGGGAAGTCAGGGAAGAAGTCGGTCTTGAGATTGAGATCATACGGTTTCTGTATTCATGGCAAATCCATAGGGAGGAACCGCAGCAAACACAGGGGTATACATTTTTATGCGTTGCCCCACACAATCAGGTACGCTTGTCGTATGAACACGTAGACTATGCATGGATATGCCCGGAAGAGATTTCGTCTTACAATTTTAGTATGGGCATCCGAAATGACTTTGCCAAAATAGATTGGAACCATTTGCTGGAGACAACGAACCAATAGGCGTATGTCCTTTTATGGCGTGAACGGCATTCTGTGCCAACGAGTATAAGTAAAATGAGCCCAACGCCAAAGCGTCGGACTCAAAAGGCAGGCGACTCGGGGTGCTGCGTCTGTCAGGCAGCGTCCCCAGGTGCGCGGTTGCGCGTTAAGGAGCGTCTTCGTCGCCGTCGGCGGGGCTCTCCCGGTCGGGCTGCCACTCCAGCAGGTCGCCGGGCTGGCAATCCAGCACCCGGCAGAGCGCCTCCAGCGTGGAGAAGCGTACGGCCTTGGCCCGGCCGTTCTTCAGGATGGACAGGTTGGCCATGGTGAGGCCCACCCGCTCGGTGAGCTCGGTCATGCTCATCTTCCGCCGGGCCATCATCACATCCAGGTTGACCACGATTGCCATGGGGCCTCCTTTCAAACCGTCAGGTCGTTTTCCTGCTGCAGGGCGACGGCCTTGTCCACCAGGTGAGAGAGGATCGCCGCGATGACCGCGACGACAAGCCCGGCCAGTATCGTAAAGATCAGCAGAAAGCTGGTACCCGGTGAGCCGATATTGAGAAAGACCGCGATGACCAGCGCCGCGCAATAGATGCCGGACTCCAACAGCGCCAACCGGCAGACCCACTTCAGCCGCAGTGCGTTCTCCCTGCAAAAGGAGCGGTCGCGCCCCATATCGCTTGCAATGCACCAGCCTAGTGCCAACGCCGTAAAGAACGGCAGCGAACTGCCCCACAGGAACAGGAGCAGCGGCCAGTAAAGATGGGCCATCTCCGGGGCCGAGCGGCGGTAGTCGTCCCCCACCAAAGGCGCGAACACCTGTAACAGAAACAGCGTCACCAACGCCGTGATCACAATGGCCGCCTTTAAGAGCAGCGACAGTTCTCTTTGTTTCATTCTC
>JAEYRA010000160.1 GCA_023409755.1 Bacillota bacterium
GTCACGGGCTTCCTGCCCCCCCTGGCGGCCGAGGACCCGGAGACCACGCGCCGGACGCTCGAGGACGTGGCGGCTCTCATGGCCGAGGGCACGCCGGGGGCGACGGTGCTGGGCGCGCACATGGAGGGGCCGTTCATGGGGCCCTCTATGCCCGGTGCGCTCAACACGGCGAACTTCCTGCCGCCGACCATGGAGAACTGGAAGAAGCTGACCGACGGGGTGGAACATGTGGTGCGCCGCGTCACGCTGGACCCGTCGCTCGATGGCGCGCTGGAGATGGTGGAATACCTCGCGGCCCGCGGCATCGGCGTGTCGCTGGGCCACAGCAACGTGGATGCCGACCGGGCACACTGCGCCTTCCATAGGGGGGCCACCACGGCCACCCACCTCTACAATGCCATGCCGGCCATGCACCACCGCTCGCCGGGGCTGGTGGGGGCGGCCCTCTCCGACCCGGATGTCACGGTGGAATTGATTGCCGACCTCATCCATGTCAACCCCATGGCCCTGCGGGTGGCCATTGCCGCCAAGGGCCCCGATCGCGTGCTCTTCATCAGCGACGCCATGGAGGCCGCCGGCATGGCCGACGGCGACTACAACCTCGGCGGTCTGCTCGTCCAGGTGGTGGATGGCGTGGCCCGTGTGCCTGCGGGCAACCTTGCCGGTTCCACGCTGTTCTTGGATCAGGCCGTGCGCAACGCCGTGGAGCACCTGGGCGTGACCCCCGCCGACGCTGCCATCATGGCCGCCGTCACCCCCGCCCGCGTCAGCCACGAAGACCACCGCCGCGGGGCCGTGGCCGTGGGCCGGGTGGCCGACCTCACCGTGCTGGACGGCGCTCTCCGTCCGGTCATCACCATCGTGGGCGGCGTCGTCGTCCACGGGCAGGAGTAAGAACGTGTCCGAAGCGCTGATTTCCCGCCTGTACAACCACGCACTGGATGTGGCCCAGCACCTGCCGTTGGTGCTGGTGTTGCTGGCGCTCTTCCTGGGTGCGGTGCTGCAGATTGTGGTGCCGCCGGTGCCCGGCGACGCCCTGCTGCCCACGGTGGGGGCGCTCTCCGTCACCCTGCCGCTGCCCCTGGGCGGCGCGGGCTATTTCCTGTGCTATTGGGCGGGCACGTTTCTGGCGTGTCTGCTGGTGGTGGAGCTGGGCCGCCGCTGGGGCGACCGGCTGCTGCAAAGCCGCCCGGTGCGCCGCCTGCTGCCGGAGGACGCGGTGGAGTTCTCCCGCAATTACCTCACCCGCCACGGCGGGCGGGTGCTGCTGGCCACCAAGTTCATCCCCGGGGTCAACACCCCGGCGCTGGTACTGGCCGGCGCCATGGGCCTCAAGCGGACCGACTGCCTGCCGGCCATCGCCGTGGCCACGCTGCTGCAAAACGGAATGCTGTTCCTGCTGGGGCGGTGGATGGGCGACAACTTCTGGGCCATCGTGTCGGTGCTGCGCAGTGTGAGCACGGCGGGCTTCATTCTGCTGGTGGCAGCGGTGGGGGCGGCCGGGTTTGGCGTGCGCCGTGCCGTGCGCTCCCGCGCCGTACGGGGGGACGACCATGGCGAAGAGTGATCTTCGGCGGCCCGCCGTTCTGGTTTCCCTGCTGCTGGCATTGGCCATGACGGGCTGCAACGCCCTGGGCGTGTCACCGGTGTCCTCCCACCCCAACGTGACGCCCGCGCCCAGTTATGTGACTGAGCCCGCTTCCAGCCAGTACGAGGGGTGGTCGCTGCGGGTGCGCCCCGCCCTGGGGCCCAAGGCCCTGCTGACCCATGGCTTCGCCGTGGAGAAAGTGCTGGCCGCCGCCGGTGACGAGAGCCTCACCGTGACCGACGCTGGCAAAACCCGCTATAAAAGCCGGTTGGAGTTGGTGGACCCCGAAGGCAAGACCCAGCACACCTTTGAGGTGAACAGCGAGGGCCTTCTGTTGCTGCGTACGGAGAACGGCCGGGTGTTCCGCATGCCGGAGTATGTGTATTACCTCATTGAGAGCCAACTATGGGCATATGCCGGTACCCTGAAGGACAGCGTATTGCTGTGGGACCCGACGGCCGGCTCCGATGCCATTGAGACCGACCTTGACCGGCTCATCAAAACGGCGCTGCTGCCGGCCTGGGGCTATGCCGATTCCTACTTCCAGACCTATACGGTGCTGGGGGTGGACACCGGAACCCGCGACACCGCCAAGGTTTACATCATGCTGTCCTACGCCGGTTATTCGGTGCAGGGCAAGCAGTTCGACCAGCAGTTCCAGTGCACGGCCCCGGCGCGGCTGGTGTTCACCAAGCTCGGCACCAACCGTTGGCAGCTCGTCGACTTCCGCCAGGCCGACCCCAACGCCGACAGCCGCCAGGCCCTCTACGACAACCTGCGGAAAGTGCTGCCCTATGAATACATGGAGGACGTGATGGCGGGAATGAAGGACACCACGGCGCTGACCGATGAAATCCACCGCCAGGTGACCGACTACCTGCGGGAACGCGGCCTTTCCAGCCTGGAGATAGGAGACTGAGATGACAAAAGACAATGACCAAGCCCGCCCCGACAGCCCCGCAGGGAGCGACACCTGCGGGCCAGCCGATGACCGGACGATGGCCGCGGCAGACGCCGCCCCGCCGGTGGGCGGCGAGCCGTCCCCTTCCCCCGCCGCTGCCGCACAGACCGCCAAACGCCCGCTGGGCTGGAAGTTCTGGCTGACGGTGGGCATCGTGGTGGTGCTGGTGGCTGCCGCGCTGTGGTGGTTGCAGCGCACCGGCGGGTTCGCCGTGTTTTCCTCGCCGGAGGCCATGCAGGCCTATGTAAAGGGCTACGGCGCCTGGGCCCCGGTGGTGTTCTTCCTGCTGCAGGCGGCCCAGGTGGTGGCCGCGCCCATCCCCGGCAACGTCACCGCCATGGCCGGTGGGTTCCTCTTCGGCTTCTGGAAGGCGACGGCACTGTCCATCGGGGCCACCGTCGTCGGCTCGGTGGCGGCCTTCGCGCTGGCACGGGGCTTCGGGCGGCCGCTGGTGGTGCGCCTGGTGGGTGCCTCGGTGGTGGATAAGTATGTTGACATCGTGAGCCGCAAGGGCCTGCCGCTGCTCTTTGCCATGTTCCTGCTGCCCTTCTTCCCCGATGACGCCCTCTGCTTCATCGCCGGGTTGGCGGCGGTCTCTTGGCCGGTGTTCCTCCTGATGATGCTCTTCACCCGCCCGCCGGGCCTCATCATGAGCTCGCTCGTCGGCTCCGGCGTGGTGCAGATGCCCATTTGGGGCTGGGTGCTCATCGGCGCGGCGGCGCTGGCGCTGGTGTGGCTCTCCTACCGTTATGGGGAGAAGATCAACGAGTGGCTGCTTCGAAGGATGGCGAAGTAAGGGACACACGCCGTACGAAGCGGCGATGAGAGAAAACACAAAACGGCGAGAGTATTCTCTCACCGTTTTTTGTTTGAGCGAATGAACAGGAATGCTTGAAAAGCTGACCGCAGAATGCCCAAACATGGAGCCTATGAGACGGCTCGAACGCCCAAACTATGTTTCACTCATGCTGCCGATTTCAAGCAGGTTACCCTCCGGGTCGGCGACATAAAAGTTGCGAATGCCGAAGGGATAGGTGATGGGTTCTCCAGCCGGGAACCGCACGTCCAACTTCGATAGCCGTTCATACTCCGCATCCACATCGGCAAAGCAGGGCAACCAGAGGGCAATTTCAAACGTTTGATTGATTCCCTTTGGAGGGATGTAGCTCTCCCCAATGGCCTGCGCGAATGACTTCCTACTGTACAGGAACAAGGCGAGCGCACCGCTTGCCGTCTCGAACTCCGCGAAATCCCCGCCATTCCATTGGGTATGAAAGCCCAAGGTGTCCCTGTAGAATCCAACCATACTGTCCACGTCGTCGGCGTATAGGCACGCGCCCACCCTTACCTCTCGTCCAATCAATGTCATCACTCTCCTCTAGGTTACAATGTTTGTTGGTGCGCTCGTATCCACGAGGCGACACTTCCTATGTTATTCTTTTACTCTAAACAACATGGATACAGTTTACAATACATGTATCCTTGTTTGTATGCTAGTGGCACCATGTCTTACACTGGGTTGCTTTTTGGACGGCCCGGTTTTTGCCTCTGTGAGGGATGGGATGCTGTATGAAAAGCCGTGAACCAACCGCTGCCGTTTGCTTCCATTGGCTCAGGTTTTGCCCCCATATTACAGGAGACGCGCTGCCGCAGGCGGCACTTTTGCAGCGTCAAAAGTGCCCAAAACCGCGAGGGGGCGCGGACGAGTTTTCCTAGACCGGACGATCGGCACGACCGTCCACGCCTTACGCCGCATCCATGCGGCTAGGGCGTTGTATTACAACGCCCTCACGGCGTGAACGGCTTGACGCCATCCATGGCGTCTGGGGCAGCGGCGGGTAACTCGCCTTCCCTTATGCTTCGCAACGGGAAGGCTCAAACATCCCCGCCCGCTGTCGCAGGCCAAGTGCCGCCGATCGTCTGGGGGAAACTCGAAACGCGCCCCAGGAGGAAACGAGAAAAACGGCCAAAGGAAGGCCCTTTGGAATCCCTGCCATGGGATGCCCAGTGTACTACCTCCCCCCAACTCTTCGTAAAACCCAATGCTCCCGCCACAGCGGCGCTTCCCTCAAATGCCGTGCAGGATTGCCACACCCGGCAGCTGCGAGCGGGTTCATCCCGCCGCGGCACACGTCAGCTTGGATATAGCACCACCCTCACTCCGCGTTAGCGGTGTCTTACGGGAATGCCACGCATGCGCCACACCCGGCAGCCGCGAGCGGGTTCATCCCGCCGCGGCACGCGACCGCTTGGACATAGCACGCCCCCCCTCCCCGCCGGAGCGGCGTCTTACGGGAATGCCACGCATGTGCGCCACACCCGGCAGCCGCGAGCGGGTTCATCCCGCCGCGGCACATGGCTGCTTGGACACAGCACGCACCCCCCGCTCCGCGTGAGCGGCGTCTCCCTCGTTAAAGCATGTGCGACCAGCACAGATGAACGCCCGCCAGCGACATGCGCGGTGGCGGGCCAAACTTACTCGTGCCGGGTTCTCCTGCTCGCGGCGGTTGCGTTAGCAGCCGCCGCGAAAGCTACGCGAAGCGTAGCGCCTCGTAGCGCTTTTTTTTGTCGCGTTTCTGTCGTACAATAGAAGGGACAACCCAAAGGAGGAACCGATGGCATACCGAGCGCTCTACCGCAAATACCGACCCCATGGGTTTGCCGATATCGTGGGGCAGCCGGCGCTGGTGCAGTCTCTGCGGGCGCAGGTGGCGGCCGGGCGGGTATCTCACGCGTATCTGTTCAGCGGGCCGCGCGGCACCGGCAAGACTTCGGCCGCCAAGGTGCTGGCCCGGGCCATCAACTGCGCCGAACCTGTGGACGGCGAGGCCTGCGGTCATTGCCGCCCCTGTGTGGAGCTCACCAGCGAAGCCAACATGGACGTGGTGGAGATTGACGCGGCCAGCAACAACTCGGTCGATAAAGTGCGCGAGATGCTGGAGAACGTCAAGTACATGCCGGCGGTGGGCCGTTTCCGCGTCTACATCGTGGACGAGGTGCACATGCTCTCCACGAGCGCCTTCAACGCGCTCCTCAAAACATTGGAGGAGCCGCCGGCCCACGTGGTGTTCATCCTGGCGACGACCGAGCCGCAGAAACTACCGGCGACCGTGCTCTCCCGCTGCCAGCAGTTCCAGTTCCGCCGCATTGGCGCGGTGGAGATGACGGCGCTGCTGCGCGATGTGGTGACCCGCGAGGGCGGGCAGGCCGACGACGAGGCCCTGCGGCGCATTGCCCGGGCGGCCGATGGCGGCATGCGCGATGCCCTGTCACTCTTGGATCAGTGCCTTTCCGGCGGCGAGGCCGTGACGGCCCAGACCGTGGCCGACCTCTTGGGCTCCGCCGATGAAGGCTGCTATGAGACGGTGGCCGATTGCCTGCTGGCGGGGGACGCCGCCGGGGCCATCGATGGCTTTGACCGGTTCCTCAATGGCGGGGGGGACTGCCGCGTGTTCGCCAGCGACTTGAGCCGCCACCTGCGTGACCGGATGGTGGCGAAGGTGACGCCCAACGCCGCCCAGGCCCTCGACATGACCCAGGAGGAAGCCGCGCGGCTCATCGCCCGGGGCAAGGCGGTGGCGGCGGGGGACATCCTGCGGGTGCTGGGCGAGCTCATTGAGCTGGATGGCGCGCTGCGGTACGCCGCCAACCCGCGCATCCCCGTGGAGCTGGCGCTGCTGCGCAGCTGCCGGCAAGAGAAGCCCGGGGATTACGAGGCCCTGCTGACCCGCGTGGAGCGGCTGGAAGCCGCCCTGCAGAGCGGTACTTTTGCACAGCCTGTGGATAACATCCCCGCGAACATCGCGGCATCGGCCCAACCCCCGGCAGCCCGCTCCGCGGCCCCTGCCCCATCGGTCGAACCGCCGCGTGCGCAATCCCCGGCCCCAGCCCCGGCTCCGCGCAGTGCACCCGCCGATGACCTGCCCCCGTGGGAGGCCCCGCCACCGGCTGAGGAGCCCGCTGCCTCCGCTTCGGCGCGGAAGGCTACGGTCGCGCCCGTCGACGACCTGCCCCCGTGGGAGGCTCCGCCGCCCAGCGAGGAACCCGGTGCCGCCGCTCCGGCGCGTGGCCCATCGGCGCAAAGTGCACGGCCAGCCCAGGACGCATGGGCGAGCAGTGCCGGGACGGCACGACCAGCCC
>JAEYRA010000164.1 GCA_023409755.1 Bacillota bacterium
CATGCTGGAGGTGGCCGAGGCCATCAACCGAGTGGATGCCAGATTGTAAGGAGTGCAGTATGGTTGTGTTCGACTGTAATCTATCCTACGGCAGGGTGGTGGCTGGCGGGCCGGCGAAGCCCTGTGAAACGATGGGGGAACTGGAGCAGGAGCTCGAAAGGGCCGGCATTGCCGGGGGATTGGTCTACCACTCTGCCCAGGACACGGTCGGGGTGGTGACGGGCAATGACCTGCTTTCGGCGGACTTGGCAAACGCCTCCCGCAAGCTGTGGGGCGTCTGGTCGCTGCTGCCCTCCTGCACCGGGGAGATTCCAAGCCCGCAGGACTTACCCGCTGCCATGCGCCGGAACGGCATCGCGGCCCTGCGTCTCAACCCGCAGGGGCATAAATACATGCCCCTGCCCGCCGTGCTGGGCGATTACCTGGCGATGGCCTGCGAGCGCAACATCCCGATTCACATCGATACCGGCTGCGGGGTCACGCTGGAGCAGGCCTATGCCTACCTTTCCGCCTTCCCGAAGCTGCACTGCATTCTGACCCATGCGGACTGCTGGCCTTGCGACCGGCAGCTCCGCCCGTTTCTGGAAACGTTCGAGCACGTCGTGCTGGATACCACCTATTTGCTGACGGACCAGGGCTTTGAGGCGATTGTGCGCAAATACGGTGCGTCAAGGCTGCTCTTTGGCAGCGGCTTCCCGGCGTGCTATCTTGGCGCCCATATGCTGACACTGCGCCATTCGGACATTTCGCAGGAGGACAAGGAGGCCATTTTGGGCGGCAATCTGGAGAGGCTTGTGAAAGGAGTCGACCTGACATGATCAACAACACCAGCGCGCTGGCCCAGCAGTACTGGGAGCATGGCAGGCTGCCGGATTGCCCCATCATCGACGTGCACGCCCACATGCACGAGGAGCCAAACATCTACTTCCCCGCGGGCAACCCCGAGGACATGGTGCGCACCATGGAGCGCTGCGGCACCAAGCTCACAATTTTCTGCAGCCATCTGGCGTTGAGCTGCCCGGAGATTGGCGAGCGGGCCAACATCGAACCTGTCCGGCAATATCCGAACCATTTCCGGGCGTACCATGCCATTCGGACACGTAACCTGAACCCCGACGAGGACCTCCGGCGCATTGAGGATAACCCGGATGTTTATGTGGGGCTCAAGTTTCTCTGCGATTATCAAAACGCTGCCCTTACCGATGAGCGGCACAAGCCTTACTTTGAATATGCCAACGAGAAAAAGCTGCTGATCCTGATGCATACCTGGGGCGGCAGCCCTTACGACGGGGTGGCGGAGGTGCGCAAAATTGCGGAGAAGTACCATGATGCGGTGCTGATCTGCGGCCATTCCTTCCATGGCGCGTGGCAGGATGGCCTGACGCTGGCCCAATACCCCAATCTTTATTATGAGATGACAGCCGTGCTGGATGACCGGGGGATCGTGGAGCGCATTGCGGAAAAGGCCGGCTCCGAGCGGATGCTCTTTGGCACCGACCTGCCGTGGTTCTCCACCCATCACGGGGTAGGCGCGCTGCTCTCCGCCGATATCTCTGACGAAGACTGTCACAACATCCTGCACCGCAACGCAGAGGGTCTTCTCAGCCGCTTTGACTGGTTCGCGTCACTCTGAGGCGGATGCCGCGGCGGAAAGCCCCAGCTTCCGGTATTCCGATGGGGACATTCCATACGCGGAGCGGAACACCCGGTCAAAGGTCTGCAGGCTGCTGAAGCCCACCATGTAGCAAACCGCTGTGATGGGTGTCTCCGTTTCCATCAGCAGCGTCTTGGCCTGCCGCACGCGGGTTTCGTTGAGGTACTTGCAGAAGGGCATGCCCACTGTTTCCTTGAAGAGCCGGGCGAAATAGTTGGGGCTGAAGCTGCAGAGCCGCGCCACGGCGTTCAAGTCCCAATCCTGCTGGTAGTCCTGGCCAATGAGGTGCAGGACCTCATTGATTTTTTCGTTGTTGGTGTAGAGCTTGACCTTTTGCTCATGGCTCATCGGCAAAAGCTCCAGTTTGTCCAGTATCATCCAGGAGAGCTCCAGCACCTTGGCCCGCAGCAGCAGGTCATAGGCGATGGGTGTGTTCTCTTCGGCTGCGATGATGGACTCAAACAGCTGGAGGAATCCATCGTAAACGGCCCGTTCCTGGCTGCCCACCGGCGGGCACTTCAGCACCGGTGCACAGAACCGGCTATTGGCCACCCGCTCCCGGTGGTCGGCAAACACCACCGGGCTCACATCGAAAATGAGCGAGACGCCAGCGTCGCTTTCCGCCGTGTACTCGTGGCTTTCCTTGCTGCCAACAAAGATGATGTCGCCGGCTCCCACGTCGTAGGATTTACCGCCGATATTGGCCAGCGCAGAGCCCTGCTTTAAGTAGATCACCTCCAGTTCCTCATGCCAGTGTTTCTGAAAGGCAATGCCCGAATGCTGGTAGAGGACTTGGAAGGGATTGTGCAGGCCGAGTTGGTTTTTCTGGTGCCAGGTATACATGCGTGGCTTCTCCGTTTTTCTCTTTGTTCCTTTGTGCTACAATGGTTCGAAATGAATGGGGGAAATCCTTCTATGGCAATCCATGAGGTTGAGACCTTCTTCCGCGAGCGGGGCCTGCCGCACCAGATTCTGCATTTGGCGCAGAGCAGCGCCACCGTACCGCTGGCCGCCGAGGCTTTGGGTGTGGAGCCGGCGCGCATCGCCAAGTCACTGGCGCTCAAACAGCGCGATGGTGTGGCCGTGTTGGTCGTCTGCGGCACCGCTCGCATCGATAATCGCCGCTACAAGGACACCTTCGGCTGCAAGGCTGTCATGCTCTCGCCGGAGGAGACACTGGCAGAAACCGGTCATCCGGTCGGCGGGGTGTGTCCCTTTGGCCTGCCGGATGGTGTTGCGGTCTATTTGGATCGGTCGCTCCAACGCTTTGCCACGGTGTACCCGGCCGCGGGCAGCGGCAATACGGCGGTGGAGTTCGCACCGGAGGAGCTGGCGCGGGCAACCGGCGCCACGTGGGTGGAGGTCACGCAGACGGGGCAAACCGTCGGCTGACCGCGCTGAAGGCCCAACAGCATGCAAACGTCAGTACATTCGCGGGCGGCACGTGGAGGCCTGAGCAAGCGTATGCCTTATCCCGCTGCAGCGGTATTCCACTGCGATTTTCGATTTCAGGAATCGCTAACCTGAATCACATTGCCGCAATTGCCCTTCCCTTTGGCTCCGCTGCCAAAGAGAAAATCGCTATACCCTCCCATTTTAAGCTTGAACGAAATGAAAGCCAGCGTCGTTAAGGCGCTGGCTGTGTTAAGCCTTTATTAGCTTGGTCAGGCCAGCCTTTTTAGGGATGGTCCGGACTGGCGCATTCCTCCAGGAACGCCAGAATGTTCTCAATCGGCACCTCTGGCTCCAACACGTGGGTGGGGGAGAGGATCAGTGCCCCGTCGCCGCCCAGCTCCCGCTTGGCATCGCGTACGGTGCGGCGTACATCATCCGGCGTGCCGAAGGGCATGACCGACTGGGTGCCGATGGCGCCGTCGAAGGTGACGCGGTCGCCGTAGCGGCGCTTCAGGGCCGGTACGTCCATGCACTCAGGCTGCAGCGGGTTGAGGATGTCCACGCCGATCTCAATGAGGTCATCCATGATTTCGCTGATGTCGCCGTCGCTGTGGTACCACACCTTCATCGCGGGATGGATGGCCTTCGCGGCGGCGTAGATCTCCGCCCACAGGGGCTTGAGCACCTGCCGCCAGCGGGAAGCGCCAAAGATCATGCCGCCCTGGCCTGCCACGTCGTCGCCGGTGCGCAGCATATCTACGCCGGCGGCTGCCACGGCGCGGGCCACCTCCAGGTTGCGCTGGGCGAAGCGTCCCAGCAGGTATTCACAATTCTCCGGCGCAAGGGAGAAATCCGCCAGGAAATCCTCATACCCGCGAACCTGCCAGGCGTTCTCGTAGATGTGGCCCACCCAGCACTGGGTAGTGAGCCCCTCGGCACGAGCCTGGGCCGCGCGCACGGCCAGCGAAGGGTCGGGCGTCGGGTCCATCCGGCGCAGGGGGAAGGCCTCAATCTCCTGAAGGGTGCGGTCGCCCCGCAGCGGCGCGATGTAATGGGTGAAGTGGTAGAGGCTGCCGGGCACGTGCAGCACGCCATTGAAATCGAGGGAGGCGTTGGCGGGTACGGTGAGATCCCGGTAGTACGCCCAAAAGTCGGGCTGCCACCCCGGTTTGCCCTCGTAGGCATCTCGCGGGGCGATGTCCACCGGCGTCCACATGCCAAACCGCGCGGACAAAGCGGCCACGTCGGCGCAGCCGGTTCGTTCGGCCAGCCGTTCTTGCAGGTCGGGCGTCGTGTCGAAGTAATAGAGGAAATCAGAGTGAGCGCGGTGGCCAACGGTGTCAAAAAAGCGATCGCGCTGGTTGCGTGCGGACATGGGCTGATCCTCCCCAACGATGGTATGGTCTCATGCTACGCAATCAAATGAGCCCCGTCCAGAGAATTTCTTGCGATGTTGGCAGGGAGTTCGCTCAGCCCTTGCCGGTCAGCATGTACTCAACGAGCCCGGGCAGCAGGGGGTAGAGCGGTTCTCCCATCTTCTCTTCAAAGTACTTTTTGAGCCGGAAAGCGGCCCGCCACTTTTCCAACGTATACTCATTGAACCCACGGCGCAGGGTCACGTCCACCATGCGCTTTTCCAGCGTGCAAAAACCCCACGGCGTGGCAAGATAATCGCAGAGCTGGATGAGCCGGTCGTAGTCGTCGTACTCCACCGATTGCAAAAAGCGCTGCACCAGGTCCACATCTTCTTCGGGGCAGTCCCAGCAGCCGGCGCAGCTCACGGTGTCCTGTATGGCAAAGGAGTGGGTGAGGCTGACCCGGGCGACCTCGGGCATGTCGTGCGCCATGGCGAATTTATAGCCCTCCACCACGTGGCGCATGTCCACCGGCCCTACTTGCCGGCCGATGTCATGCAGCATGCCGAGCGTGGTGGCCTTCTCAGCGTCCAGCCCGGGGCAGCGCGCGGCGATGATGCCAGCGGCCTGGCCCACCTTGCGGCAGTGGTCAATCCAGACGGTCGGGTTGGTGCGGTAGCCTTCCTGCAGCAGCTGTTCGGCCTCACGGGGTGTGGGCAGCATGGGCAAACTGTTCCTCTCGTTCGTCGTTTGCATTGATTATAGCCTTGCAAGCCCCAAAGCGCAAACCGGCCGGTGACCCGTTCGCTTCCAGAAAAGCGCTATTGCTGCCAGCAAATGCGCGCTTCCCCGCCGAATATGCACCCTTTCCACGGGCATGCTAACACCAATTCAGGAGGTGTTTCATATGTCCATCGGCTTCATTCTGCTGATCGTCGTGACCTTGCTCATCGTGTTTGGCGCGGCGCAGCGGGTGCTGGACCGGCTGCGGCTGACTGACCGGCAGGCATTGCTGTTCGTCGCCGCCATCTTCATCGGCGGCCTGATCCCGGACATCCGACTGGGACGGGTATACTTCAACATCGGTGGCGCACTGGTGCCCTTCGCACTGTGCGTGTATCTGTTTGTCAAGGCCGGCACCGCCAAGGAACGTTGGCGGGCGGTGATGTCGGCGGTGGTGGCAGCCGCGGCAGTGTTTGGCATTGGGCGGCTCTTCCCGTCCAACCCGGAAAGCATGCCGTTCGACGTCAACTACATCTATGGCGTGGCGGCTGGCCTTATCGCCTATCTCTTTGGCCGCAGCCGTCGCAGCGCCTTCATCGGCGGTGTGATGGGCGTGTTGCTGGGCGACACCGTTCAGGGCGTCATCAACTACTATCAGGGCCTGAGCACGCCCATCAAGCTGGGCGGAGCCGGGGCACTGGATGTGGTGGTGCTCTCGGGCCTCGTTGCTGTACTGCTGGCGGAGATCATTGGCGAAATTCGCGAGCGCATGCAGGGGGGCAGCGCCAAGGCCGAAATCGAGGGGTTGGAGTTCGAGGACGGCGAGTTCGTTCACCAGGGAGGGCCGCGTGATGACGATTAAGAAATGGGTAGGCGCGCTGTGTGCGATGCTCCTGTTGGCTGCGCTGGCCACGCCCGTATTGGCCGATGACTGGTACGAGGGAGAAATGGGTTGCTATACCGTGGAGACCGACGACGGGCAGCCGTTATTTTCCTTTGCCGGTCAGATCTCGGTGGATGACGAGTATATCTCCGGTGACAACCGGGTGTACCGGGTGGTGGAGGTGGACGACAACGCCCGCACCGCCGTCGCCCGCTACGTGGAGGATTGGTCACTGGAGGGCTTGGCCGATGAAGTGATGAACGTGTCGGCTGCCGCTAGCGGCCAGAAGCGCATTGGCCTCTATTGCACCCACACCGACGAGAGCTACATCAAAGGCGACGGCACGGAGGCCAAGCCCGAGAGCGGCGGCATTGTTGACGTGGCTAAGACACTGGCGGATCGCCTGAAAGAAGACGGCGTGGAAGCCGTGGTGGATGACACGTCGCACGACCCCCACGACGCTGGTGCCTATCGCCGATCCCGCTCGTCGGCCGTGGGCCTGATGGAGTCGGAGCAGCCCGACATGCTGCTCGACATTCACCGTGACGGCATACCGGACGCGACGGAGTATGACCGCGATGTGGGTGGCGAGCGGGTCTCCGGTGTGCGCATGGTGCTGGGCCGCGGCAACCAGAACATCGAGGCCAACAAGGACATGGTCAAAAAGATCAAGGCCATTGCCGACAAAAAGTTCCCTGGGCTGATCAAGGACGTCTACGTGGGCAAAGGAAGCTACAACCAGGATCTAACCCCCAACTCCATGCTGCTGGAGTTCGGCACCCACACCATTGAGAAGGACAAGGTGTTGGAGTCAACCAAGTATGTAGCCGACGTGCTGGCTGAATACCTTGGCGCGTCCGGCGGAACAACGCAGGGCACGGCTGCCCCTGGGCAAAGCGCTGCCCCGCAGGCCCAGGCCACCGCCGGTGGAGCACAGCAGCAGAGCGCCAAACAGCAAAACAACAGCTCGGCCAACAAGGCTTCGGGCAAGTCCATCGCATGGACCGTTGGCATCCTGGCGCTGGCAGGGCTCGTCTTCCTGGTGGTTGCGGTGCAGAAAGGCGGCCGGAAGGCCCGTGCCGGTAACTTCTTCCAGGAGTTGACTGGTACCGGCAAACGCGACGATGAGCACGACGAGAAATAACGGGCATTGATACAGGCATGGCGAATGGGTGGTAGCGGCGCGAACCGATTGGAGTTCGCGCCGCTGGCGTGTGAGTATCCAGCGCATGAGATTGACGGCCGTGAATTCCGCACCTGCGTAGAATTACCAATGGCCCAATGACCGTGGGAGCCGTGTGCTTTCCCCCGGTGGAGCCATACTAAGCGCGGTGATGGAAATGAAGATGCATACCCAGTTGATGAACCTGCCGGTGGTGGACCGCTCCACCGGCCTTACAGAGGGCTACATGCGCGGCGTGGTTTGCGCACCGGGTCACAGGCGCATCGACGGCATTGTGTATGAGGAACGAGGCCTTCTGCGGCGCTGCCAATATGTACCATGGTCAGCGGTGGCGGCCATGGGGGACCACAGCATCGTCATCGACGGTACCAAGCGGCACCGCTCGGGCAAGAGGGTGGAGTGCACCAACGTGGACAGCCGTGTCTTCAGTGCAGACGGGCGTTTTTTGGGCCGCATCAGCAACTACCTCATAGACGAGCGATCCGGTAATATTTTGGGGATGGAACTCTCCGCCAGCGTGATGGACGATCTAAAAAATGGCAGGAAGATAATTGAAAACAGGGGTAACCTACTACAGAACGAAAACTCTTTCATCCTAACGGATGGGGCGGATGCGGACAGCGGTCCGCCACAGGAAAGGAGGGCCGACGATGAGGGGGTATTTTAGAGGAATGCTCTTTGGCTGTGCGGTGGGGACCGCGGCGGCAATGGTGATGTGGCGCATGTGTGAGCCGCGTTCCGCCCGGGCCATGATGCGCCGGGGGCGGGGAATGGTGCGCAGCGCCAGCCGGATGGTACGCAACTGGCCCGGTATGTAGGAAAAGGCAGGCATGGCGAAGGCAGATACGGGGCACGACAACCAACAATGCAGGCAAAAGGAGGGTTGGCCAGGAGGTCGCCTCCTTTTGGCGTAGAATGGAACGAACGGCACGCGTCCTTCGAAATATCTTGCTGGTGCTGTTGGCGCTGGGGTTGCTGGTGGCCTTGCTGCTGCGGCTGGGTAAACTCCTGGCCGTTGTGTTGCTGTCGGTGCTCATCGCCTATCTGCTCAACAAGCCCCATCGAAAACTGCAGCGCTGGGTGAAGCCCGGTTGGTCATTGCTTATCATTTTTGGCGGTGTCACCGCGGCGGTGGTATTGTTGGGCGTCTACATCGTTCCGCTTTTCCTGCGTCAAGCGGCCGATCTCATCCGTGTCGTGCCACAGCTTCTGACATCGCTGCAGAGGCTGGTGGATCGGGCTGGTAGTGGGCAGGGGCCGGTGGGTAATGTTCTCCAGGGTGCCATGGATTCGCTGGGCAGCCGCACCGCCGATTGGCTGGGCGGCGTCACCCTGCAGGTGGCGCAGGGCAGCTATTCGGGTGTTGTATGGTTGTTGTTGGTGCCATTCCTTGTGTTCTATTTTCTCAAGGATTCGCCGTTCTTCCTCTCCCAATTGGGGTATCTGGTTCCCATCCGGTTCCACGACGACATCCAGACGCTGTATGTGTCGATAGACAAAGCGCTGTGTCAGTTCTTCCGGGGGCAGCTGCTGGTGTCGCTGCTGGTAGGCGTGCTCATCGCAGGCGGGTTGCTCATTGTTGGTGTTCCAAATGCCTTGCTTCTGGGATTGTTGTCAGGCTTGTGCAATCTGATTCCCTATATCGGGCCGTTCGTCGGGGCGATACCGGTGGCATTGGTGGCCTCGCTCCACGGATGGCGCATCACTCTTTTTGCCATCCTTGTTGTGCTGGTGGTGCAGCAGCTCGATAACAACTTCCTCACGCCCCGCATCATTGGCAACTCCCTGCAGATACATCCGGTCTATGTCATTCTTGCGGTCATTGTGGGGTCATCGCTCTTTGGTGTGATGGGGCTGGTGTTCGCCCTGCCCGGTCTTCTCATCCTGAGGGAGGTTGGCTTTTATCTCTTCCGGAAGCGGTTGTACCGGGGCAGCGAATGACGCAAAATCGGGTTCTCCCTTAATCAAATTGCTGTATAATGTTTATGGCGCAATGGTGGTATGGGTATCGGCCCCGGCGGACCGCCGAGGAAGAGAGGCCGCAGCATGGGCGTGATGAGACGGGTGGCTCTGGTGTCGGCGCTGGTGCTGGTGGCAGCGTTTGGCCGCAGCCAGGCCGCGGCTTTTGTGGGGAAGGACAGGCAGGAACAAGAGCGCCGTGCCATCGAAGGGCTACCCTTCGTTCAGGAGGGGAATCTGCGTGTCTTCATCCCTGGCGACGCCCTAGTGGCGGCGTCGGTGTACGCCCTCACCGATGGCAACCACAACTACTACTTTGAACCAGATGGCTCGTTCCTGTCCTTTGTGTGGCTGCCAGTTGTCCGGACGGCGGCCCCGGCTACCTTAACAGAGCCTGCGGGGTCACGGCTATCCCTGAGCGAGGTACAGTTGGTGAAAATGGTTCGGGCCACGCTCTCACAGGTTCGGGCAGGCGACGATGACGCCAACCTTACTGCTAAGGTGGACTCTGCTGATGAAGAGTACGGCCCATGGACGGTGTTGCTGCAGCACCGTTCGGGTCAGGTGGTGGACGGGGCGGTGGTGGCCACGGTGGGAAGCGACGGCCAGATGACGCGCTTCCTCGTTAGCGGCTCCTTCACCGCGGGCGAGGCGTTTCTGCCAGAAGTTCGCGTTGGGGAGCGGGAGGCCTGTGACATTGCGCGCAAAGTGGCAGCATTGTATTGTGAGGAGCTCAATATCGCCTCCAAAAGCCGCCGGGAACAAGCGATGGCGGAGCCGGGCTATCAACCGTGGGCAACGATCACAGCGGACAGTGGGAAGACGGTGAAGATGCGCAACGGCCCCGTTGTCCATGATTATGATGTGCGCACCGCGACGGCAAAGGCGGAGCTGTCCAGCCGGAATCTGGCGGCGGTCTGGGGGGTTGATATTGATTTCATCCGCGACTGAAACAGCGAACTGTTGCGCATATCGTTTGGGGTTTGCATCGACGCGACGACCGGCGTCGTTCTAGAGGTGTGGAAGTGCCTGTAACGGGGAGACGGGAGCAGTCTTTGCACCAATTGGATCTTGCCACCGGCGGCAATGTGGAGTAAAATAAACATCTGCCTGCGTTGTTGCGCTCACGCCGGCGGCGTCGATGGGTGGCCCTGTGCAATGTGACCCTGCGAACCATGTCAGGTCCGGAAGGAAGCAGCATT